>NZBC01000130.1 GCA_002687715.1 Planctomycetota bacterium | reverse complement strand
GGTCATTGCGGCTTGCGAGGCTCACGGGCACGTCGAGATGATAGGAGAGACTCGGCCCGTCGGCCCGTACCGGTGCGCTTGCGATCGACGCGAGGATCTCGTTGCGGGTGGAGATCTCGAAGGTCTGGAAGTCGTTGGCGGCCCGGTTCACGGCCCAGGCCGACGCGAGGTTGTCTTTGGTCAGGATCGCGCCCGAGAGCCGGTTCTGCGCGTCGACCTGTTGGCGTGCAATGGCCTGGTACTTCGCCGCAGCCTTCTCCTTGCTCCCGCCCGGCTTGACCCCGCGCACCAGCGCCACGGTGAACGGTGCGAGGCCCGGGCCCGCCGCGCTGAGGGCGGGGGTCGCGGTCGACAGCGTGAGGTCGACGTCGGACCAGTCCTCGCCGGTCCGCTGCTGGATGACCGCGTTGTATTCGACCTGCACGGTTCCCCCGCTCCGCTCGGCGCGCACGTTGTACGTCGGCGCCCAGCCGCAGCCGTTGACCAGGTAGCTCAGCTCGAGCGTAGCGGGACCGCCCGCCCGCTTCTCGATGAACACGACGCCCTCTCGGACGGTCTTGGACGAGGATGCAGTCAGCTCCTGCCGTTGCCGGTTCAGGAGCGCGATGCGTGCTGTGATGTCGCGTGCCTCTCGCATGAGCTTGAGCGACTCGGTTTGCGCCGTCTTGCGTTGTGCGAACCCGAACAGCACGAGTCGCTCCAACGCCTCGGCGTCCAGCGCACCCTTGGCGAGATCGCCGTGGGCCGTCGGGGCGACGAACCCCTCCAGCCGATCGAGGTACGCGACGCGCTTCTTGACCCCGACCTGAGCTGACTGGTTCGCGGCCAGGTCGTCCTGGGCTTGCACCAGCTTCTGATCGAGTGCGCGGACCTCGTCGCGGGGCTCCTCGCCGACGGCGCGCGTGCGGTACCGGACGGCGCGGACTTCGGTCCCCGTCACCGCCTCGGCGTACAGGCTGTCGGGCACCACGCCGTGCGGCATTCCAGGCACGACGACCTCGAGCGCCCCGGTTCGGGTGGGCAGCGGGATTTCCCGCGTCACGAGTGCCTGACCACGGTACAGCGTGACCCGTACGACCTTTCCGGCTGCCGTGGAGCTCTGTGCGAGAACGGGGAACGGAAGCAATGCGAACGCTGCGAGCAGAATGATCGATCTCATGGGAACCTCTCTTGAGCCAGGTGGGCAATGTGCGCCCAGCCTGGTTTGACGCTACTAGGAACGTCGAGGTTCCCAATCCTGTTGTAACGGGAGAGCAACAGGTCGAGGCCGCCGCGTTCCCATCCAGAGCAGATTGCTTCACACGCTCTGGAGGTCCGCGCTCCCGGCGGATCTGGAGCGCTCCCGGGTGTCAGCTCACCAGGAGATCTGCGAGTTCGGCGTGGATCCGGTCCGTTGCTCGGGCGATGGAGTACCGGGTGAGGCCGGTGACGGTGGCAATCGTGCGTTCGGTCTGGTGGCCGTCGATCCGGACCCTGAGGACCTCGCGAGCCACGGGGTCGAGGCGGGTGCGCAGCGCGGTCAGCAGGTCGTCGGTGATCGGGTCGGACGTCGGGTCGTGATCCGTCGCGGCCGCTTCGGCCAGCGCCTGGCGTTCGGGGGTCGCTGCGCCCGTGCGTCCAGCTCGCTGGATGTTGGTGCAGAGGTTGCGGCCGGTCGACGCGCGCAGGTAGCGCACGACCTCGTCGTGGGGCTTGAGGAAGATGCCCGGGCGGCCCTTCCAGATCTTGAGGAGAGTCTCCTGGAGGGCGTCCTCGCCGCTCGGGTGGCGTCGGACGCCGTCCAAGGCCTTGCGGGTGTGATGGGCGACGACCGGCGCGAAGTCGGGATCGTTCTTCAGAGCCGTGCGAATCGCCTCCGGCGGGTGGTCCGCCGGATCGCCGAGGTCGTCGAGGACGCGGGCCCGGAGGTCTGCGTGAAGGCGTTCGGGGGCGGCGCCAGCGGCGCCGGGGCCGGTCAGGAGACCAATCCCCGCCAGGGTCAAGACGATGCCGTTCAGTGCCTTGCTCATGAGGATGCCCTCCGGGTCGTTCGACGAGGTTCGCATATAGCGAGTGCCGTGCCGGAGCTCGCCGGCTGTTCGGGCAACCGTCCGGAACTCGCTGCTGGCCGGGGTTTTGGGGGTCTTTTTTCGAAGCTGCGCTGGCCCGAGTCGTGGCATCGCGGGCTGGCCGGGACCGCCAATGTGGCAGTCCCCGGGAATCGTCGGCCAACGAGTCAGCGCCACGGTTACGCCGCCGAGGGCTCGACGTCGCCCGGGCCGGACGGCCGGGGAGGGGAGCCGGACAAGGAGGCGACATGAACTCAATGCGGAGACGGAGCGGTGATGGGCAACGGACTCAGGTGGCTGGTGGTGGCGGGTGTCGTGGCGCTCGCGGTGTGGGGGTTCATCGCGAACCCGTTGCATCTTGGCATCGACATCCAGGGTGGAACGCGGATCACGTACGCCGTGCCTTCCGCAGCGATCCTCGAGCTGGTGGACGAGGACCGCCGCCCCGACGCGGTGATGGACCGGGTCGTCGAGGTGATCGCGTTGCGCATCGACGGGCTGGGGCTCCGCCAACTCACGGTGCAACGGGAGGGGGCGCGCCACCTCGTGATCGGCGCGCCTCGCATGACCGAAGAGGAGCGCGAGGAGATCAAGCGCCGCATGGTGCACCTGGGCCGCCTCGAGTTCCTCATCGGGATCGGCTCGCTCCAGGGTCGTCCCGTCATGGAGGTGGCGGTGCCGAGGCCCGGGGGCGACGCGCTGGAGGCGTTCACGTTCGACGAGGCGTCGGCCGAGGCCCGGCGTCTGGCTGCGATCGCGGACGAACGTGACGTGGACGGCGGCGCGCGCCCCGACCGACCCTGGACGTTGACCCACGCGGACGACGGACGAGAGCTGCCGATCGTCTGGCACCCGTACCGCGCCGGTCAGGCTCCGGCGGGCAGAGGGGAAGGTGCGTGGCTCTATCGCGATCCGGAGTTCTTCGGAGCGGGGCAGCTCGGCTTCAGCGGCAAGGACATCGCTGACGTCAAGGCGGTGCACGACCCGCACGGTCGGCGCGTCGTGAGCTACGAAGTTCGCCCGGTGCGCCGCGCTGATTTCGAGGACTACACGCGGCGCTACGTGCGTCGCCCGATGGCGATCGTCCTGAACGACGAGCTGTGGTCGGCCCCCGTCATCGAACAGCCCCTCTTCGACTCCGTGCAGATCCGCGGCGGGGGTGCCGGCTTCGACGAGGCGGAGCAACGCTGGCTCGTCGACTGTCTCGACTCAGGCAGCCTGGAAGTGCGTCCGGAGTTCATCGGGCAGGAGGAGGTTTCGCCGACCGTTGGCGCCGTGCCGGTGCAGCGGAGCATCGCCGCGAGCATCATCGGTCTCGCGCTCATCGCCGCGTTCATGATCGGATGGTATCGCCTCGGGGGCGGTCTCGCGCTCATCGGCCTGGCGTGCAACCTGGTGCTGGTCGCAGGCGCTCTCGCGCTCTTCGAGGCGACGATCACTCTGCCTGGGTTGGCCGGTATCCTCCTCACCATCGGGATGGCGGTCGACGCGAACATCCTCATCTTCGAGCGGATTCGCGAAGAGCTGGCGAAGGGCAAGATGCTCAAGGCCGCCGTCAGTGCGGGATACGACCGGGCGTTCGTGACCATCGTCGATGCGAATCTCACGACGCTCCTCGCGGGCGCGGTGTTGTACGGCTTCGGCGTCGGCCCCATCCGAGGGTTCGGAGTGACGCTCATGACCGGGATCGCGTGCTCGCTGTTCTCAGCCCTCTTCGTGACCCGGACGGCGTTTCGGACCCTGATCTCGGCCGGTTGGTTGACGACTCTGCGACTGGGAAGCCTCCTCCGTACCACGCTGCGGTTCCGATGGATGGCGCGGCCCCGGCTGGTCGCTGCGATGTGCATCGTGGTACTGGTCGCGTCGGTGGCGACGTTCATCGGCGTCGGCGACGCCAAGTACGGACTCGACTTCACAGGCGGGCTGTCGACGCGCCTCCACTTCACCGAGCCGCTGTCGCTTGTCGAGGTGACGGAAGCCCTACGCGACGTGCGGACCGACTCCGGAGCGCCGGCGTTTCGTGACATCTCCCCCATGGGCCTACAGGCCCACGCTGATGCGTCGGGCACGCGGTTCGAAGAGGGGGTCGTGCGACTCCAGCCCGACACCGATCCCGAGTCGGTCGAGGTGAGCGGGATCAGGCCGCTCATCGCCGGTGCGTTTGGTGACCGTCTTGACGAGGTACGTGGTTTGTCTCATGCGGGGCCGAGCGTCGTCACGGACCTCAAACAACGCGCGGTCGTGTCCTTCGTGTTCTGCTTGCTCGGGCTGATCGCCTACATCTGGCTTCGGTTTCGCCGGCTGTCCTTCGGTGTCGCGGCGGCCGTCGCGACCGTGCACGACGTGGTCGTCGCGGCCAGCGTGGTCGTGGCGGCGCATTGGCTTGGAATCGTCCACGCGCCGTTCGACCTCGCGATCATCGCGGGCTTCCTCACCATCCTCGGGTACTCGCTGAACGACACGATCGTCCTCTTCGACCGGATCCGCGAGAACACCGGGCACATCGAGGGGTCCTTCCGGGACATCGTCGAGAAGTCGATCAACCAGACCCTCTCCCGCACCCTGCTGACGTCCCTCACGACCTTCGCCGTGGTGGCCGTGATGCTGATCCTGAATCGGGGCCAGCGGAGCTCCATCGAGGGGCTGGCCTTCACCCTGCTCGTCGGGGTCACCGTGGGCACCCTGTCTTCCCTCTTCGTGGCGGCGCCGGTGCTGGTGAGGCTGGAGCGTAGCCAGGGACGGTGATCCTGATCTTGTTCATACCGGAGCCGCTATCGTTCTCCAGCCAGCTGTGCGTCGATGGTGTCCAGCTGCTTGGTGAGCCCTTCCAGGCGCTGATAGGCGTCCCGCCCCGGCTTCTGGTCGGCGCCGCCGAGCATCGATGCGAGGTACCCGACCTGGGAGACCAGCATCGGTCGGGGGTAGCGCCCGCCCTGGGTGTCGAGCTGGTTCTGGATCACGACGAGCTTCCGGTCCTTCGCCTCGAGCGCCTTCTGGTCGGCGCCGGCCTCCTCTTTCGCATCCGCGAGGTCGCGGCGTGCCGACCGTATGCGGCGCGAGGTCGCGGAGGCGCGAGCTCGCAACGCCGTCACGCGAAGCTGCAGCGAGCGCAGCTCCTTCAGGTCGTCGATCGTTACGCCATCCGCGACGACTCGAGGGTCGAGCAATACGCGGAGCGGCTGCTCCTGTGACCAGCCCTTACCCTTGAGGCGCACGGTGAAATCGCCGGGGACCACGGTCGGGCCACCGCGGGCGCGACCCCGACGACCTCCGCCTCCCGCGCCGGTTCCGCTACTGCTCGCGGGCGCGCTTCCGCGCAGGTCCCACGCGAGCCGATGGAGGCCGACGGTCGTCTCGAGCCGGGTTCGTGTAGAGAAGCGGCGGGACCGTGGCCCCCGCATGCCCTGTCCCTCGCGCGGCGGACGGCGTCTGGCGCCAGCTCCGCTGGAGAAGGTACGTACGATCTGGCCCGAGGAGTCGACGATCTCGAGCGTGAGGCTGCCCTCCACGGCCTTCGGCACCCAGTAGTCGATCCGCGCGCTCGGGGAGGGATACTCCACGCCGCGGCCGCGCGTGGGGCGGTATCGCATGCGGTAGGCGTCGCGGGGCTTGAACAGGTGCGCCGGCCGGGAGGCGAGGCCCGGCCTGATCTGATGTAGCGACGACAGGTCGTCGAGGATCCAGAACGAGCGGCCCATCGTCGAGAGCACGAGGTCCTTCCGGTGGACCTTGATGTCGGTGATCGGAGTGACGGGAAGGTCGCGCTGGAGCGAGGTCCAAGCGCCACCGTCATCGAATGAAACGAACATGCCGAACTCGGTGCCGACGTAGAGCAGTCCGGCGCGGTCGGGATCCTCGCGGACGACCCGCGTCGGTGTATCCGCGGGGATGCCGTTGCGGCCGGTGGTGAGCCGCGTCCACGACGCGCCATAGTCGTTCGTCCGGTACACGTAGGGCTGCCAGTCGCCGAGGAGAAAGCGGTAGACGGCGACGTAGGCCTTGGCGGCGTCGTGGGGAGACGGTTCGACGCACTGTACGCGACCGCCGGATGGGAGATCCGAGGGCGTGACGTCCTGCCAGTGCTTGCCACCGTCTTTCGTGACGTGCACGGGGCCGTCGTTCGCGCCGACCCAGATGACACCCTTCCGGATCGCAGATTCGCGGACGGAGTAGATCGTGCTGTAGTACTCCTCACCGGTGATGTCGCGGTTGATCGGCGAACCTGAGATGACCTGCTTGTCGGGTTCGAACGCGGTGAGGTCCGGCGAGATGGTCTCCCAGGTGACTCCCTCGTCCCTGGTGCGGTGGAGGTACTGCGACGCGTGGTACACGACGCCGGGGTCGTGCGGCGAGATGTGGATGGGGGACACCCGCTGGAATCTGAACTGGAGGTCCTTCGGGTTGTGGCCGTAGAGATTCGACGCGCCGACGTAGTAGTTCTTCTGCTGTCCGGTGCGGAAATTGAACCGGCTGAACTTGCCCTTGCAGTTGGCGTACACGATGTCGGGGTCGCCGGGCTTCGGAACTGCTGGCCCGGTCTCACATCCGCCGACGGATTGCCAGTAGCCGATCGCGCCCACGGGTGACGACCACGGCGGGAGCGACGGAACGCGGATCGTCGAGTTGTCCTGCTGTCCGGCGTACACCCAGTAGGGGAACCGGTCGTCGACCTCGACCTGGTACAGCTCGGCCGTCGGCTGGTTGTGCTGGGTCGACCACGTGCGACCGCCGTCCCGGGTGACGTTGGCGCCGCCGTCGTTGGCCTGGACCCAGAGGTTCCCGTCCTTCGGGTGGATCCAGATGTCGTGATTGTCGCCGTGAGGCGTGGACACCCGACCCCATCGTCTGCCGCCGTTGGTCGATCGGTGGAAACCCGTCGCGCTCACGAACACGTCGTCGGCATCGCTCGGGTTGGCGTCGATGTTGCAGTAGTAGAACGGCCGGTCGAGCAGCGACGACTGCGTCGACACGAGCTCGAACGTCTTGCCGTGATCATCGGATCGATAGAGCCCACCGTCCGGAGCGTGGGCTTCGATGAGGAGGTAGACGCGCTTGGGGTCGGCCAAGGAGACCGCGAGGTCGCTCTTGCCGACGACGCCCTTGGGCAGCCCCGCCAGCACCTTCTCCCACGACTCGCCACCGTCGTCCGAGCGGAAGAGTCCGCCGTCACGTCCGCCGCTGATGATGGTCCAGGGCTTGCGCTCGGCACGCCACACGCATGCGTACACCAGGTTCGGGTCGTCCGGCGCGAGCTCGAGATCGACGGCGCCACAGGTCTCCGAGATGAAGAGGACCTTGTCCCACGTCTTGCCGCCGTCCTTCGTCTTGTAGACGCCACGCTGGGGCGAGGGGCCGAACGCGTGTCCGATCGCGGCGACCCACGCAATGTCAGGGTTCGTCGGGTGGACCTCGACGGCGCCGATCTGTCCGACTTCGCGCAATCCCAGGAAGCTCCATGTTCGTCCCGCGTTCGTCGACCGGTAGACGCCGCGGCCGGTGATGACGTTCGATCGCAGGCCGTCCGATCCCGTTCCGGCCCACACGACGTCGGGGTTGGACGGCGCCACGCGGATCGCGCCGATCGACGCAGTCGCGAAGTGGCCGTCTGAGACGTTGCGCCACTGCTGCCCGAAGTCGGTCGTCTTCCACACGCCGCCGCCGGTGGCGCCCATGTAGAACGTCCCGGGCTCCTGGACCACGCCGGCGACCGTGGTCACGCGGCCTCCGCGCGACGGGCCGATGCAACGATAGTGGAGCGCGTCGAACGTCGCGGTATCGAAGTCCTGAGCGGCGGCTCCGCCCAGCAGTGCGCAACCGAGGAACAAGATCGACCCGAGACGATGGAGGGCGGACGACGTGGCCATGGCGGAGGCTCCGATATGAGGACCGAGTTGCGCGAGGCTACCAGAGACTCGATCCCTCGTCCGCGTGGTAGCGTGCACCCGTGAGAACACCGAAGAGGCTTGGGTTCATCCTCGCATCATTGATGCTCGGGACGGCTGCCGCGCAACCAACGTCCGTCACTGAGAAGGTCGACGCCCTGGCGGATCGCTACTTGAAGGACGGTCTCGCGGTCGGGTTCGTCATCGGCTTCATCGCGGACGGGAAGACCTGGTCGAAGGGCTACGGGAGGGTCGGTGGCGACCACGACGAGGCGCCTACCGACCGGACCATCTATGAGATCGGGTCGATCACGAAGACGTTCACGGGGATCCTCCTCGCGTGCGCCGTCGAGCGAAAGGAGGTCGCCGTCGACGACCCGGTCCAGAAGCACCTCCCGAAGAAGGTCCGCCTACCCCAGCGGGGCGAGCGGCCGATTCGCCTCGTCGACCTCGTCACGCACACGTCCGGTCTCCCGCGCATGCCCCACAACTTCCGCCCCAAGGACCCGCGCAATCCATTCGCGGACTATGACACCGCGCTTCTGCATGCGGCGTTGCCGAAGATCAAGCTCGCGTCCGATGCGGGCAAGACCTACGCGTACAGCAACTTCGGATCGGGATTGCTCGGGCATCTGCTCTGCGGCAAGGCTGGAGCCAAGGACTACGACGCGTTGCTCTTGGCCCGCGTTACGGGTCCGCTGGGGTTGAAGGACACCCGGTGCCGCCTGAACGATGCGATGCGCGAGCGGTTCGCGCCGGCGTTGGCGCGCGGTGGCCGCAAGCGCCTCGCGTGGGACTTCGACGCTCTCGCCGGATGCGGCGCCATTCGGTCCACGGCCGCGGACATGCTCGTCTACGCGCGCGCCAACCTGGACCCCAAGGGGACGAAACTCGGACCCGCGCTCGAGGCCGCTCAGCGCGTCCGCTACGACCAGGGTCCCGGCAAGACGGCGGTTGCATTGGGCTGGCACCGCGTCCCCAACGGCAAGTCGTTGTGGCACAACGGTGGGACGGGCGGGTTCCGTTCGTTCCTCGGGTTCGACCGGGCGCGCGGCCGCGCGGTGGTCATCCTCGCGAACACGACGTCCCGCAAGGTGGACGCGCTTGCCCGGGAGGTCATGAAAGCCCTCGAGTGACCGCAGGAGCCGGGAGCGGGGACCTCCAGAGCGTGTGAATCAACCTGCTCCACCGGGAGCGCGGACCTCCAGGTCCGCTCTGACGGCCCAGCCGGATCCGG
>NZBC01000129.1 GCA_002687715.1 Planctomycetota bacterium | reverse complement strand
CGACTCGCGAGCGGACGCCACGCCATGCGGGTGCTGCGGTACATATGCAGCAGCAGGATGCCGCCCTGAGACGCGCCAGTCGGAGCGTGGTACGTACCGACGAGCGGCTGCCCGTCTCCAGCTTTGAGATGGACGATTTGCTGTGCCGTTGCCGGCAGCGACAGAAGGAGGGTGAGAAGCACGCACCGCATTGGCATTCGAAGGCCCTCGGAAAGGAAGGGATCGCCGCATCGTAGCGCCCCTGCCCAGGTACGCCCAACGGGGCGCCTAAATCGCTTGGTGACTTGTGTTTATGCGGCGATCCAATGGCGTTGCGCGGGAGAGCGCCGTTGTTATCGTCTCCCCCTTCGAGCGAGCCCCCGTGCGTGGCCCGCCCACCAGGAGAGTTCATGCGGCAGGTCGTCATCACCCACGCGGTTCGGACCCCGATCGGCCGGTTCCTCGGACAGTTCCGGGAGCTGACCGCCGTCGATCTCGGGCGTGCGGCGGTGGAGGGGTTGATCACCCGCGCGGGAATCGACGGCCGTGAGGTGGACGAGCTCATCTTCGGGTGCGCGCGTCAGGCCGGACTCGGACCGAACCCGGCGCGCCAGGTCGCGATCGGCGCCGGCCTTCCCGAGACGACGCCCGCCGCCACACTGAACATGGCGTGCGGTTCGGGGCTGCTCTCCATCATGGATGCGTCCCGCCGCGTGCGCTCCGGAGAAGCCGAGGTGGTCGTCGCGGGTGGCATGGAGAGCATGACCCGCGTTCCGTTCCTGCTGCCGAAGGCGCGGCTCGGTTATCGCATGGGCCATCAGCCCATGGTCGACGCCATGTATCAGGACGGCTTCTTCTGCCCGATGGCGGATCAGCTCATGGGGGAGACGGCAGAGACGCTTGCGCGCCAGTACGACATCTCGCGCGCCGAGCAGGATGCGTTCGCGGCGGGCTCACAGAACCGCGCCGAAGCTGCGATCGCCGCCGGTCGGTTCCAGGACGAGCTCGTTCCGGTGCGGGTCACTGATCGCCGGGGCGAGGCGACCGATCACCTGTCGGACGAGCACCCGCGGTCCGGCGTCACCGCCGACGGGCTCGCCAAGCTCTCGCCCGTGTTCGACGCCGAGTCCGGCACCGTCACTGCCGGCAACTCGTCGGGAATCACGGACGGTGCCGCGGCGGTCCTGGTCATGAGCGCGGAAGGTGCGGAGGGACGCGGCTTGCGTCCGCTCGCCACGGTCGAGTCTTGGCAGGCTGCCGCGGTCGACCCGAAGGTGATGGGGCTCGGCCCCGTTCCGGCCGTACAGCGGCTGTGCGAGCGGACGGACCGTTCGCTGGATGCCTTCGATCTCATCGAACTCAACGAGGCCTTCGCGGCACAGGTCATCGCCTGTGATCGCGAACTCGGCCTCGACGGAGAGCGCCTCAACGTGAACGGGGGCTCCATTGCGCTTGGTCACCCGATCGGGGCCACGGGCGCGCGCATCGTCGTGACACTGGTCAACGAGATGCGCCGCCGTGAAAGCCGGTCCGGGCTGGCCACGCTCTGCATCAGTGGCGGCCAGGGTCTGGCCGTGTCGTTTGTCGGGGGCTGACCGACCTGGAACCGGCCCGGAAGTGAGAAGATGCGAAGCTCCATCCTGATCTCCACGCTCCTCGTCGTCGCCACGGGACTTTGCGCCCAGGACGACCCGAAGCACCCGTACGATTTGTCCATCGCCGCCAAACGCGCGAGCGTGTTCCCTCAGCAGGCCGTCGACCTCACCATCACGGTCAAGAACGACGGTGAGACGCCGGGGCCGAATCTCACGCGGGCGTCCCTGCTCGCGGTGAAGAACCTCGTCTGCGCGTCGCCGCCGGCCGGCGGAGGTGCCGGGTCGGCCAAGTGGAAGGCCGAGTTTGCCGTGGCCACGTCCGACGCGGTGCCGGCTGGGGGCATCCTGCTCCACCCCGGGGAGACGTTCACGCTGCAGATGTCCGTGCGGATTCCGGACTCAGTCGCGGAAGGCGCGAGGGTCGTCTACATGGAGTGGAAGGGGCGCGACGGTCCGATGAAGGACTTTCGTTCCAACCAGGTCGTCCTGACCCTGCAGGACGGGAAGAGGCCCATCGCGACCGTGGAGACGAGCGAGGGCACGATCGTGCTCGAGCTGTGGCCGGAGAAGGCACCGAACCACGTTGCGAACTTCATCACGCTCGCGAACGAGCGGAAGTTCTACGACAAGCGCATCTTCCACCGGGTGATCCGGGGCTTCATGGTCCAGACCGGATGTCCGGAGGGCACGGGCACGGGCAGCCCGGGCTACACCATCCCGGACGAGTTCAACGACACATCGTTCCGCAAGGGCATCCTCGGCATGGCGAAGACTGGAGCGCCCAACAGCGCGGGTTGCCAGTTCTTCGTGATGGTCGCCGACAAGACGCACCTTGACGGAAAGTACACCGCGTTCGGCCGGGTCCTCGAAGGTCAGGACGTCGCCGACAAGATCAGCAACGTGCGGGCGCAGCAGGACCGTCCCCTCCAGGACGTCAAGCTGAAGAAGGTCCGTGTCGCTCTCCCCAAGGGCTACGTCAATCCCAAGATCAAGAAGAGCTGACTCTCATGAACCCCAAGGCGAACATCGAAACGAGTCACGGAACCATCGTGGTCGAGCTGTGGTCGGACAAGGCTCCGCGTCATGTCGAGAACTTCTCGAAGCTCGCGGGCGACGGCTTCTACGACGATCTGATCTTCCACCGCGTCATCCCGGGTTTCATGGTGCAAACCGGGTGTCCCCAGGGGACCGGAACCGGCGGTCCAGGGTGGAATGTGGATGCGGAGTTCAACGACGCCGACTTCGTGAAAGGCACGCTCGGTATGGCTCGGTCGTCTGACCCGAACTCGGCGGGCAGCCAGTTCTTCATCATGGTCGACCACTCCGCGCACTTGAACGGCCAATACACGGCCTTTGGCACGGTGCTCTCCGGCCAGGACGTTGCCGACGCGATTGCCGGCGTGGCCCGGGACGGAAGCGATCGCCCGCGCGAGGACGTGAAGATGGCCAAGGTCACCATCGAGCAGGGAGAGGGCTGATGCCCGAGGAGACTCCCGGCGACGCGTCGCCGGTGCTCATCAGCATCGACGAGGGTGTTGCCCTGGTCACGCTGAATCGGCCGTCCAAGCTGAACGCGCTCAGCGCAGAGGTCTTGGAGACCCTCTTTGCTGAGTTCGTGGGTCTCGAAGAGAACGAGGACGTTCACTGCATCGTCATCACCGGGTCACCGTCGGCGAAGCCCCCCTCGTTTGCTGCCGGGGCGGACATCGAAGAGATGGCCGAGATGGGCGGGTTCGATCTCCGGCACTATTCGGAGCTCGGACAACAGACGTTCGCCGCCATCGAAGGCAGCCCGAAGCCCGTCATCGCAGCGATCAACGGGTTCGCGCTTGGCGGTGGTCTCGAGCTCGCGATGGCGTGCCACATCCGCTACGCCGCGGAGGGCGCGAAGATGGGGCAGCCCGAGGTGACCCTCGGGATCATCCCCGGTTTCGGCGGGACGCAGCGTTTGCGTTCGCTCGTCGGCCGGGGGCGCGCGTTGGAGCTGCTGCTCACCGGCGAGAGCATCAGCGCGGAGTACGCCCATCGCCTCGGACTCGTGAACTCCACGGTGCCGCACGGTGAACTGATGGGGGTCGTGATGGCCCTCGCGAAGAAGATCGCAGGGAACGCGCCCGTGGCGGTGCAGTTCATCCTGGACGCGGTGTGCCGCGGTTCCGAGATGAGCCCACAGTCAGCGCTTTCGCTCGAGACGGATCTCTTCGGGCTCGTCGGCGTCACCGACGACGTCCGGGAAGGCATGCAGGCGTTTCTCGAGAAACGCAGGGCGGCCTGGAAGGGCCGTTAGCCACGCGGCTGCGGATCGGGGGCGATCGAGCGCGATCGAGGGTTGGGAAGAAGAGGGATCGAGAAGTTGACGACGAGCACGACGGTCAAGCTGACCCCGGGCAAGCGGGTGTTGTTCCTCACCAAGGATCCGGAGCTGATCAAGAAGCAGCTGGCGGGCGAGCTGGACCTCCGCATGGAAGACCTTACGGTCGCGGACCTGCTCGATGATGTGAACACCGACGCGATGACCCCCGCGTGGGCGTGCTTCAACCATCGTCCGGAGGATCTCGCCGTCCATGCGTACGCAGGCCTGACGTTGGACGGCGAACGCCTCTTCCCCGACCACGCGCTGATGAGCGGCGACTTCGAGGTGATCGTCTCCGGCGAACGCAAGGGTGTCGGCTCGTCGCGGGAGACCGCGGTGCAAGCCGAGAAGTGGTCGGGCATTCGCGTCGCCATCGCTGATTCGTTCGCGCCGATCCACGCTCGCAACAACGTGAATCAGGGCGTTCTCATGGCCGGGCACGACGTCCTCCAGCGCTTGCAGGCGGGGGAGGAGATCGGGCTCGACGCGTTCATGGACGGCTACGACACGATCACACGGCTCATCGTCGAGCACGGCGGTCTGTTCCCGTTCTACGCCGCACTCGCGAGAGGTGATATCGACCTGCCGCCGCTGGGGACGGGCAAGCGCCCGCTCACGATGGTGGAGAAGATCATCTCCTCGCATCTCCTTGACGGCCAGGGCGGTCCGTACGTCAAGCCCGGCGATGCCGTCCTCGTGAAGGTCGACGGTGGGTACTCGCACGAGTTCACGACGGCGCAGGTTGGCTACTTCCTCGAGCAGGAGAGCGGTGCGGACTACAGCGTCAGCGATCCGTCCAAGTTCGCGGTCTTCGAGGATCACCTCATCTACGCCGACGGCGTGGAGAAGATGGCGCCATTCTCGGACAAGATCGAGACCTTGCGCGTCCTCCAACGCGAGTTCCAGGCCCACACTGGCGTTCGGGACTACTCCGCGACCGATGGTCGCTCACCCGGTATCTGTCACCAGGTCGCGCGTGAGGAGTTCATCGATCCCGGCGACTTCATCCAGGCGACCGACTCGCACACCTGCATGGGCGGCGGCAACAACGCGCTCGCGTTCGGTGTCGGCGCGACGGAGTATGCCGCGCTCGTCGAATCGGGGTTCACGTTCATCCGCGTCCCGGAGTCGATCCGGTTCGAGTTCGTCGGCGAGCTCGGGCCCGGAGTGGCGGCGAAGGACGTCATGCTGTGGATTCTCTGGAAGTACGCTCGGGAGGGAAAGACCCTCGATCGAGTGATGGAGTTCGGCGGTCCGGGGCTCGCCACGCTGGACATGGACGAGCGCGCGACCCTCGCCAACATGGCGACGGAGTGCTCCGCGAAGTCCGGGATCTGCGAGGGCGATGACATCGCTACCGAGTGGATTGCAGCACGACGCGACGGGGTATCGCAGGACGACGTTCGCGCTCGAATGGTCGCTGCCGATGCCGGTGCTGAGTACGCCGGTGGCGTCCATACCATCGATCTCAGCGAGATCCGCTCGCTCGTCGCGACTCCGGGCGATCCCGACCAGGGCATCCCGTCCGACCCGACGAACGGTGCCCTGATCGACGACATTGGCGACGTCCGCATCGACATCGCGTACGGCGGCTCTTGTACCGCGGGCAAGGAAACGGACCTCGACCTCTACGCCAAGGTCATGCGCGATGCCGTGGAGGCGGGCCGCAAGGTCGCCGACCACGTCTGCTGCTACATCCAGTTCGGGTCCACGACGGTGGAAGCCTACGCCCGCGAGAAGGGCTACCTCGACGTCTTCGAGAAGGCGGGCGTCGAGATCATCTCGTCCGGCTGCGGGGCCTGCATCGGCTGCGGCCCCGGCGTCTCCACGAATCCGGACCAGGTGACGGTCTCAGCGATCAACCGCAACTACCGCGGCCGCAGCGGCCCCGGCCGGCTCTACCTCGCGTCCCCGCTGACGGTGGCGGCATCGGCGGTCGAAGGCCGCATCGTCGCGTACCGCGAGGGGATGTTCGCGCCGCTCCCCGCGTAGGTCAGATGCGTTCGAGGTCGTCGGCCTCGATCGTGTGGTCGTGATCGACCTCTCCCGTGTTGCGGGTCGATACGGGTTCGAAGAGGAGGACCTGGGCGACCCCGTCGGCCACGGGTTTGTGCGCGACGCCACGGGGGACGATGGTCAGCTCGCCGGGGTCGAGGCCGATGACCCGGCCCTGGAGGTGGATGTCCACGTGGCCTTCGAGGACGAGAAAGAGCTCGTCCTCGTTCTCGTGCTGGTGCCAGACGTAGGAGCCTTCGAAGCGCGCGACCTTGACGTACTGGCCGTTGAGCTCGCCGACGATCTTGGGCACCCATGCTTCGTCAAACGTCGCGAGCTTGTCGCGGAGGTTCACCTTCTCCATCAGAGCCTCCTGGGGTCGTGCCCGGCTGGACGACGTCGATCGCCCATCGGGAGCTCTCGAGCTCGGGCGGTCACGACTTCGAGGGCCGGGGGGAACCCGGGCGCGAGTATGCGCGGCGACGCGAGTCCTTGCCTCCTTTTAGGACTTCGGCGCGGACGTTCGCCTCAACGGCCTCAGGTCCCTTGTTCGAACAGTCGTGCCGATCGTGCACGACGAGAGTCGCGTTTGCAAACCGCTACCTGGCCTTCGCTTGTGGGAGGCATCAAGGGACCGGAATGGCAAAATGCCCCACGGGGTCTTTTGCCTCGCTTTCATCTTGGGGGGTCGTTAAAGTCTCGATCGGAAGTCTGCGGTTTGGTGAAAGAAGATGGGTTCACACGACCGTTTCGGGTGCTGGAACATCCGGGCCTTCCTCGCCTCCTGTCACGCTTAGGGAACGATCTGATCTGGACCGGGGAAGGGCCATAGGGACACACCTATCGAACCGCCCCGCCCACCACCACTGTCCCCTCTCGGGGGGACGGCAACCTCCAAGGGAGAGGACGATGGAGATTCGCTTCGAGTGCATCTTCGAAGGCAAACACCTGTTCCAGGTGATTCGTGAGGGGACCGGCATTGCGCTCTTCACGGGGACTTCCGCGCAGTGTGAGCGCTTTCTCGAGGTGTACGAAGAGAAGGTTCTGAAGGCGCGGTACCGTGATCGCAAGTCGCTCAAGAGACTGCAAGACCAGCGCGCTGCGCAGGCCGCCCAGGGCTGACGCCCCGGGCGAGACGAGACGCATATTTGGGCCGGGATCCTTCGGGGTGCCGGCCCTTCGTCTTTAGACTCAGCTCATGAGCGGCCCTCGACTCGAGCCGAAGCGCGCCTTGGAGATCGACAACGCGCTTCGGGTGGCGGAGGACATCTTCGCCGAACGCACGGTGTGGGAGGGACGTCCGTTCCACGTCGAGATCTCGACCAACAACGCGTGCAATCTCTCGTGCGTGATGTGCGAGCGGCCCGACCTGTCCTACATCAGTGGTGAGAAGCTGGACGTGGTGGCCGACGTGGTCCTGCCTCATGCCTCCGTGATCACGCCCTCGGCGACGTCCGAGCCGGCCATGGGGGACTTCGATCGCATTCTGGACCATTGCGAGAAGCACGACCTGCGCCTGAACCTCATTACCAATGGGAATCTCATCACGGACCGGCACATCGACCGCCTCCGTGGCCGCATCTTCAAGGTCGACTTCTCGATCGATTCGCACATCCCGTCGGTGTACGAGCAGATTCGCGTCGGCGGACGCCATGGGCGGATGCTGGCCGGACTCCGCCGCTTGGTTCGCTTGCAGCAGGAGGAGGGGTTTCAGCTCACACTGATCGTCGTGCTGATGAAGCAGAACCTGACGACCCTCGACGGCACCATGTCGTTCGCTCGCCAGGTTGGAGTCGACCGGGTGCGGGTGCAGAAGATGTTGCCGTTCTTCAAGGATCCCCATCGGTTCCACGTCGACGAGCACTTCTCGGCCGACGAGATCCGCCTCCACATCGGTCGTGCGGTCGCAGCCGCGAAGCGGGAGAACATCAATCTCGAGCTCGCGCTCGACCCTGTGGAGCACCACCGCGCCCCGGGTATCGCCGAGCCGGAGGTCACGCCCCCGGTGGTCGTGAACACGCTCTACGAGGCGGTCATGGAGAAGAAGAAGGGCTTCTGCTTCCAGCTCGCGTCGTACGTCAGGATCATCCCCAACGGCAACGTCTACCCGTGCTGCCGCGGCTGGGGGGAGCACCTCCGCATGGGGAACATCTTCGAGCAGTCGTTCGACGAGATCTGGAACGGTCCCGAGTACCAGAAGCTCCGCGAGGAGTTCCTCTCCGGCGATCTTCGAGAGGGGTGCCGGCAGTGCACCTTGTCCGGCCAAGGAACTCTGTAGTCGTCGCAGATCGCCTCTTGGATGAACTGCAAACTACTTGACAGATAATTCGTGCCGCGTAGGGTGACCCCGGAATGAACGCAGCCCGGGAGTCAAGACTCATGACCGGGGTGATGGCACAAGGCGCGATCCGGCAGCTGGAACGCGAGGACTGGAGAGGGTGGAACGAGCTGCTCGCGACGTTGCGGGTGCGCATGCTGAGACTGCTGCGCCGGCGGGGAGTGGACGAACACCTCGCCGAAGATCTGACGCAGGAAGCGCTCGTCATCGTCTGGAGCCGACAGTCCCAGATCCGGACACCCGATCGCCTGAACTCATGGGCTACGAGCGTGGTGCTGAACCGTCTGCGCTCTCACACCCGTGCAGCCCGCGATGTCGATCAAATCCCGGCTGACGTTCCCTTCGCGTCTTGCGGCAGCCTGGACCCTCTCGTTCAGCGCGAGGCGCGGTCCTGGCTCGCCCGACGGCTCGTGTCGTTGAAGCCGGACTGCCGCCGCGCCGTGAGCCTGCGCATCGGGCTCGCGTTCCCGCCCGAGAAGGCAGCGCAGGTGATGGGACTGCCCCGCGCTCGCGTCCGGCGGTTGCTCTACCAGGGCATGGAGGGGCTGCGGGCGACCGGCACCGCTGCCGAGGGTCGCGCGCTGGCGAGAGCCGCTGGGGTTGCCTGAGCCATCCCGGACCTTCTCGCATCGAACGATCGAACACGGACGACCACTCACGCGCACACGGAGCCACGGAGCTACATGATGAAACGCCTGTTGACGATGCTCTGCCTGATTCTGGTTGCGGGGGCGCCACTCCTCGCGCAGGACTCGGGCCGCTCGCTGCTCTCCGCCGCTCGCAAGCGTGCGAAGGACGCGCGTGGCAAGGAAAGCACGGAGAAGACCGCGGTCTACGAGGATTGCATCCGCATCCTCGCCATGATTCCAGAGCGCTTCCCCAAGGAGCGTCCAGCAGTGGCGCGGGCCTGGCTCGAGACCGGTCGGTTCTGGCGCCGGCTCTCGCGTCCCGAGAAGGCTGAGGCGGCGTGGAAGCGCGTCCTGGAGACGCCGAAGGAGCAGCGACCTGCCTGTGACGCCCTCCACGACCTGGCGACGCTCTATCGCAAGATGAAGAAGCGCGACGACGCGGAGCAGATGCTCCGTCGCGTGATCAAGGACTTTCCGGGGCAGCCGAATCCCCGCGCTCAAGCGCTCATCCGGCTCGCTGGACTGCGCCGCGATGCGAAGGCCTACGAGGAGTCCGAGAAGCTGCTGCGCCAGTGCCTCAACGAGCACGGCGACCTGTGGCGTCGTGGCGTCGATGCGCTGAACGCGCTTGTCGCGCTCAAGCTCCGACAGAAGCAGACGGAGGAGGGTCGCCGGATCCTCGACGCCCATACGGACGCACTGCGCGCTCGGTTCGATGGCACTGCTCAGGCGGAACGTCTCGAGAACGCGCTGATGAAGATGTCCAGCCGAGCACGGCTGGAGAAGCGAGAGGTTGGAGGCGGCGACGGGCGAGGGGGTAACGGCTCTTGATCGGCCGCCGGCCGTCAGTGCGGACCGGATCCGTCCGGTCCGCGCCCCGATCCCCGGCCCGACCGTCATGGAAGGGCCGATGGATGCTGCGGACGACGGTCACCTGCCGGGAGCGTTTCTTGCAGATCTACGTGTGGTTGTACTGAGTTCACAAGCGGCGGATTCACCCACGCTCCCGACGTACCGCCGATGCCGGCTGTCGCTGCTTCTCGCGGTGGCAGCCGGTTTTTCGCTCGGCGCCTCCGTACCCGACGGTCCATGGTGGACCGCCGACTTCGGACCTCTCGCCGTGGTCGTCCCGTTGCGCGACGGAGTTCGGATCGACCGCGGTGTCGTGGTGATCGTGACCGACCGTCCGATTGCGATCGAGGCGGCGGAGGCCCGGTTCGTGGTGTGCCGCGGCCGGGTGGTCGTGACCGTGTGGGATGAGGCGCGGGTGCGCATCGTCTCGGGCGGGATCATCTCAGGAGGTCGTCGGCACCGCGCCGGCTCACACCTCGCGTGGGTGTCCGGTGCACGACCGTCCCTTACCCCGTGGCCACGTGGGATGCGGGTGCGCGGGCCGTTCGACGAGAACGAGCGAACGCTGGAGTCCGGGTGTCCGGGCGATCTCCGGAGCTGTCTCGCGTGTCACGAACGCTGGGAGCGGGCGGCCCTCGACCGGCTTGCGCGGCTGGCTCGTCGAGGACCCGCTTCCGGCCGACATCTGTTGCTCGCGCTGCTGCTCGAGGAGGGAACCAAGACGCAACGTATCTGGGCGACTGGCGTCGCGACGGTGGGGGAGACGCTGCTGATCCGCGACGTCGTGCGCGGACTGAGAGACGACCCTGACGTGGAGGTGCGTGACGCTGCGAGGCGTGCGTTGGTGCGGACCGGCGTCGACGGCGCGCCACATCCGACGGTGCCCGGCGAATCGCGCCTGAGCGAGGTCCAGGTGAACCACGCCAAGGGTAGGGCGGGGCTGAGGGCGCGCATCGTCGGCGCGCTCGACTCGCCGCACCGTCCAAGGTCCGACGTGTTGCTGACGTCGTGGGCGGCGCGCGGGTGGCGTCCGTTGGACCTCGAGGCCGCGCTGCAGCGCGGCGTTCCGGCGGACATGGCGCCGGACGCTCGCACCGAGTGGGAGATTCAGACCGCGAGAGGCGGGCCCGAGCTGCTCGCCCACCCCGACGTCATCACGTTCGCACGGGAGTTCTCGCGACGACGCTGGCACGCGGCTGCGCACCTCGTCGCCGCGCTGCGCTCTCATGACTGGCGACGTCGCCGCCAGGCTCTGGCCAGCGTGGCGCGTTGTCGGACTCGCGCTGTCCTCGACGCGCTCCTCTCCCGACTGCAGACCGCCGGGGAGGGTGAAGTCGCTGCGCTCTCATCGACGATCGAGGTCGTGCTCGGGCGACACGTGGGGCGCGACGCGATCGCCGCGCTCGGCCGACGGCACGCGACTCTCCTCTTCGGACAAACCCTGAAGCCGGTGTTTCAGCCTCCGGGGGAGGATCTGCTCTTGCCGTGATGCTCGTTTGAAACGGGAGCAGCCAGGGGCCTCGTGTATCCTGGTCGCGATCCGGCAGCTCGCCGGTCGTGGAGTGCCCAATGGCCAAGAAGGTCTCGCTGCTGGTTGTCGTTCTGGTCGCCCTCGTCCCATCTCTCCCGGCGCAGGCCCGCATCAAACGGGACGTTCCGTTCCGCACCGTCGGCGGAAAGGCGCTCCTGCTCGACATCCACTATCCGTCCGGCGAGGGCCCCCACCCCGTGGCCGTCGTCATCCACGGCGGCGGATGGCGACGCGGGAGCAGGCGCAGCATGAGCACCCGCGGCATCGCGAAGGCGATGAATCGGCTCGGCGCCGCGGCGGTGTGTATCTCCTACCGGCTGGTCCCGAAGGCGACCCATCCCGCGCAGATCGAGGACTGTCGGTACGCCGTGCAGTGGGTACGCGCCCACGCCGCGGAGCTGCAGCTGGACTCGAAGAGACTCGCTGCGATCGGAACGAGTGCGGGCGGCCACCTCGCCGGCCTGCTCGGGGCGCAACGCGACTTCGCCAACCCCAAGGCGGAGGACCCCGTCCAGCGCCAGAGTTCCCGCCCGGACTTCGTGGTGTCATTCTTCGGACCGATGAACCTCGCCGGCGATCCGGCGGAGTCGAAGACGCTGGCGGGCCGCCTCGTGATGGCGTTGCTCGAGATCAAGGACCCTCACGCGGCGGACACCCAGAAGAAGGCGCGCGCTGCCTCACCGCGATGGCAGCTCACGGATGGCGCCCCGCCGTACCTGTTCATCCATGGCACGTCCGACAGGCTCGTTCCGCTGGTCCATTCCAACGACATGGCCAAGGCGCTGAGCAAGCGGGGGATCTCGACACTCGTCCTTCCGGTGAGGGGCGGCGGCCATGGAGGCTTCATCTTCAGGCTCTTCTCGCAGGAGAGTGACGAGCCTCCGGCGTACTGGAAGCCGGCCTGCCAGTTCATGAAGAAGCACTGGCTCGCGGTCGAGAAGAAGACCGGTTAGCCGAGCACCAGCCCGTACTATCCACGAGTCGCTACTGCGAAGTGCATCTGGACCGCGCTGGACTGCGTCGATACAGCACTTTCGATCCTCGACGTGGCGCGACACCACGCCTCCGGTCGAAAGCACCGCTCCGTTCCAGGATCTCGATTCTCCTTGCCAGCACGACCCGGCTGCACTTCCCGCTACGCGCTCGTGAACGGTGCGGGCTAGGGCTCCAGAACCCTCCCGAGCAGCAGGATCCCGCCCGTCTTCCAGTCGCGCAAAGCAAAGAGGAACGGGCGGTTGATGATCAACCCCTTGACCCTGTCCCACGGTCCGGGCCGGGTGGCGGGGGCGTTGGTGGTGGCGGGGCGGAGGCCCGCCTCGTCGATGCTCAGCGACGTGAGGTGAGCGAACGACGCGAGGGGTGTGGAGATCGCGGTCTGAAAGAACCCGTAATCGACGGCGCGGTCGACGGTACTATCGACGACGCCGAGGTGAACGAGCGAGGCGCCCAGGTCGCCGTGGTAGGAGACGGAGAAGCGCGGGATGTGGAGTCCGGGGAGCTTTCTGCGTTTCGACTGACGGTGCCACCTGCGCCAGCGGGCAACGTCATTGCGCATCTCCAACCTCGCGAGTGATCTCTTCGCCATCACGATCTGCAACGCGAAATCGGTGTGGGTCGCGATGCGCAGCGCGACGGCCTTGACCTCGGAGTCTTCGTAGACCTGGTAGTTCCCGGCGCCGGCCGACATCATTGCGACCATCTTGTCGCGCCCTTTCGCTGGAAGCCGGAACGCGCGGCTGCGGGTGAGCTTGGGGTCGAACGGTTGCAGCCATTGGCCCGAGAACAGCAGCGCTGTCGCGGCGATGATCCGTCCGCGTTCGAGTTTCGGGTCGACGGCGAGCAGGTCGGGTACGGACCCGTTCATGGCCTTCTGCACGGTCTTGTTCGCGGCGTCGCGAATGTCGCGGGGAGTCTTGGCACGATCGAAGCGCGGGGCCTTGGACCCATAGCGGTGATGGAAGCGTTGCTCAAAGAGCGGGATGAGGTGGAGCTCGGAATCGAACCAGAGCTCGTGGAAGGGGCGCAGGCCGTGTCCATCGACGCCGGGTCGGGTCAGACGTTTCAGATACCGCGGCAGCTCCGACATCGGGGCGGTCCGGTGGCGAAACCGGCTGGCGAAGCTGAGCCGGGATCCTCCGTTGCCCGGACCCTCTCCGAGCTGGCCGAGGATCATCTGTATCGGCAAGGGGGCCAGGCACCGATTGCGACTGCGGGGCCGAGCCGCGACGGTCCAGAGGTCGACCGCAAAGTCCTCCAGCGAGCGGCCGAACCAGTGATCGGCGTGGTCTGCTGCGGAGGATGCCGGCTGGGCCGGGGTGATCGAGGTGAGGACGAGAAGCCAAAGCAAGACGCAGCGGGTCATTGCCTTGGTGACGGTCCATGTCGGCCGGGGTTTCGCGATCAGGTCGTGGCCTCCCCCAATCGGGCCTTCAGGGCGGCGAGCGCGGGTGAGAGGACCACGGGATACGACGCGGGGGATTCGAAGGCCGGAATGATCGAGTTGATGTAGGGCACGACGGCGTCCCCGCCCGAGACGGCGAGCGCACCCCCGGGGCAGAAGTCCTTCTGGACGTCCACGATGATCAGGGCGGAGCGGGCCATGGGCGCAGTGTAAGTGCCGGGAGATTACTGCGTGGAGATCCTCGTCGCGCTATGGATCCGGAGCCTCGTCTGTTAGACCACCGCACCCCGGGACACCGTGAGGAGCCCGACCCCATGCTGAAAGAGAAGATCGGCGTCGTTCTCGGCGTCGCCAACAAGCGCAGCATCTCCTGGAACATCGCGAAGGCTGCGGATCGAGAGGGTGCGCGGCTCGTCATCACCTACCAGGGCGAGCGCCTGCTCCGAGGGATCAAGGAACTCTGCGAGCAGCAACTCACGCAGGAGCCGATCCTCGTTCCGTGCGACGTGTCGAGCGACGAGCAGATGGATGTGCTGTTCGAGACGATCCGAAGCGAGTGCGGTGCTCTTGACTTCCTGGTCCACGGCCTCGCGTTCTCGAAGCGCGAGGAGCTGATGGGAGCGTTCCACGACTCGACGTTGGAGAACTGGCGGCTCGCGATGCAAATCAGCGCCTACAGCCTCTCCGCACTCACCCGCCGCGCAGTGCCGCTGATGGAAGGACGTCGGGGGAGCATCCTCACCCTCACGTACATCGGCGGCGAGCGTGTCATCCCGCACTACAACGTCATGGGCGCGTGCAAGGCGGCGCTCGAGGCCAGCGTTCGCTACCTCGCGGTGGACCTCGGACCCCACGGGCATCGTGTGAACGGGATCTCGGCCGGTCCCATCAAGACACTGGCTGCGGCCGGCGTCCGCGGGTTCTCGCAGATGCTCGATGTCGTTGCCAGTCGCTCGCCCATGCAGCGCAACGTCGAGGCGGCGGAGGTCGGCGACGCGGCTCTCTTCTTCCTCTCGGATCTGAGCCGCGCGGTCACCGGCGACGTGTTGTTCGTCGATTGCGGCTACCACGCGATGGGGATCTGACCTCGCGATCCGACCCCGGCTCAACCGGGCAGGATCATCACGTCGAGTCTGCGCGTGTGCGGCGCGTGGCGATGTTCGAAGAGGAACAGTCCCTGCCAGGTTCCGGTGAGGAGCTCGCCGTCCGCCACGATGAACGTCTCGGACGTCCGGGTGATGGCGGCGCGGATGTGGGACGGCATGTCGTCGGGACCCTCCGCGGTGTGCGTGTGTCGCGGATCGCCGTCGGGAGCGACGCGGTCGAACCACGCTTCGAGGTCGCGTCGAGCGGACGGGTCGGCGTTCTCCTGGATCACGAGCGACGCGCTCGTATGTCCGAGGTAGACGTGGCACAACCCGTCGCGGATTCCCGACTCGCGAACGGCGTCGCGTACCAGGTGCGTCACCTCGTGCAGCCCGCGTCCCGGAGTCTCGACTCGGATCTGATCGCGCATCAGGTGAGACTGGGCGGCGGCCACTTCTGCAGGACCTGATCCTCGCCTTCCGTCTTCGCGATCACGGCGCAGCCGCACGAATCACTCCAGACGTTCACGGTGGTGCGGCACATGTCGAGGATCCGATCGACGGCAAGTACGTAACCGACGCCCTCCAGCGGCATCCCCAGGGCATTCAGGATGATGCCCAGCATCACCATCCCCGCCATCGGCACACCGGCGGCGCCGATCGAGGCGGCGAGCGCCGTGAACACGACGAGGAACTGCTGCTGCATCGTGAGCGGGTCCATCACCCCCGCGCTGATGTAGACCTGGGCAATGAAGATGGCCGCGACACACTCGTAGAGCGCAGTGCCGTCCATGTTCACCGTCGCGCCGAGTGGGAGGATGAACGAGCTGGTGCGATCGGAGATGCCCACGCGTTCCTTCACGCACCGCAGCGTCATGGGCAGCGTCGCCGACGAGGACGACGTCGAGAACGCGGTCAGCAGCGCCGGTGCCATCGCCTTGAAGTGGCGCCACGGGTTCAGACCGCCCACGAACTTCAGAAGGAGGGGCAGGATGATGAACGCGTGCACGCACAGACCAGCGAACACCGTGAGCGCGTACCAGCCGAGGTCGATGAACGCCTCCGGTCCCGTCTCTCCGATGATCTTGACGAAGATCGCATACACCCCGAGCGGCGCGAGCCAGAGCAGCGTGCGCACGATCAGCAGCATCAGCTCGAACAGCCCGTTGAAGAACGTCGTGAGCGATTCTCGAAACCGGGTCGGGAGGCGATTGATGAAGTACCCGATGAACAGGGCGAAGAAGATGACCTGGAGGATCTTCCCATCCACCATCGCCTTGATCGGGTTGGCCGGGATCAGGTTCCGGAAGAAGTTGAAGAGGAAATCCTCGGTCGACTGGTTGGCGGTCTCTTCGAACCCGGAGGGCTTGTGCTCGAGGGTGATGATCGCGCCCACGCCGGGGCCGATCGCGTTGACCAGCAGGAGGCCGACGATGATCGCGAGCAGGCTGGTGGTCAGGTAGTAGGCGAGCGTCTTGAAACCGAGTCGTCCGAGTCCCTGCGAGCCCAGGCTGAGCATCCCCGCAACGATGGAGGTGAAGATGACCGGGACGATCATCATCTTCAGCGCGTTGAGGAAGATGTCCTTGAAGAAGGTGTGAAGGTCGCGCCAGAACGACTTCGGTTCGCCCTCACCGGTCACCGGCACGTTGGCCTGGAATCCGAGCCTGCTGGCGTCCTGGCCGGCCGTCGCGTCGGAGATCTGCAGCGACGAGGCATTGCCCTTGGACATCGTCGAGATGACGATGCGATCCCCGTCGTGGGAGGCGCGGACGCTGGTCTGCTGCCTGTTGAACTCCGCAGCGACTTCAGCCGCGGTCATCGGCTGGCGGGCCGGATCGGGGTCGAGTTTCAGATCGGTGAACTTCGCTCCGCCGGCATCGGTGACGGTCAGCGTGAGCCCCGATCGGAGATCGAACGGCCCTTCGACCGTGCCGGTGACCGAGGCGGGCAGCGGCCGGAATTCGAACGGCACCGAGTAGGCGAACAGGGCGCCTACGGCGATTCCGACCCCCATGCTGGACAGGATCCAGGTGGTCAGGCTGCGGCTACGGCCGGGTCGGGTCGCGAAGTACTGGGGGAGGAGCGCGATGACCGCGCCCACGGCCGCGAGGACCAGGAGTCCGGTGAGGCTCATGGCGGCGCATCCTACCGGAACCCATCCGGCCGCCCGGATTGGCGGGCTTTCCCCCCCGCTGCGCAGCACGATCCGCTAAAAAAGAGTGGGGTCGGGCCGGTAGCCGGCGCGATCGAGAGCATCCAGGCTCGAGGGTTCAGAAGAGACGTATCCGTTCCCTCGGCCCGACCCCACCTTGTATGGATCGGAGCCCGCGGTGAGGCGGGTCTCCAGGGAAGCTGACTGGCGAGTTGCCAACTCGCGCGCGCAGAAACGGTTTTCTCGGCCACGAACATTGGACGAGCGCCGTCGAGTTCCCCTATCCGTGCACCGACAGAGGGTTTAGGGTTCGGGGCGTGCCCGGTCAGAACCAGCGGACCCGGGTGCGCCTTCTGCTCGTCGTGGCCCTGTCGGGGGTCGCGGGATGCACTGCGTCGCGCTCGGACTTTCGGCCGGAAGAGACGATCTTCGCGGCGGCGTCGGTGCACGTGCCGATCCGTCTCGTTCGCAACCTGCCCCTGGTCAAGGTCAGTGTGAACGGCTCGTCACCTCGGTGGTTCGTTCTCGACACCGGCGCCGAGACCTCGATCGTCTCCAAACGTCTTGCCGCGCGACTCGATCTCCAGCGGGAGGACTCCGGACTCGACATCCTGGGCGCGGGGGGGGAGTCCATCGCAGCGGATGCGATGTGCCGGCTGTCGAAGCTGCGGATCGGCGACGCGGTGTTCCAGGGCGCGCACGCTTGCATCCTCGACCTCGCCCATCTGCGGAGCGCCCTGGGAGAGAGCTTCGATGGCATTCTCGGGTACGCGACGTTCGCGGGCTGCGTGATGACGCTGGACTACGCGGCCATGGAGATGATCCTCTCGCGGACATCGGACCTGGCTGATCGGACGACGGGGGACGTGATCCGTGTACGAGGCTACGGCCGGCTGCCTGTCGTGGAAGCCACGGTAGGCGAGCTGCCGCTGTCCCTGATCATCGACACGGGATCGGCGGAGACCTTCGCGCTGCCCGATTCGCTGCGACGAGTGCTGCCGTTTCGACACGGGCCTTCGCCTGGACATCGGGGCACCACGATCGCGGGGTCAGCCCACCGCAACCAGATCGGTCGTCTGGCGGCTGGCATCACGTTGGGACCTCACTTCGTCGACGAGCCGCTCGTGTTTCTCACCAGCGGCCCGGCCCGGATCGGCGGCGGCGTCCTCCGGTTCTTCCGTCTGACGTTCGATGCCCGGTCCGGGCGCGTGCGCATGGAACGGACGAGTGACGCGCCGCTCACGACTCCGGGCTTCCGGTCACCCGGGTTCGTCCTGCGGCGGTCGGGTGGCGGCTGGCACGTCGCGGACGTGCTCCCCAACACCCCCGCATTCGCCGCCGGGCTCGAGGAGGGAGACCGCGTCGTGACGATCAACGGCATCCCCGGCGCCCGGCTCCAGCCCTCGGTGTGGTCCCGGATCCGCGGCCATGGCGGTCCCATCCACCTCGTCTGGCAGCGCGGCACCGAGCGCGGACAGATGACGGTCGAGGTCGCGGACGTGATTCCGTAGGGGGCGGAGCTGTCAGGATCCGTGACGCCGTTACCGGTCCGGAACGCCCGCCGATGGCGGCTGTGAACGGGCGGCCGCGTAAGTTGCCCATCGGCAATGGTTTGGGGGAGCAGGGCGGTCGGGTGCGCGGATTGCGTAAAGGAGGCCGTGATGCCAAAACGGAACCCTCTCACGCGCTTCCAGGTCGTTGTTCACCTCGTCCTGATCGCCCTGATCCTCGCGAGTTGCCAGTCCCAGAGGGGCGGGATGTCGCCGAGGCCGGTCATCGGGGTGACGGTCGCGGCGCCGCTGGACGTGGAGAGCGCCTACGGGGTCGGCGGTGCGTCGCCGCTGCCCGAGCGGGCGCCGGTGGATGGGCACGGGCTGCTGAACGTGTTCCACCTGAGCGACGACGTGATCTCCGGTAGCGAGCCCCACGGTCGGGACGGGTTGGTCGCGGTCGCCGGGCTGGGCGCCAAGACGGTGATCTCGGTTGACGGCAAGGTGCCTGACGAGCAGACCGCCACCTCCCTCGGGATGCGCTACGTCCACGTCCCGATCCAGTATCGAGGGATGACCGGCGACGAGCTGATCAGGCTCGCGAAGACGTTCCGCGAACTCGAGGCGCCGTTCTACGTCCACTGCTTCCACGGCCGTCACCGGGGCCCGGCCGCCGCGGCGGTCGGCCGCTTGGTGCGCGACGGTGCGCCCCGCGAGCGAGCGCTCGCCGAGATGCGGCAGTGGTGCGGCACGTCGTCGAAGTACGAGGGCCTCTATCAGGTCATCGCTTCGCGCTCGATGCCGACGCGCGAACAGACTCAGGCGTATGAGTGGGGTTTCCCGGCTGCGCACGAATTCGACGGATTCCGCTCGGTCATGATCGATGCGTCACGCACCTTCGACCATCTGGCGGCACTCGCCGCCCGCGGCTGGAAGCCGGATCCCGGCCACCCTGACGTTCATCCGATCAACGAGGCGGGCAAGCTCACGGGCCTGTGGACTCGAAGTCTGACCCTCCCCGACGTTGTGGGTCAACCCGAGGACTTCCGGGCGTGGGTGACGGGCGCCGCCGTTGCGAACGAGAGACTAGAAGACGCTCTGAAGCGCATGCAGAGCGGTGCTTCCGGGGCGACCGACGACGCAAACCGGTATCTCGCCGAGGTGAAGCAGAGCTGCACCGGCTGCCACCGCGCGTATCGGAATCGCTAGCCAAGATGTGAGAAGGAGAGCAGAGGAACTCAAGGGTCAGGTCCAGTCTTGACCCTGGGTTCCTGGGTTCTCCTTCGTCCCCGCCCCGCTGATCTCCTGCTGGCCGTTGGCCCGTCACTTTGCGAGGTGGCGCGCCGCCGTCTCCGCGATCGAGCTTCCGATGAAGAGTGACGCGGTTGCTCCCGGCGACGGTGCGTTGAGGACGTGCACCATCCGGTCGAGCTCCAGGATTCGGAAGTCGTCGACGAGGTTGCCGTCGCGGTCGACGGCCTGCGCGCGGACCCCCGCGCCCGCTCGCACGACGTCGTCGGCGGTGAGAGCCGGGACGAGACGCTTCAGCGCGTTGACGAACGCGCGCTTGCTCATCGAGCGCCACCACTCTCCCGCGCCCGTTCGCCAGTATCGACGCGCGAGCCGCCACAGGCCGGGCCAGGCGGCGTTGCTCGCAGCGTCGCGGGGGGAGAACGAGAAGCGGCGGTAGCCCTCACGCTTCATTGCGAGGACGGCGTTGGGGCCGGCCTCGACGCTCCCGTCGACCCGGCGGGTGAAATGGACGCCCAGGAAAGGCAGCGCCGGGTTCGGAACCGGGTACACGAGGTGGTTGATGAGGTGGCGGCGCTCCTCGCGCAACTCGTAGTACTCGCCGCGGAACGGCACGATGCGGACAGGCGGGTCGGCGCCGCAGCGGAGGGCGACCCGGTCGGCGTGGAGGCCGCCGCAGTTGACCAGCATGCGTGCTCGGACGGGTGCGGACGTCGTCTCGAGCACGATGTCGTTCTCGTCTCGCGTGGCCGTGCCCGCGCGTACCCCGAGCCGGATCTCGCCGCCCGCGCCGCGCACGTCGTCCGCGAACGCCGCGGACACGGCGCCGTAGTCTGCGATACCGGTTTGCGGGACGAGGAGCCCGTCGACTCCTGCGACGTGGGCTTCGCGCTCCAGGATTTCCTCGGGCGCGAGGCGGCGCAGGCCCTGGAGACCGTTGGCGATCCCGCGTCGTTCGAGTTCATCAAGGGCCGGCCGTTCGGCGTCATCGACGGCGACCACGATCTTGCCGCAGGCCTCGTGCGCGATCCCGCGTTCGGCGCAGTACCGGTACATCGCGTCGCGACCCTCGACGCAGCCGCGCGCCTTGAGTGAGCCCGGACGGTAGTAGATCCCCGAGTGGATGACGCCGCTGTTGTGACCGGTCTGGTGGACGCCGATGCGATCCTCGGTCTCGACGACCACGATCTTCCGCCCGTGCTCGGCGCTCAGCGCGCGGGCGGTCGCGAGGCCGACGATACCGGCGCCGACCACCACCACGTCCGCGTCGAGTGTGGTCATGGGCCCCGTACTCCCGACTTCTCGAGGTGCACCGCGACGGCAAGGGCAGTGCGCTCGGCGTCGGCCACGCAGTGGTTGAACGAGATGCCGCACACGCTGTTGCCGGTCACGAACAGTCCGCGGAGCCGGTCCGTCGCTGCGCGGACGCGCGTCATGCGGCCCAGGTGCCCCACCGTGTACTGGGGGATGCCCCGCGGCCAGCGGAATACTCGGGTCGCGACGGCGTCGCCGGTGATGCCGTAGTCCCGCCGGGTCTCTCGCCGGACGAGGTCGACGAGCGCGTCGTCGTCGAGGTCGGACGCGCCGGGGTTTCGCGATCCGCCGACGAGAGTCCGGAGCTGGACGTGACTGTCCGGCGCGTAGCCGTCGAACGCGGCCGCACTCCACAAGGTGCCGAGGATCGGGCGTCCTTCGACGTGGGGGATGAGCGCGCCGAACCCGTCGAGCGGGTGGTGGACCTGATCGCGGCGGTAGCCCTGGCAGACGACGTGGACTCCGGCGATGGGGACGTCGGCCAGCGCGGCCGCGGCGTCCGGGTCCAGGCTCCCGAGGGCGCCGGCGGTCGCGGGCGCCGGTGTCGCGAGGACGACGGCATCCGCCTCGAACGTCGCCTCACCGTCCGGTCCGGAAGCGACGACCGTAAACGCGCGCTGCCCATCGCTCCTGACTTGCTGCACGGAATGACGGACCATGACGCGGTCGCCGAGTTTGCCTGCCAGTGCCTTGACCGGCGTCTCCATGCCGCCCCGAAACGCATGCAGGACGCCGCTCGGTCCGGCCTCCACCTTCTGGCCGCCGGCCGTCTTGCGGCGGGCGCGCATCCCGCGAATCAGGCCGCCGTGTTCGCGTTCCAGCGCATGGACCTTCGGGAAGGCCGCGCGGAGGCTGAGCGCGTCGGGGTCGCCGGCATGGATGCCGCTGACCAACGCGTCGAGCAGGACGTCGGCGAACTCGCGACCCAGGCGACGCCTTCCGAACGCCGCCACCGACTCGTCCGCGTCGTCGCGCCGGGGACGGGTCCACATCTCCGCGACGACCCGGAGTCGGCCGCGCAGCGAAAGCACCGAAGAAGTCAGGAACTTGAACGGGTGCGTGGCCAGGAGGTGAAAGCGGCCGTTCCTGATCACGAATCGCCGGCGGGCCAACTCACGACTCGGCAGGAGTTCGTGGTGCAGACCGAGGTCGTCGATGAGGCGCAGCGTCGCTGGTTCGTTGTCCAGAAACCCGTTCGGCCCCCCCTCGAAGACGAACCCGTCTTGGATCACGGTTTGCACCTTGCCGCCGGGTCGCGCGCCCGCCTCGAGCACGCGCACCTGCGCCGCTGAGCCCACCGCCCGAAGATGCTCCTCGATGCGGTACGCCGTGGCCAGGCCGGCGATGCCTGCGCCGACGACGATAACCTGGGCTCGGGATTCAGCTTCCATGCGTTGCGGGAAGCCTACGCTGCGGTCGCCGCGAAATCACCGAACCATCGGGAGAGGTCGCGTATGGTGGCGAGGATTCTGCCGGTCCCGCGGGTTTTCGAAACAGGAACACACCATGCTCCGAGGCGCTGCCCTTCTCGCCGTCCTGGTCGCTCTGCTCAGCGGGGGACTTCACGCCCAATCGCTCCTGGACACCCTGCCCGAGAACACCCTGGGCTATTTCCGCATGGGGGGGCCGTTGAGCACGGTCCGCAGCATGCTCGGTGACGAGGGACTGTTCCACGATCCCGGCAAGCTCCGCGGGGAGTTCGATGAGACCATCCTCGAGATGTTGTCGGAAGCGAACGACTTCCTCGGTTTTGACGAGGGCAGTCTGCCGTCATGGGTGAAGTCGGTCACGGCGATCGAAGTCGCGCTGTTTCGGATGGAGCTCACTGACAGCTCGCCGGACATGGACTTCGCCGTCGCAATGCACACTCCGCTGGCGAAGACGATCTATGCGAAAGTCACCAGGTACCTGGAGGAGCAGGCGCTCGCGGAGCGCAACGAAGAGACGGGCGAGACGCGCGTGGATGCGGTGGAGGACGTGGACCTGCTCATCGGCCGCAAGAACGACATGATCGTCCTCGCGGGTTCGCAGCCGCGGCTGCGAGAGACGATGAAGGCGATGCGCGGCGTGCCGGCTAGCGGGCTCAAGAAGTCCAAGCGGTTCAGGGCGGCTGTCGGCGGGACCGACGGAGAGACCATGTGCTACATCCGCACCGGGTCGATCCTCAAGCTCGTGGTGGAAGACGAGACCCTCAATAACACGCCGCTCGCCATCGCGAAGCAGCTCGGACTCATGAAGCTGACGGACTTCGGCTATCGCGAGAAGAAGGGAGAGGGTACGCAGCTCTCGTTGACTGCGTCCGACGCCGTCCCCGTGTTCGAGGTGTTGTCGGCAGCGTCGGCCTCACCCGACGTGATGCGCCGCTTGCCCGTCGAGACCGCCCTCGCGGCCTGCTGGAACGGCGACCCCAAGACACTGTGGTCGCGGGGGTCGTCGCTGTTGCTGGATCCCAAGCGCTTCATGATGGCGCCGATGTTGGAAGAGTCGGCGCGTCAGGTGCAGCAGATGCTGGGCATCAAGTTGGCGGAGGCCGCGGAGCTGTTGCAGCCGAAGGTGACGTTCGGGATGCTCCCGCCGGACCCGAAACCCGGTCGCCGAGGCGAGGACTGGTTCCTGGTCGGATCGTTCACGGATGCGGAGAAGGGCGAGGGGGTCGTGCGCCAGCTCATCGAGCGCTTGGCGAAGCGCGCGTCGGCCGAGTTGTCCACGGACGAAGTCGCTGCGTGGTCGGTGGTCGAGACGGACAACGCCGGCTTGCCCGCGGCGGCGTTCTCTGGCACCCAGTTCGTCGTCGGCACATCCCGAGCGGTCAAGCGAACGGCGCAGGCGATGTCCGCTGATGAGCCGGGGCTCGGGCGGCTTCCCGCGTTCAAGACGATTCCCCAGGCCGCGAGCGCCTACGTGTGGATCGGCGTCGGCAGCCTCGACGTCGCCATGACGGGGAGCAGCGAAAACCGGGTGTTTCGCAAGGGAGCGGGCGCGATCCTGGCGCTGGACGTCACGAAGGATCGGATCCGCCTGCACTCCCACCAGCCCGTCGCTCAGGGGCTGACCAGCCTCCCGTTCCTCTTCTTGGGCGTGTCCCGCGCTGTCGAGAGCGAGGAGGTGCAACGGGAGCGTGACCTGGCAGAGCGCGCCAGGATGGAGGAGCTCAAGGCCCGCGAGGAGAAGAAGAAGCGCGAGGAGAAGAAGAAGAAGGGCGGTGGCATGGGCTGATCCCGCTCCCAGCAGCCGATTCGTCTCTCGGAAATGAACCCCGTTTCGCCCCGGTTAGGGTGATACGGATTCCCGAGGAGATCGTCATGTCGCGCCGCCTGCTTGTGCTTCTGAACCTCTGCTTCGCTGTCACGGCCACGTCTCTGTCTGCCCAGGAGCCGCCGGCGGGGGCGGCCGCGGCCCTCGAGAAGGTGTTCGAGCGTCCGGCGGGACAACGCATCAACCGGATCGAGGTCGGCCGACGGTTCATCGCGTTCTTCTTCAAGTACGAGGAGAACGCTCTCGGCCGCCTCGGCTACGCGACGGCGCTGCGCGACTTCTTCGACGGCGACACGAAAGCCGCGGTGAAGGGCCTCGATGGATTCTTCAAGAAGTTCGATACGATTCGCGTCGACGAGCACCGTCGCATGGCGGGCCGTATCTACCTCAACGCGTTCGTCACCGAGGTGACCCAGAAGACGCCGGCCGTGGAACGGCTCGCCCACCTCGCCGGACAGGCTACGCGGCTCTACCGGCCGACGGCGACGGTTGCCCGCACCATCCGCACCAGCCTCGTGCGCAAGAAGATCGCGAACGCCGACCCGGTCTACGCCGCCGTTCGACGCGCGATCGAAGGCGGCGGCGAGAGCGAGGCCGATCGAAAGAAAGCTACGGTTGCACTCGGCGCCAACGTCAAGCAGATCGAGAAGCCCCGCATCTTCCGCGACCTCGTGCCGTTCGCCGCGAAGTCCCTCGACGGCGAGACGATCGACATCGGCAAGCTCAAGGGCAAAGTAGTCCTCGTCGACTTCTGGGGCACCTGGTGTGGCCCCTGCATTCGCGAGATGCCCAACGTCGTGAGGGCCTACGAGAAGTACAAGGCCCAGGGATTCGTGATCATCGGGGTTGCCCTCGACCATCCCGACAAGGCCGGCAAGATCCGCGAAATCGAACAGCGCTTCGGCATGAAATGGCCGCAGGTGTACGACGGCGGCTTCTGGAACACGAAGGTCGCCCAGCTCAACCGCGTCAGCGCCGTCCCCTGCACCTATCTCCTCGACCGCACGGGCAAGACCCGCTACTACCGCGTCAACGGGCAGAAGCTCCTCGACGCTATCGGAGCCCTGGTCAAGGAAGACTCCCGCTAGGCGTTCGCGGCAGGAAGAGAATCAAGGAGAACCCAGGAATCGGCGCAGGTCTGTTTGCGCTCCTGGGTCCTCCTTACTCCTTCTTCTTCACCGGACCCGGGCTCACCGGCGTTCGGGGCACCTCGCGGCTCAGAAGGTCACGCGGTTCGCGGCGGTCTGTCCTTCGAGCGACCCGAAGCCGGCCGAGAACGCGACTGCGACCGCGTCGAGTTGCGTGCCCGTCGGAAACGGGATGCCGCCCGGGGGGATCACGAACGGAGTCGCCGGGTACACGCCGCCGACGGGCCAGGTCCACGAGAACGGGTTGCCGGGCAGTGACGGTGTGAGGAGGCTCTGGAGCGTCAAGAAGTCGGCGGTGACACCGAAGGCGTTCCCCGTTCCGAGCGCGCCGGTGGTGTTCAGGCTGAACAGCGTGAACCCGAAGGTCGCGCTGGCTGGGACGTTGGTCATGGCGAGGTTCAGGTCCCCAGCGCCGCCACCGGTCGTCGACATGCTCAGGGTCATGACCGGGCCCAGGGGCAGGAGCATCACGTTCTGGAGCTGGGTGGACGTGGTCACCGTCAAGGTGAGGGTGACGGGGCTGTAGCCCGCCGCGGCGTAGGTCACCTGATGCACGCCCGGCGGCAGCCACAGGTGGTAGCGCCCATAGGTCGGTTCGGTCGTCCGGGTCTCGCCTTGAGTCCAGCCGAGTCCGACCACGGAGATGTCCGCTACCAGTGCGTTGCCGGTCAGGGAATCGGTGACGTGCCCGACGACCGGGATCTGTTTCGAGAGGAATGCGACGGTCGACGGCCACACGAGAACGGCCTCCGCGAGCGCGGACGCGTGCGTCGGCTGGAACGTCGTGTGGGTCTCGGTCAGGAAGGAGTAGCCGGTGATCTCCTTGATCTGAAACTCGTAGTGCTCGCCGTCGGCCGACGGGTCACGCACGCCGAATGACGGCGTGATCGCGTTGGCGAGGTTCACGGCCTCGGAGTCGATGTAGTTCTCCATCAGCGCGGGCATGATGGCGCAGTTGTAGGTCTGCAGGATCTCGCGACCACTCGAGTGGTAGTCCATGACCTTCGCGAAGCGGCGGGCTCGCGCGAAGCCGATCATGGTCTGGGTCTCTTCTTCGGAACCGACGGACGGCCCCTTGTAGGTCTGACTGCTCGGCGTCGTGCTCGCGCCACAGCTCGCTGCCCAGTTGAGCGGGTAGTTGCGGTTGAGGTCGACGCCGAAATCGGCGCCGAACGGCTTCCGGTTCTTGCGCCACAGGTTGTTCACGTTCCAGGTGTACTCGAGGCCATCCGGGTTCCAGACGGGCGCGATCCAGATCTCGTTGTCGTCGACGAAGCTCGTTATCTGAGGGTCGGTTCCGTACCCGCTCACGAGGCGGCTGATGATGTCGAGCGCGATCTCCGGCGTCACGATCTCGCGGCAGTGATGGCAGGATACGAACAGGATCTCCGGCTCGTCCTCGTCAACCGACGCGTTGTCCGAGATCTTGATCGCGTTGATGGCGCGTCCTTCGAACGTACTTCCGGGGCCGTACGTTGCAGTCAGATCGACCACGGTCGCGATGGATGGATTCGCCGCCGCTGTCGAGTTGAGGAAGGTGTTGATCCCTGAGTAGTCCGTGTAGCCGGCAAACCCGTTGCGCGACGCCGAGAACTTGGCCCACAACGGCATCGCGGTTTCCTGCACGTTGCAGGTCAGTCCGAAGTCCGAGAGCTGGTCCAGATCGGCTGCGCTGACCACGAGTTCGACCTGCGCGCTGTTCGAGCAATGCATGCACGCGATGTCATAGCCCTTCGCTTCGAGCGCGCTTCGCAGCGCTACGGGGGCCGAGTGAGGGATGCGGATGCGATACATCGGCTCGCCTCCCGCGGCAGGTGGGATCTGAGCCGGCAGGGAGACGGCCAGGAGGAGCACGATGGCGAGGAGGTTCTTCATGTTTGCAGCTTCAGCGACGGGGGACGCACCCGTTCCAGGGTTCTGGGCGCGACATCGAACTGGCAGCGTGGGTGGAGCGGGGATGGCTCCTTCTCAGTGTACCGTCCGGTAGTCCAAGGACTTAGGCGAATTGGCCGATCATGGGAGAGGACGCCGGGGCGGTCTTTTACGGGAGAGTGACACGACCCGCGGCCCCTGGTGCCGTAGACATAAGAGAAGGTGTGACAGGACACTGGGTCCGTCCGCCAGTCTTCCGACCCTCTCCCGGAGCCTGCCCATGCCCCTCGGCAATATCCTCGTCGTGGAGGACGACCCGGCGATTCGTCGCGGTCTCGTCGACGCGTTGAGCTTCTCCGGGTACTCGGTGCAGGAGGCTGCGGACGGTGGGCAGGGGCTACGGACCGCGCTCGCGGCCGAGATCGATCTCCTGCTGCTCGACGTCATGCTCCCGGAGCGGGACGGGTTCTCCGTACTCGAGGAGGTTCGGGACGCGAAGCCGGGGCTGCCGGTGATCATGCTCACCGCGCGGGGCACGGAGGAGGACCGCATCCGGGGTCTGCGCGGCGGCGCCGACGACTACGTCGTGAAACCATTCTCCGCCAAGGAACTGCTCGCCCGCGTCGAGGCGGTGCTGCGCCGGTCCCCGGAGCGTCCGAAGACTCTGGGGACGGTAGAGCTCAACGGTCGCACTCTCGACTTCGAGCGTCGGGAGGTGAGATTCAAGGACGGCGGGCGCACGGAGTTCTCCGAGAAGGAGTCGGAGCTGCTGCACTATCTGGCGGCGAACCCCGGCCGCGCCATCTCGCGTGACGAACTCTTGTCCCGCGTGTGGGGACTCGACCCTCGCGGCATCCAGACTCGTACCGTGGACATGCACGTCGTGCGGTTGCGGGAGCGCTTGCGAGACGACCCGCAGAATCCCAAGGTCATCGTGACCGTCCGGGCCAAGGGCTACATGCTGGCCCAGGGAGAACCGGACTGATGCGCCGCACGGTTCGAACGTGGTGCGTGTTCTTTCTCTGCACGGTGGCTCTGCTCGGTGCGCTGGCTTGGATCAGCGCCGAGACGCTGCGGCTCGAGGCATCGCAGAACGAGGCGCTCGAGGAGGCCGGCGTCCAGGAGTCTCTGCGCATCGCGATGTGGCGGCTGGAGTCGACGATGGCGCCAATCCTCGCTCAGGAGGAGGCGCGTCCCTTCCAGCACTACCGCGCGCTCTACGCGCCCGCGAACGCGTACACCAAGAGCCGCGCGCAGCTCAATCAGGGGGATGTACTCCTGGCCTCGCCGCTGCAAGACGTTCGGATTCCGTTCTTCCGCCTCCACTTCGAGATCGCGTCTGACGGGCGCATCACCTCGCCGCAGATGCCGGTGGAGGACCAGAAGAAGAGCAGCGGCCGCCCTCCGAAGGACGCGGTCGCTTCGGCCACGGGGCCCGCGTCCTTTCTCAGAGAGCTGGTGGCGCGGTTCGCGGTGCCGCTCGGAGGGACGTCGGTACCCGCCCAGGTCATCGCGATCCCGGCGGATGCACAGGTCGCCAACCCATTCGGAAACAACCTGCAGGGTGGCTACAACCGCCAGACGCTCGAGGTCCAGCAGCAGTGGAGTGAGAACGAGTTTCGTGCGCGCAGCCGCAACATGAACAAGTACCAACTGCGCGCGAACGACCTGAACGGCGCCAACGTCGCGTTCGCGAACATGGACGTCGAGCAGGGACCGTTGACGCCGGTCTGGCTGGACGACGGAGAGAAGCCGGAACCCGAGCTGTTCCTGGTCCGTCAGGTGAGGGCCGGCGGGGTGTCTCTCCGGCAGGGGATCTGGATCGACTGGCCGGAGCTGCGGAAGTTGCTGCTGGGCGACGTCGCGGACATCTTCCCGCACGCATCGCTGACGCCGCTGCGCAACTGGCGCAACCCGCCAACCGCCGAGGACGATATGAACGCGCGGCGCCTGGCGTCGGTCCCCGCCGTGTTGACGACTGGAAGGCTGCAGGCGTCAGCGGCGCCGTTTCTGACGCCGACACGGATGATCCTCATGCTGTCGTGGGCGGCGTCCCTGGCCGTGCTGGCCGCGGTCGCGTTCGTCCTGCGGGCCTCGATCGACCTCGGTGAGCGGCGCGGCCGATTCGTGTCCGCCGTGACCCACGAGCTTCGGACCCCGTTGACCACGTTCAGTATGTACACGCAGATGCTGGCCGACGGCATGGTCCAGAAGGAGGAGGACCGACAGCTCTACCTGACCACACTCAAAGGTGAGTCCGACCGCCTGGCGCGCGTCGTCGAGAGCGTGTTGCTGTACTCGCGCCTGGAGGAGGGACGGCAGGGCGTGAATCGCGATCCCGTCGCCATCTCGACCGTTCTCGAGCGTGCGCTGCCGCCGATGTCGCGGCGTGCTGCCGACGGCGGCATGGAGCTGGTGGTCGAGAACGACGTCCTACCGGATGCGCAGGTTCGCGCCGACGTGCAGGGTATCGAGCAGATCTTGCTCAACCTGGTCGACAACGCATGCAAGTACGCGGCCGACGCGACGGATCGTCGGCTCCTGCTGGCGGCACGAACGCTCGACGGTCGGCTGGAGATCCGGTTCCAGGATCACGGTCCGGGAGTGCCGGAGGACGTCGCGCGCGAGCTGTTCCGTCCGTACCGACGCGCGGAACGCCACGCCGCTGGTCCCGTGTCCGGTCTCGGTCTCGGCCTCGCTCTCGCTCGCGGACTTGCGCGGGCGTTCAAGGGCGATCTGCGGCTGCTTCCGTCCAAGGAAGGCGCGACCTTCCTGCTCCGACTGCCTCTGTTGGAAAGCTGAGCCAGATCCGCTCCCGAGGCTTCGTGGCCAGCGTGGATCCGGTACTCCGTGCGCTGGAGGCGGGCTACTCGAACACCTCTCCGACGAACGCGTCCGTGAAGCTCGCGTTCGTCATCGCGAGGGCCATGATGGCGGTGGCGTAGCTGCGTCCGCCGGCGTAGCCCCAGGGGGTGGTGTCGGGGTTGAAGCTGCCCTTGGCGTCACCGCTCTTGCGCTGCTGCGCCGCAGCGAACTGCGGGAACGCGCGCCACTGGGAGTTGTTGTGGACGGTGTTGCCGAACGCGCGCTTCCACGAGCGGAAGAGGAACGTGCCGTGCTGCCAGTAGTAGAAGTCGACCGGGGAGTACTTCTTGTACTGACGCTTCTCCGCGAAGGTCAGCTTCTCGTGGTGGTGGGAGCCCGGGAGCGACCGGAACGACCACGCCGGCGGTGATTCGAAGAGGAGGACCAGGCCCTTCTTGAAGCGGCGGTCGGACGCCTTCTTGCCTGGAGCGAAGATGAGTACCGAGAGACCGGCCGCCGTCATCGACTCACTGAGCTTGGGCAGGTGACGGCGCTGATTCTGTCCGTTGCGGGTCGTGACACCGCCGGTGGTCTGGTACCCGATGCGACCGTCGTCGCCGATCATCGAGTCGATGAACGAGAAGCCGCCGTGGAGCGCTTCCGACGGGACCTTGAACCCGGCCATATGTGCGGCGTGAAGAGCGCGGATGGCCCACACCGTGACGGAGGTGTCGCTCTCGCCCGAGCGCGCGCCGTAACGCCATGCGCCCGCTGCGCCCGGGTTGCGGGCATCGACGATCCATCGCACCGCCTTCTTACCGGCGATATGGAACTTGGCGTCGCCCAGCAGGTGCCAGCCGAACATCAGCGCCTCGGATGCGATCATGTGATCGTAGGTCTGGCTGGTGCTGGATCCGCCCAGGCGTCCGTCGCTGCCTTGGCTGGAGAGGATGAAGTCCAGCGCGCGCCGGACCCAGGGGCTGCCGTCGCCGCTGCGGAGCGCCGCCAGCACGGCCAATGCGGTGACGCCCGTGCGGTAGCGCCTGTTTCCAGCGCCGCCGTCCTTGGGATCTTCCGAGAACACTTCGAAGTCGGTGGCCCGCATCGGAAACGAACCATCCTTCAACTGGTGGCGGCGCAGCCACTCCAGCGCCCGATCGAGCGGATCGCGGCTGGACTGCGGTGGGGGGGCGGTGCGGCGGAGCGTGTGGATGCGCAGCCGCAGCTTGCGCAGCAATACGTTGCCGGCGAGAACATCCAGCTCGATGCTGATCGGACCGTATCCGTGGCGTGGTGGCAGACGCCAGACGATGCGCGTGTCCCCGCCGTCCATCACCTTCAGCGCCAACCCGGGAATACGTGGGGTGCCGACCGGCAGCGTGACCTTGAACGGAGAGTCGGGCAGATCCGGGTCGGCGACGCGAATCCTCACATTCAGATTCGGTCGCTCGGGTCCGCGCAGCACGATGGTGCCACCGGGCAGGAGTGGCTCGTGGATCTCCCAGGACCCGTCGCCCATGTCCCACGTTACGGTTGCGGGGTGGTCGACGTCCTGGAGGACGGCCTCGATCTCCGTGGTCGCTGAGCCACCATGGGTATCGAGACCACGCACGACGATGGTCTCTGGTGCGCCGGATTGCTTGCCCGGCCGGTCCTTCGCACGCAGCAACAACCGCCCGTCGGAGATGGTGGCCTCGACCGTCTTCGGCGTTTCGACGAGCTCGAGATCGACGGGGTCTCCGTCCGGATCCGTGCCTGCGATGGCGATGGCAATCGGATCCGCGCCTTCCTCGACGTGCACCCGCCGCGGCCCGGCCCGGACGAGCTCGGGGGAGCGATTGCGATCGGTAATGCCGACTGCGAGCCGCTCCTGCAACGGCGGCTGGGACACGAGGATGAACATCGACACCTCGTGGTGGCCGTTGAACCACGGTGCGTTCCACGTCATCACGATCGTCTGCGGGTCGTCGCCGTCCGGTGCCGCTTTCGGCATCGGCATGTTGGCGCTGATATCGCGTCCTTCGTCGTCGAGGACCTTGAACGTCGGGCGGAAGTCCGCGGGGAGATTCTTCGCACTGACGCGAACCGTCAGGCTGGTTCCTTCCGAGACCTTGCCGCGCGGAGGATCGAAGACGAGCTCCGGACGCGCGGTGGGCGGGACGACCGGCTTGGTCGGAGGAACCTCGATTGGCGGGTCGGTCGTCGGCTTGACGGGCGGCGGGGTCGGCTTGACCGGTTCGGTGGATCCGTTGCCGAGGGGCGGATCGGGTTTCGGTGGGTCAATGGACGGCGGATCCGGTTGCGGGAGCACCGCGACGGGGGGCTCCCCCTTCTCCTCGTTGCTGCCGGACGAGAACGTCGCCCACAGGCCGAGGCCGAGCGCGACGAGTACCGCCGCTGCCGCGACGGGCAGCGCCGCGCTCTTCTTGGGCCGGGCGTCGACCGCCGGGGAGCTGGCCAACCCCGACCGGCGCGACGCGGTTCCCTTCACGGCGACCGGCTCGCTGGTGTTCGTCCCCTCGATCGCCTGCATCAGCTCGCGGGGGGTCTGGTACCGGTGCGCCGGGTCCAGCGCGAGGCAGCGCGCGACGATCGCGCCCGTCGACTTGAGCAGGCTGGGTTCCCACTTGCGAACGTCCGGTCCGAGCTTGGCCTGACATTGCGCGACGGGCGGGAGCGCTCCGGTCAGAAGCTCCCACAGGGTCAGGCCCAGCGAGAAGATGTCGGACCGGATGTCGCCGGTGCTCTTTCCGGACTTGACCTCGGGCGCCATGAACTCCTCGGTTCCCATCACCTTGCCGCCGTGCTTCTGCTCGCGCGCCAGGCGGGCGATCCCGAAGTCGACCATCTTCACCGTGCCGTCGTGGGACAGCACGAGGTTCTCGGGCTTGATGTCGCCGTGGACGATGCCGCGCTCGAACGCGTGGGCGAGCGCCTCCGACACCTGGCGTGCCGTGTCGAGCGTCTTTTTCTCCGAGAGCTGCGCCTCTTCGACGAGCACCATGTGGAGGTTGCGGCCGGACACGAATTCCATCACGAAGTACCAGAGGCCCTCGTGACTGTTGATGTCGATGCCCTGGAGGATGTTGGGGTGGTGGAGCTTCGATTGCAGCCGCGCTTCGGCGAGGAATCGGCGACGCTTGCTGCGGTCGTCCGAGTGCTCGGGTGCCAGGACCTTGATCGCGACGATGCGATTCAGGCTCTTCTGACGGGCGCGGTACACGCAGGCCTGGCCGCCCTTGCCGAGGACCTCGAGGACCTCATAGCCCGGGAGTTCGGGGAGTTCGTCGGCCTGCGGTGTCGGCTGCTTCGGTGCCATGGATTCGCGGTCATCTTACCGCATCGGATTTGGGGGGCTTGGCGGTGCAGGACGGTGCGGTAACGTCGGTCGCTTGCAAGCCCAAAAGGAGAGCCATGTCTACCGATCTCGTCCTGCTGCGCCACGGTCAGAGCACCTGGAATCTCGAGAACCGGTTCACCGGATGGTGGGATGTCGACCTCTCTGACCGTGGTCGCGATGAGGCCCGCCGGTCCGGTGAACTACTCGAGGCCGAGGGCTATCGATTCGACGGTGCCTACACCTCCGTACTGAAGCGCGCCATCCGGACGCTGTGGATCTCCCTCGACGTGTTGGACCAGATGTACGTCCCCATCGAGCTGACCTGGATCCTCAACGAGCGGCACTACGGCGCGCTCACGGGACTCGACAAGAAGAAGGCCGTGGCCGAGCACGGCGACGAGCAGGTCCACCAGTGGCGCCGCGGATTCGCTGTGCGTCCGCCCGCCCTCGACGAGGATGACGAGCGTCATCCGCGCCACGACCCGCGCTACGCCGCCCTCGGTGATCAGGCGCCCGCCACCGAGTCGTTGGCCGATACCTGCGATCGCGTCCTCCCGTTCTGGGAGTCGACCATCGCCCCTCGCGTCCGCGCCGGCGAGATCCTCGTCATCGCCGCCCACGGCAACAGTCTCCGCGCCCTCGTCATGCACCTCGACGGACTCTCCGAAGACGAGATCGCGCAACGCAACATCCCGACCGGGTTCCCGCTCGTCTACACCTTCGACGGGGATCTCGAGGTCCAGCGCAGCCGCTACCTCGGGGATCCGGCTGAAGTCGAAGCCGCGATCAAGGGCGTGGTGTCGCAAACGAAAGGGTGAGGCGAGGAATCCTGAAGGAGGACTCAGGAGAGCGGAGGATTCAAGGAGAACGCAGGAACCCAGACACCTTCTTCTCTGCTCCAGGCCTCCTGGCTTCTCCTTGGATTCGCCCTACCGCAGCAACCGCCGCGTGTTGAACGTCCGCCGGTACGCGTCGTGCTCCTTCGAACGCGGGTAGTGCTCGCCCGGCGGATAGGGGAAGGTGCTCATGCCGTGGAAGGGGAGAGGGCCGACCGTGTGGGGGTGGGCGGTGTAGAGGTCCATGTCCTTGCAGTAGCCGTCGCTCTTGAGGATGAACGAGCGGGCGCGGCCGGGGCCGGGGTCTTCGATGACGTCGAAGCGGAGGAGGATCTCCTCTGCGCGGCCGAGGATGACATACTGGTCGTCGGGGGCACGCAGGAGGGTGCGGACGTCGCCGAAGCGGGTGTAGTCGCCTTCCATCGTCTTGTAGTCGATGGCGTTGTCCATGAGCGCGTAGTCGTACAACAGCGGTTCCTCGCCATCGGGTGAGTACTCGCGCGGGTAGCCACTGCGACGGAGTTCGGCCGACGCGGGATCGAGCGTCTTGACCGTGACGACGTCCTTGCCGTGGTCCCGGGCGAGCCAGAGGCGATCGATGTAGAGCTCGAGGTTCGTACGGAGGCGGATGCGTCCGGTGCCGTCGCGGGGGAGCTTGGAGACGTCCAGGGTCATGACGCGCGGCATGCCTGCCGGGTAGCCGAACTGGTCGAACACCGGGTGCCAGGTCCCGCCTTTCGATTCGACGTCGATCGAGATCGCCTGGAGCGCGAGCCCGGCCTGCCACGCGGCGAAGTTGACGTGGGAGTAGGGGTACTCGACCCAGCCGTCGATGAAGAGGAACAGGTCCTGGTCGCGGGCGCTGGCGAGCGCGGCGCCGAAGTCGAGCACGATCTCCTGCGGCGCGGCGAACCCGATGAACCGCTTGTCGCGCATGACGCCCGGCTGGTAGCGGCGGTCGGTCTCGCGCAGCAGCGCAGCATCGGCCGAACCCGCGAGGGTCTCGAGCCCGATCGGGAAGATGGCTTCGTCCGGTCGGTACGCGACGAGGCGGCCGTCGGGCGCCGGGCCCAGAACGGCGAGCCGCTCATCCGGCACCACGACGAACCCCTCGGGGTGATCGACGACGAGCAGCTTCGCTTCGTCGAGGTAGAGGATCTCCTCCATCGGCTCGTGGATGGAGAGCACCCACTGACCGTCCTTCGGCTCGAGGGAGGGGATCCACACCAGCTCGGTGGGATCGGGCGGTGCGTAGGTGCCGGGCTCGATGAAGAAACCGAGGCCGCCGACTCCGAGGAAGTCCGTGACGAAAACCATGCGTTCGCCGTTCCACGCAAACAGCAGCGGGCACGACGACGACTTGCGGTAGGTCTGAGTGATGACCTTCTTGGTGTCGGCGGAAATGCCCGACTCGCCCTGAAGCAGGTCGTCGGGCCAGATCACGCTGACGTAGTCGAGCTGGGTCCGGACCCCGAGCCCGAAGTGGAGACAGGGCGACGGCCCACCGAGGACGCTGCCGGCCGTCATGATCTCCTGCCAGCGGTTGAGCGTGCCGGAGACGACGGTCACCCGCGCGCCCACGCCGCCGGTGTTCGCCCGCATCTTGCCCTCCTCGCGGACGCCCTTGAGGCCGATCTCGATCCAGTGGTGCGGGCGATCGAGCTTGCCTTTCAGCAGGAGCGGAGGGAGATCGTTGCCCGCACGCGTGACGACGACGTCGAGAACGCCGTCACCGTCTGCGTCCACCGGGAGCATCGTGCGGACGCCTGCCGGGAGTTGGGTCTTTCCGCCGTCCTCCCACCCGTCGCGGGTGGCGAGTCTCAGCGACGCGGCGCCGTTGCCGTACAGGAGTTGGTCGAGGTCGCCGTCGTTGTCGGCGTCGAGGATGCACCCCGATGTGGCATTGGCCGGAGTCCCGGCCGACTCCAGGCGGTCCCCACCGGCGTTGCGATAGAAGTGGGTCCCCGATCTGGCGAAGAGCACGACGTCCGCTAGCCCGTCGCGATCGAGATCGGCGGCCATCGCTCCGAAGCCGCCCGTACGCGCGGCCAGATCGGGAGACGCGGCCGTGCGATCGGTGAAGCGCCAGATGCGGTCATTGCGAAAAAAGAACGGCGGCTGTCCTTCGTTGACGACGAGGAGGTCGGCGTCGTGATCACCGTCGAGGTCAGCCGCGATGATGCCCACGCTACGCGACGCACCGCCGTCCGTGCCCGTGCGGGCCGCGATGTCCGTGAACTTGCCGTTGCGGTCGTTGTTGAACAGGTGGTTCTTCGTGCCCGGGTAGTCGTCGGGCCATCGCGTCAAGGTCGTCGCGGCAGGGCCGGTGAGATCGGCGAGATTCGCGACGTAGATGTCGATGTCGCCGTCGGCATCGAGGTCAGCCATCACGGCCTGGACCGAGAGCACGTCGCCGCCCCCGACCCCCGTGGCTTTCGTGACGTCGACGAACTTCTTGCCGTCATTGCGGAAGAGGCGGTTGAGGCCAGCACAGCACACGTAGAGGTCCGGCCGGCCGTCGTGGTCGTAGTCGCCGAAGCACCCGGAGACGCTCGGCCCCGCGCCGTGGATTCCCCACTCGCTCGAGACATCGGAGAAGGTCCCGCCGTCGTTCATCCACAGGCGTCCCGGCCCCTTGCCGTCGGCGGTCCAGAGATCCTGATCGCCATCGCCGTCGACGTCGGCCAGCGACGCGCCGAGTCCGATGCCGGGCAGCCGACGCAGGAGGGCTTCCCGTCGCGGGGTTCCCGCGGCGAACGTCTCCGTCGCTTTGCGCACGCGCCCGTCCCGTCCCGGTGCTTCGTTTCCGATGACGGTCATCGTGTAGCTGACGCCGCCGCTGACGTCAGCGCCCGGCGGTACCGGGACGGGGAACGGCCGGATGCCGTTGCCGTAGCGCCCCATCTCGCTGTAGACGATGCCCGCCTTGTTCCCGGACTCCGCCTGCTCCAGCTTCTCGAAGATGGTGACGAGCGTCTCCGCCTGGGCTTCCTTGTCCTGCCGGAAGTACAGGTTGAACAGCTGGAAGATCGCGGACTGCTGATGCGGCTCGACGGCGATCGCCTTCTTGAACAGCTTCTCGGCCTCGGCCGGCCGCTTCGCTGGGATCATCAGCGTGCCCAGATAGTAGTTGGCCGTGGGGTCGTGCGGATCCCGGGCGAGGACCTTGCGGAAGCACGCCTCTGCTTCGTCGAATCGCGAGAGGTGCTTCAGGAGGATTCCGTAGCAGTGGTTGGCGTGGGGGTGTTCGGGCGCGAGCGCGAT
>NZBC01000128.1 GCA_002687715.1 Planctomycetota bacterium | reverse complement strand
TATGCCTGCGTCTCGCCCGAGCCCGGCGATCCGGCGATCCGGTTGGTCGACGTTGTCGACGCGATGCGAGCCCGAGGCTACCGGTCACCGTTCCTGCTGCGATTCCCGCAGATCCTGCGCAACCGGGTCGTGCGGTTGCACGCGGCGTTCCAGGCCGCGATCGAGGAGTTCGAGTACCCGGAGCGGTATCAGGGCGTCTATCCGGTGAAGGTGAACCAGCAGCGGGTCGTCGTCGAGTCACTCGTCGAGGAGAGCGCTGCGCACCGCTACGGCCTCGAGGTCGGCAGCAAGGGTGAGCTCGTCCTCGCGCTGACCCAGGATCTCGACGAGGAGGCGTATATCGTCTGCAACGGGTTCAAGGACCGTGACTTCATCGAACTCGCGTTGCGGGCCGAGAAGTCGGACCGTCGCGTCCTCATCATCTGCGAGACGCTCACGGAGGTGGGAGAGGTCCTCGAGATCGCGGGCGAGATCGATGTACGACCGCGCCTCGGGGTCCGGGTCCGGCTCCACAGCCAGGGCGCTGGCAAGTGGGTCGAATCCGGTGGCGATCGCGCCAAGTTCGGACTCAGCACGCTGGAGATCCTGGAGTGCATGGAGCTTCTCGAGCGCGCCGGACAGCCGGACGTCCTCCAATGTCTGCACTTCCACGTCGGGTCGCAGATCTCCGACATCCTCGCCATCAAGGAGGCCGTGAAGGAAGCTGCGCGGCTCTACTGCCACATCCGCCGCCGTGCGCACGGCCTCGCGCTCATCGACCTCGGAGGCGGGCTCGGAATCGACTACGACGGCTCGAGTACCGCGAGCGACTGGAGCCGCAACTACACCCTCGAGGAGTACTGCCGTGACTGTGTATGGAACGTCCTGTCGGTGTGCCAGCAGGAGGACGTCCCGCCCCCTCGACTCATGAGCGAAACCGGGCGCGCAGTGACCGCGTTCGGCACGGTAGTCGTCGTGTCGCCGCTGAAGGTCATCGGTCGGACGGCGGAGAGCCCGATCGTGATGCCGCCCGCGCCGTGTCACCAGGTCGTGGAGCTGCAAGTGGCCCTCGACGACATGACGCCGAGCACCTGGCGCGAGATGGTGAACGATGCCCGCGCGCTGAAGGACGAGGGGATCTCTGCCTTCAAGATGGGGTTCGTGTCGCTGGAGGACCGCGCAGCGGGGGAGGCTCTGTTCTCGGACGTGTGCCGCCGCGCGCTCACCATGCTCGATCCCGAGGTGGAGGATGATGAGGAGGTGGCGGAGATCATGCAGACCGTCGCCCCGATGCTCGTGTGCAACTTCTCGGTGTTCCAGTCCGTGCCCGACATCTGGGCCTTCCGCCAGGTGTTCCCGATCATGCCGCTCTCCATGCTCCACGAGGAGACCCTGGAGCCGTTCACGCTCGGCGACATCACCTGCGACTCCGATGGTCGCATCGACGACTTCCTCAGCGAGGTGGGTGCAGGCCAGCACACGATTCGCTTGCCCGCCATCGACCTCGACCATCCGTACTGCATCGGGATCTTCCTCGTCGGCGCGTATCAGGACACGCTCGGGGACTTTCACAACCTGTTCGGCAGCGCCAACGAGGTCTCCGTGCTCATCGACGGTGACGGTGGCTTCCGTTTGGTGGGGCACCACCGCGGAACGACCGTTTCCCAGGCTGTGTCCCTGTTCGGCTTTCCGCGAGAGGAACTCGTCCACCGCTTCGATGATCGCCACGGCGGCGACGACTCCAACGACACGACCCGGTATCGCGATTGCTTCCTCCGCGTCCTGTCGTCGGGGACCTACCTCCGGCGGTGACGCCGGTTGGCCGCGGAAGGTCTACATGCGGTCGAGAACGGGCATGCCGAGCAGCCCGGCCGCGCGTTTCAGGACGTCTGCCGCAGCGCGGCAGAGGTGAAGGCGGGCGCGACGCAGATTCTCGTCATCTTCCTTGAGGACGGGGCACCGGTCGTAGAACCGGTTGAGGTCGCGGACGAGCTCGAGGAGGAAGTTCGCGATGTGGGCGGGACTCAGGTCGCGGGCCGCGCGAGCGGTGATTCCGGTGAACGAGAGGATCTGGAGCGCGAGGTTGCGCTCCATCTCGTGAACGAGCAGTGACAGGTCCGCTCCCTCGCCGATTGCCTGGTCCCCGGCGTCGTTCAAGAGCGTCCGCAACCGGGCGTGCGCGTACAGGATGCGCGCGCCCGTGTCCCCATCGAACTTGACGGACTCCGCGGGGTCGAACGTCATGTCGTTCTTCGGCGCGACCTTGAGCAGCATGAACCGCAGCGACGCGAGGGCGATCGTGCGTGCGCGCACCTCGACGTCGGCGGCGAGGAGCTCACCCGTCGGATCGCGTGCCAGGACTTCTTCCGCCGCGAGCCGAGTGACTTCGGAGAGCAGATCATCGGCGTCGACGACCGTGCCCTCGCGAGTCTTCATACGACCCTCGGGCAGGTTCACCATGCCGTAAGCGAGGTGATGGAGGTTCTCGGCCCATGCGTAGCCGAGGCGCTCCATGATCTTGAACAGCACCTTGAAGTGATAGATCTGCTCGTTGCCGACGACCCACACCTGGCCGTCCAGGTCGTGGTCCGCGGCCTTCTTGACCGTCGTGCCGATGTCCTGAGTGATGTAGATGGCCGTGCCGTCGGAGCGCAGCACGACCTTCCGGTCGAGCTTGTCAGCGCGGAGGTCGATCTCGATCGCACCGTCGTCGCGCTTCTTGAAGACACCTTTGGCGAGACCCTTCTCGATCTCGTCCTTGCCCTCCAACCACGTTTCGCTCTCGCGGAAGACCGCGTCGAACGAGACCCCGAGGTCCGCGTAGGTCTTCTCGAATCCGGCGACGACCCAGCCCGTGAGCTTCTCCCACAGCGCACGCACCGTGGCGTCCTCGGCCTCCCAGGCGCGGAGCATGTCCTGGCACGCCAGACCGAGCGGGATCTTCTCGAACCCCGCCTCGTTGAACGAGGTCAGGTACTTCTTGCGTAGCTGGTCCTCTGCGAGGGGCTTGCCCTTGCGGTCGGTTCCGTTCTGTTCCTTGAACGATGCGAAGTCGTCGGGGTTCTCCGCGACCCACGCGTCGCGCTCTTCCTTGAACTTGCTCTCGAACAGCAGGTAGTACTCGCCGACGAGGTGATCGCCCTTCTTGCCGGTGCTCTCCGGGGTCTGGCCCTCTCCCCACTGCTCGTAGGCGAGCATGGATTTGCAGATGTGCGTACCGCGATCGTTGTAGAGGTTCGCCGTGACGACGGTGGCTCCGGCGTTGGCGAGGACGAGCGACAGCGCGTGACCGAGGAAGTCGTTCCGCATATGCCCGAGGTGCTGCGGCTTGTTCGTGTTCGGTGCCGAGTACTCGACCATCATGCGCCGACCGTCGAGCTCGCGATTTCGGCCGAACGCGTCGGGGTTGCGCAACACCGACGGGACCGAGCCATCGAAGATCGCTTCAGGAATCAGACGCAGGTTGACGAAGCCCTTCACCGCGGCTGCGGATTCGATCGGACCCAGTCCGCCGAGTGATCGGGCGAGCTCTTCGGCGATACCGGCGGGCGCGCCTTTCAGATCGCGAGCGAGCTGGAACGCGTTCAGAGTGAGGTCGCCGAACGATCGATCCGCGGGAAACTCCAGCGGGATGCGTTCGACGATCTTGCCGAACGTCTCGTTGATGGTCTGGCGGCACAGCGCCGCGATCTGCTCGAGCAGCATGAGGTCTCCGTCGCCTGGTCAGGTCAAGAGGGCTGGTATTGTACGGAGCCGCTGCTTGGGCCAAACCCCGGTCCATGCACGACTCTCCACGTCGCTCTCGGTGGGTCACCGGGCCGTGCTGGCGTGACCTGGCGGGTGAGTTTCATGGGCGCGCGGTGGCCGGTGACCGGCCGACCATGTCGCCGCGCCTGGCGAGGGCGAGGCCAGCACGGCACGCGGATTCGAGGCGCGGCGCCCTGCGGCGGTCTCGCCTTTCCCATCGAGCCGGCGCCTGCTGGAGCTTCACGTAACCCTATCGGTCACTGGCGGTTGTGCGATTTGGCTCAGCGAGTACCCCCTCTGTGCCGATCAGTCTCTCTGGAGAAGATCGGTCGCGAATCAGGTCCCACCGGGCCGCGCGCCGTACAGGGTTTGCCATGAAGGACCTCGACCTCAAGACCAAGGACACCTGGATGGTGTTCCGGATCATGGGCGAGTTCGTGGAGGGGTTCGAGACCCTCCGCGATCTCGGCCCGGCTGTTTCCGTTTTCGGTTCTGCGCGTACGCAGCCGGACCACCCCGGGTACCAGCTCGCGCGTGACGTGGGGGGGGCGCTTGCCCGCGAGGGCTACGCCGTCGTCACGGGTGGCGGCCCCGGGATCATGGCCGCATCCTGCCGCGGGGCGGTGGAGGCCGGGGGACAGGCGGTCGGGTTGAACATCAAGCTGCCCTTCGAAGAGAAGGCGAACAGCTTCGCCAGCATCTCCGTCGACTTCGATTACTTCTTCGCTCGCAAGGTCATGTTCATGCGCTATTCGCAGGCGCTGGTGGCCCTGCCCGGTGGCTTCGGCACCCTGGATGAGCTCTTCGAGGCCCTCACGCTGATCCAGACCAACAAGTCCAGCACCTTCCCCGTGATCCTCGTCGGGAGGGACTTCTGGGGCGGTTTGATGGACTGGATCCGGAACCAGCTCGTCGAGGCGGGGGCGATCAGTCCGGGCGACCCGAATCTCATGCACCTCGTGGATACAGCCGAGGAGGTGGTCGCCGCGCTGCGCTCGCACCGCGTTCACGTGCCGGCCTGACCCTCCTCGGTGACGGGGCGGAGTCCAGGCGACCCCTGGGGAGTCGCGACGGCCGCTGATATCTTCCCCCGCCATGTCGCTGCGCAACGTTGCCATCATCGCGCACGTCGACCACGGGAAGACGACTCTCGTGGACAAGATGATCGCGCTCGCCGGTATCATCCGTGACAACCAGCAGGTCCAGGAGTGCATGCTCGACTCCAACGACCTGGAGCGGGAGCGCGGGATCACGATTCTCGCCAAGAACATCTCGCTCCGGTACCGGGAGGTGAAGATCAACATCTTCGATACCCCGGGGCACGCCGACTTCGGCGGCGAGGTGGAGCGGGTGCTCAGGATGGCCGACGGGGTGCTCCTGCTCGTCGATGCGTTCGAGGGACCCATGCCGCAGACGCGGTTCGTCCTCCGCAAATCGTTGGAGTGCGGGCACCTGCCGGTGGTCGTGGTCAACAAGATGGACAAACAAGACGCCCGGCCCGATGCGGTCGTCGATCTGGTCTTCGACCTCATGGTCGAGTTGGGGGCGACCGACAAGCAACTCGACTTCCCGGTGATCTATGCCTCGGGCCGTGACGGTTGGGCGCGCAACGAGCCGGTCCTGGGCAAGGGGGACATGGCGCCTCTCTTCGAGACCATCCTCGGGCGCATCCCCGAACCCACCGACCCGATCGACGGTCCGCTTCAAATGCAGGTCTCCGCGATCGACTGGAGCGAGTTCACGGGGCGCATCGCCATCGGGCGCGTCACGCGCGGACGGATCTCCCGGGGCGATTCCCTCGCGCTGATCAAGGAGGGCTCCCAGGTCGTCCGCGAGCAGCCGCGGAAGATCCAGGTCTTCGAGGGGATGGGCAAGGTCGAGGTGGACGGCGTCTCTGCTGGCGACGTTTGCGCGCTCGAAGGTCTCGAGAACGTGAACATCGGCGACACGCTCTGCGACCCGGAGCATCTCGATCCGCTTCCGCGACTGGAGGTCGACGAGCCGACGATCTCCATGATGTTCACGGTGAACGACGGTCCGTTTGCCGGGCAGGACGGGAAGTTCGTCACCAGCCGCCAGGTTCGAGCCCGTCTCCATCGCGAGACGCTGAAGAACGTCGCGCTTCGCGTGGAGGACACGGATCGACCGGAGGTCCTGAAGGTGTCCGGCCGCGGCGTCCTCCATCTCGGGATCCTCATCGAGGAGATGCGGCGCGAGGGCTACGAGTTCTGCGTCGGCAAGCCGCGCGTGATCTTCAAGGACATCGACGGCAAGGTGCACGAGCCCATCGAGCTCGTCAGCGTCGAGGTCCCGGAGAAGCACCAGGGCAAGGTCATAGAGTTACTGGGCAACCGCCGCGGCGAGATGGTGAAGATGGATCCGCAGGATGGACTCGCTCTACTCGAGTTCCATTGCCCGGCGCGCGGGCTCATCGGCATCCGGACCCGCCTGCTGAACCTCACCCAGGGCGAGGCGGTCATGCACCACGTCTTCCACGAGTATCAGGCGCACAAGGGCGACATCTCCGAGCGGCTGAACGGGGTCATGGTCTCGGCGAACGAGGGCGACGCCGTCACCTATGCGCTGGAGAAGCTCAAGGACCGGGGCATCTTCTTCCTCCCTCCTCAGACCAAGGTCTACGAGGGCATGATCGTCGGCGAGCACTCCAAGGACAGCGACCTCGAAGTGAACGTCACGAAGGGGAAGAAGCACACGAACATCCGCACGACGGCCGCGGACAAGAAGCTCTTCCTGCCCCCGCACCGCGAGCTCGGCGTCGAAGAGGCGCTCGAGTATCTCGCCGACGGCGAGCTCGTCGAGATGACGCCGAAGAACATCCGAATCCGCAAGGTGCATCTGCGGGAGTCGGATCGGCGCCGGCTGAAGCGCGCCGAGAAGCTCTGAGCCCACCCGGTTCGCTCGAGCTCCTACGGAAAGATGCCGCGCTCGGCGTACGCCGATTCGATCCGAGCCAGTGCAACCACGTAGGCGGCCGTGCGGTTGTCCGTTCCCAACTTGCGGGCCTGCTCCTTCATCTGTTGGTAGCCGCGCAGCAACAGGCGGCGGAGGCGACGGTCCACCATCTCGACCTCCCACTGCTCACAGTTGCGATTCTGGATCCACTCGAAGAACGACACGATCACGCCGCCCGCGTTGGCGAGGATGTCGGGGATGACTTCGATGTCGCGCTTCATGAGCATCTTCTCGGCGCGGGGTGTCGTCGGGCCGTTGGCCCCCTCGATGACGACGCTGGCTTCCAGTCGCGAGGCGCGCTCCTTGGTGATCTGGTTCTCGATTGCCGCAGGGATCATGACGTCGCACGGGGTCGACCAGAAGCTCTCCGGCTCGAGGTCGTCTCCGCCCGCGAAGCCGGGGAGGCTGCCCGTCTCCTTCCAGTGAGCGAAGAGGGCGACGACGTCCAGACCATCGGTGTTTGCGGTGGCGCCCGTGTGGTCCTGGACCGCGACAATCGACGCTCCCATCTCGGCCGCGATCAGCGCCGCGTGAGAGCCGACGTTGCCGAAGCCCTGGACGGCGATCTTGAGCTCGGAGAGCTTGTGGCCGCGGTCTTTCGCCCACGACTCCAGAGCGAAGCACACACCCTGGCCGGTGGCTTTCTCGCGACCGTCCGAGCCTCCGCAGGTCAGCGTCTTGCCGGTGACCACCGCCCGTCCGCGATTGCGATCGTGTGCGTTCACGGAGTTCAGGTAGGTGTCCATCATCCAGACCATGTGTCGGGCGTTGGTGCCGACGTCGGGGGCCGGGATGTCCCAGTCGGGGCCGATGTTGGTCCCGAGTGCGTGGGTGAAGCGGCGCGTGAGCCGCATCTGCTCCTCTTCGGACATCGTCCAGGGGCGGCAGGTGATTCCACCCTTGCCGCCGCCGAACGGGATGCCGGCCAGCGCGCACTTGAACGTCATCCACGCAGCGAGGGCCTTGACCTCGTCCAGGTTCACCTCGGGGTGGAAGCGGATGCCGCCCTTGAACGGCCCGAGGATGTTCGAGTGCTGGATGCGGTAGCCGCGAAAGAGCTCGTACCGCCCGTCGTCCATGCGGACGGGGAAGTTGACGATGATCTCGTTCTTCGGCTGCTCGAGGATCGTGCGGACGGAACCGTCGAGGCCCATCAGGTCGGCGGCGCGCCGGAACTGCATCTGCGCCGCTTCGTAGAGGCTGCTGTTTTCCTGAGCGTCGGCGGCGGCGGCCCTGCTCAGCGCGGTATCGGACATGGGACCTGGCTCGAAAAACGGGAGTGGGTTTGGGCCGGCACCTTCTATGAGGCCCATCGGGGCGCCACAAGAGAGTCGGTGCGTCACTTCGGTTGACGGACCGCCGCGCGCCCCATAAATTCCTAGCGGAAGGGCGGTTTACGAACGAAGGTGAGCGGCACCCGGCTCCGTACGACCCTTCATGAGTTCCATGAGCAGATTCTCCATCTTGGTTCTCCTCGGCCTGGCGGCGCTCGTGATCAGCGGCTGCCAGAAGCGATCCGAGTCGTCGGATGACTCGGGGTCCGCACCCTCGACGGTCAAGGTCGCGGACGGTACGACGGCCAAGGTCGGCGCGGCGGGGCACCCGGACGGTGCCCCGAAGAACCAGCCCCAACAGGAGGACCCCGGTGAACGGCCCGAGAAACCGGGACCGGTTCCACCGTGTTTCCCCGATCCCGGACCCATCGCATTCAAGGTGAACGGCGTCGACGTCCCGAAGGGCGCCGTCGATCGGTTCCTTGCGGTGTGGACCGCCCGCGCGCCCAGCATGTCCGAGAAAACGCGCCTCCGCAAAGCCATCGAAAGTGGGATCATCCCCGTAGCCGCGATGTACGCGAAGTACCGGTCCGATCTGCCTTACCTCGCTGGTCGCGCAGCACGTATCCGGAAGCGCCTCGAGGCGAAGGAAGACTGGAACAAGGTCGTCGTCGAAGAAAGCCACGACCCGAGTCGCAAGGTCAACCTCGGCTCCCAGGGGCTCCGGCGCCAACTCGGCGTTCCGGGGTTGCCCCCGCCGGAGGAAACCCTCGAGGACGAGGCGTTTCGGATGAAGATCGACACTTTCTCCAAGCCGTTGGTCACCCGGATCGGCCTCCAGATCATTCAGGTGACCGACGAAGAGAAGAAACCCGAGCCGGGACAGACGATCCGGAACATCTCCCGGATCCTGGTCTCCTACGACGCGGAATACCGCAAGGTACTCCGCACGTTCCCCTCGGAAGCGTCGGAAGAGGTTCAAAAGGAGGCCGCGAAGGCGATTCGCGTCTTTATCGAGCGCTTCAAGCGCATCATCGAGAGTGCCCGGGTCGAGGTGGTCGACCAGAGCTACCGCCCGGCGATCTACCCGTTCCGCCTGAAGAAACCATGAACTGGGCATCCCAGATCACACGATCAATGACCCACCCTGTGAACAAGGTTTTTTTTGGCCTTGCGGGGCGGCGTGCCGATGAGCTATACGTAGAACTGATCGGAGGGCCGCGGTTGCTCCGCTGGCCCCCCATGATTCTGAGACACATCGTCAGGAATGTTCGACTCAGGCCCCTCGGTTCTTCAGGGGGCCTTGATGCGGGTGGCGTGAAACGGGCGTGACAAAGCCCGAGCCCGCGTCGCACCGATCCCTGTCCCTCGTCGCCCGAATTCCGATTTCGAGATTCGCGCCGGGGACGTTCGGTTCAGAACTCTAGAACCGCGCACCGTTGAGGGACCACTGTTCGTCACTCCACAGAGGGTGCGTTTGGGGTTCTCAGGGGAGACCGTCGGAATGGCAAGGAGCAGCCGTAGAAGGTCCGGGGGAAGCCGTCGAGGCGGACGGCGTCGTCGTCGTGGAGGCTCGGGTGGAGGAGACGAAATCGAAACTCCCCCGACCGAGGACGAGAACGGCGACCCGATACCCACCGAGCCGATGGCCCAAGAGGGCCTTCTTGAAATCATGCAGGACGGCTTCGGCTTCCTGCGCTTTTCCCAGAACAACTACCTGCCGCACGAAGACGACATCTACGTGCCGGCGAGTCTCATCCGGAAGTTCAAGATACGTCCGGGTGCCATGATCATCGGGGAGGTCCAACCCCCTCGAAAAGGTGGCCAGAAGCCCGCTCTTGCGGGCGTCACCACCATCATGGGCAAGGACCCTGCGGAGCACGCAGAGGAAGGGCTCTTCAAGACCCTTCTTCCCTGCGATCCGGAAGAGCGGTTCGTGCTGGAGACGCAGCCGGAGAACAACATCTCCATGCGCGTCGTCGATCTCCTGACCCCGATCGGCCGGGGGCAGCGTGCGCTGATCGTGGCGCCGCCCCGCACCGGCAAGACGATCTTGATGCAGCAGATGTGCAACGCCATCACCACCAACCATCCGGAGGTGAAGGTCGTCATTCTGCTTGTCGACGAGCGTCCCGAGGAGGTCACGGACTTCAAGCGCAACACCGAGGGTGAGGTCATCGCTTCGTGTCTCGACGAGGGCAACGCGAACCACGTGAAGGTCGCCGAGCTCATACTCGACAAGATGAAGCGCCACGTCGAAGCGGGGCAGCACATCGTCGTGCTCCTCGACTCGATCACCCGTCTGGGCCGCGCCTACAACAACGAGACCAAGGGTTCGGGCCGCATCCTTTCGGGTGGACTCGACGCCAAGGTCCTCGCCAAGCCCAAGGCCTTCTTCGGCGCGGCACGCAACATCGAGAACGGCGGCAGCCTCACGATCATCTCCACGGCCCTCATCGACACCGGTTCTCGCATGGATCAGGTGATCTTCGAGGAGTTCAAGGGCACCGGTAACTCGGAGATCGTGCTCTCCCGCACGCTCGCCAACAGCCGCATCTGGCCAGCGATCGACATCGCCGCGTCGGGCACCCGCAAGGAGGAGAAGCTCCTCCACCCCGACGAGTACGAACGCATCAACGTCCTCCGTCGCGTCCTGAGCCAACTCAACCCGAACGAGGCCATGCGCCTCCTCGTGGAGCGGATGGAGAAGACCAAGACGAACCCGGAGTTCCTGTTGCAGTTCACGATTCAGGCGAGCGCCTGATCTTGCGGGCCGCCACATTGGTGGCTCGCTGAAGGAACGAAGGAGAACCCAGGGACCCAGGAGCCAGAGCGGGCTGCCCCTCTTCTGGCCTTTCTCCGTGGTTCCTGGGTTCTCCTCGTTCTTGATCCTGGCTGCTCCGTGAGGTGCGGAAGCGCCTCACGGCCGTCGACCGCCCCTCTTTTCTGCCTCTCCACCCAAGTTTTCCCCCTCCCCTTGCCGATCTCCCTGACGTGGGGAGTTCCGTTCAGGCATCCGCGGTGCCATCGCGGTTCGAGGCCGTCCAGACGCTGAGCGATGATGGCGAGGCGCGTGCGGTTCTCGTGCGTGACCGGTATCGCGGGGGGCGTCTCGTCGTGATGAAGCGCCTGCCTCGACGGGGGCGGTCGCATGCGGACACCGCTGCTTTGCGGCGGCAGCTGCTGCTCCTGAGGCGGGTGCGCCATCCGAACATCGCTCCCGTGCTCGACGTGGCGTTCGACGAGCCGGAGGAGACGTACAACGTCACCACCGAGCACGTCGACGGGCTCGATTTCGTTGCGTTCGCGCGCCAACTCCCGCCGGATCGACTCGAGGACCTCGTGGCGGAGGTGCTGCGTGGGCTGGCCCACGTTCATGCGTGGGGGTTGTTCCATCAAGGACTCAAACCGTCGAACATCCTCGTCGAACGCGACGGAGACGAGGTTCGGCCGCGGATCGTCGACTTCGGGCCCCCGCGCTCCAACTCCTCACCCCACGCCGACCCCCACGCGGAGGCGGAGCGCCTGCGATGGCTAGCGCCCGAGCTGATCGCCGGCGGAAAGGGAGACGCTCGGTCCGACCTGTATGGCGTCGGGCTCATGCTCTGGGAGACCCTCGCCGGACGACCGGCGGTGGACAGTGACGATCCGGAGGTCATCGCCGCGTGGCATGCCGGCGATCGTGCGACACCGGTCCCCACTGGGAGGCTCTCGCGGCTGATCGCTCGGCTGACCGATCCGATGCCGGGGCGTCGGTGCAAGAGCGCCGCCGACGCGCTTCGCCTCCTGTCGAAGGAGACGGGACGCCTGTTCTTTCACCAAGGTTCGGCCGCGGAGGAGTGTCTGCTCACGGGTCGCTTCGTCGGCCGCGACGCCGAGGTCCACCGCCTCGAGGAGGTCGCGGGTCGAGCGTTTCGGGGCGAGGGCGGCGGTCTGTTCGTCGTCGAAGGGGGACGCGGACTCGGCAAGAGTCGGCTCCTGGAGGAGCTGGAGGTCCTCGCGCAACTCAACGGCTTGCGCGTCGTTTCAGCGACCGCGCGTCGGGCTCGCTCGCGTCCGCTGGGGGTCGTCCGCGATGTGTTGCGCGATCTCGTGGGGGCGCTGGGGCCGGATCACGCATGCGTCGCCGACGCGGTGCCGATTCTCGGCAGTGTCCTGCCCAACGTCTGCGACGAGCCCGATCAAGATGCCGCGCTGCCGCCCGAACACGATCGGCTCCGATTCCAGCAGGCGGTCGCGGAGCTGTTCGCCGCTGCCGGCGAGGTGCGACCGTTGCTCATCCTCATCGACGACCTGCACTGGATCGACGATGCGAGCTTCGAGGCGTTGCAGCACTTCGTCCGCCAGATGAATGGCGTCCCCGTCATGCTCATCGCTAGCCTCGACGTCGGATCGCTCGGTGATGAGCAGGAGCATCCCGTGGCCCGCTGGTTCGACGAATGCGAACGCGAAGTGCTCACGCTGGCCCCTCTCGAGGCCAGTGCCGCGGAGGACCTCGTTGGATCGGCGTTTGCGCTGCCGGGCAACGTCAAGGAGATCAGCGAGCTCGTCACCCGCCTCACGGGTGGCGTACCGCTGTACATGGAAGAGCTTCTGCGCAACCTCGTGGAGGGACACTCCTTCGCGTTCGACGACGACGGAAGACTGCTCTCGGACCCCGGCTCCGAAGCGGCTGACGAACGTGCCGTCCGGCTCGTTCTCGCCCGCATCGATCGGTTACCGCCGGCGTCGCATCGTCTCGTCGAGGCGCTCGCGATCTTCGACGGCGCGGCATCGCGCTCCGCGGTCGCCGTCGCTGCATCCATGACCATGGCCGAGGTGGACGCGGAAGTCCGGGGACTCGAGGCGGCCGACATCCTCCGCACCGATCTCACGCCGGACGAGCCGTTCTGGTGCTTCCGGAATGGTCTGTTTCGGGAGGTGGTCGCGGACCGCATCGACCCCGCGGACCGCAGCTCGATGCACGATCGGGTCGTGACTCATCTCGAGGAGACACCAGGGGTGCCGGCGGCGGAGCTCGCCTACCATGCACAGCGCGGCACGGCGGCCGATCGGGTGCTTGCTCATGCCGCGCGAGCCGCGGCCGAGGCCGGCGCGGTTCACGACGATGCCCAGGAACGCCTGCTCCTCGAGGCGGCGCTGGACGCGGCGGAGAGCCTCGGTCGCGACGCCGAACAACGTGAGCTGATGGTCGCCCTCGCCGACGTCCAGGAACGGCTCGGCGACGTTGACGAAGCTCTGCTCAGCTGGCGTCGTTTGAGCAACGATGATCCCGACGACCCCCACATTCGTGTTCGCGAGGGTGACCTTCTGCGGCGGCGGGGAGCGTGGGCGGACGCGGAGCGGGTGCTCACGGAAGGGCGACGTCTCGCCGCGGCACTGGGCAACGTTCCCCTCACGTCGCGCGCTGAACGCGGCCTGGCGGACTGTCTCTTCCGGCGCGGGCGGTCGGCCGAAGCGCTGGCCGGACTCGATGCGGCGTACGCGCGCCTCGGATCGGATGGACTGCCGGGTGAGCGTGCCCGCATCCTCTCGTCCATGGGGGTGATCCGGTGGTTCCGCGGCGAACGTGAGGACGCCTTGCAGCACCATCTCGAGAGTCGGCGAGCGTTCGAGGAGGCGGGCGACCGCCTCGGGTGCGCGACTGCCGACGTCAACGTCGGACTCGCGCTGTGGACTCGCGGCCGGCTCACGGACGCGCTCGACCGATTCCGTCGCGCCGAGACGATGGCCCGTCGGATGAGCCACTACTTCGTCCTGGCCTCGGCATTGCATAACCGGGGGGTCATCGAGCTCGAGCTCGGACGTCTTGACGATGCGTCGCGGACGCTGGGAGCGAGCCTGCACATGCGCCGTCGTCTGGCCGACGAGGTGGGGCTTGCCAAGGCGCTCAACAACATCGGCCTCGTCCACCACTTCGCCGGACGACTCGAGTCCGCGCGCCGGTTGATCGAGGAGTCACTGGCCCGGCGGGCCGGGGCCGGCGAGACGCGCGGCCAGGCGAACGGACACGTGAATCTCGGGCTCGTCCGGCTCGACCTGGGCGACGATCTGCTCGCAGAGGAGAGCTTCGCGGAGGCGCTTCGTCTCGCACGGGACGAGGAGGACCGCGGGGTGATCGGCGCGGCGCTCCTGGGGCTCGCCCGCCTCCATCTCCGGCGCTGCGAGATCGAGCCTGCCCATGAAGCGGCGGAGCGGGCCCGGGATGTCTTCGCAGGATTGGACCAGCCGCACGACGTCGCCGATGCCGACCTGTTGATCGGCCGCATCGACGTGGCTCTCGGACGGGTGACGCCGGCGCGGCTCCGTATCGCCGATGCTCTCCGGGCGATCCGGCGAACGGGGAACGCCCGCCTCCTGGTTCAGGGCCGACGGGCCGCGGGTGACGCGCGTTCTGGCGCCGCCGGGCTCTCGTCGTACGCAGCTGCGCGAAGGACGGCGGAACGGCACGGCTTCGAGGAGATGGCCTGGCGAGCCGCTCACGAGGAAGGTCTTGCGTTCGAGGCCGCCGAACGACACGAGGAAGCCGTACGGGCCCTGCGTCGTGCGATGGAGGGGCTGCGCCGCCTGCACGATCGGTTGCCGGAGCACCGCCGTGAGTCCTGGCTGAAGGACGCGCGCAAGCTAGATCTGCAGGCGAGCTTTGCCGGCCTCGTCCGGAAGACGGAGTGTCTGACATGAGCGGGTTCTTCACGGACCTCGATCGGGTCGTGGTGGGCCCCGACGCGGCGCTCTCCGGTGGATTCGAGCGGCACCTCGCGACCTTGGCCGACCTCGGGCACGACATGGCCGCCAGCAGCGACCTGGACGAGATGGTGCGCGTGCTGCTGGTACGCGTGATCGATCTCGTCGATGCCGACCGCGGGATGCTACTCCTGACCGACGGCGAACCGGACACGGGTCGAGTGTTCAAGGGCGTCGATGCGCTCGGTGAACCGCTGCTCTCGGAGGATCTCCACTACGACCGCGGTATCGTGCGTCGACTCCTCCGCGACCACGGAGTCGCGCTCGAAGCGGGAGATGACGCACCGTCCACGATCGCGGCCGTCGCGTTGCGTGGCGCACACGGTCCCTTCGGCGTCCTCTACATCGATCGGTCGGACGCGACGCGCGCCTTCGATGCCGACGTCTCGCTCCTGCTGCAGCTCGTGGCTGCACAGGCCGCCCCCGCGTTCGAACTCCACCGCCACGACGAGGAGCGGCGCCGTTCGGAGCGGGTGAGCATGGAGAACGAGTTCCTCCGTCGCCTCTCGCGCCGCCAGGCGGAGCAGTCGCGGGTGGTGGAGACACTCAACGAGAAGCTCAGCGAGACCTCCACCTTCCTCGAGAGCATTCTCGAGAGCTCGACCGAACACGCGCTCGTCGCGACCGACGTCGCTGGACGGATCACCACGTTCAACACTGGGGCTTCGCGGATCTACGGATGGACCAAGAGCGAGACGGAGGGCCGGAAACGGCTCGACGTCCTGTTCCGGGATTCCGACCGCTCGACCGGACTGCTCGACGAGATGATCCAGGCGACATCCGGGCCGGGCGGGTTCTCCGTCGATACGGTGCGTCGCACCAAGGCCGGAGCGAAGTTCACGGCCCAGGTCGGGTTCACGGCCATCCGCGACGGCGACGGGGAGGTGGTCGGGTACCTCGACGTCTCGAAGGACGTCACCGACCAGCAGCGCATGCGCCGCCAACTCCTCTTGTCGGAGAAGATGGCATCGCTCGGAACGCTGGCCGCGGGAGTCGCTCACGAGTTCAACAACCAGCTGCAGGGCATCACCGGCTTCCTCTCCCACGCGCTGAGCTCGGACGATCCCGCGACGTGGAGGCGGGCGATGCAGGTCGGTCTCGACGCCGCCAACCGGGCCGCGACGCTCACGGGCCGCCTGCAGGCCTTCGCACGGCCCAACGTCACTGGACGGCAGCCGACGGATCTAGGCGACCTCGTCGAGGAGACCTGCGCGCTGGTCGAGCGGAGCTTCGCGACGGAAGGCGTCACCCTCGTCCAGCATCACGACGAGGACGCCCCGCGAGCCTGCGCGGACCGTTCGCGCATCTCCCAGGTGCTGTTGAACTTGCTTACCAACGCGCGTCATGCCGTTTTCGAAACGGACACCCGTCGGGTCGAGGTGCGTGTGGCGGCTGACGGCGACGAACACGTGCGGCTCAGCGTGACCGACACGGGGTGCGGCATCACGGAGGAGTCGCAGAGTCGCATCTTCGAGCCGTTCTTCACGACCAAGGGTGCGCTCGGCGGGAGTGTGTACGACGGCAAGGTCAGCGGGACGGGGCTCGGACTCGCCATTTCGTCGGGGATCGTCCAGGAGCATGATGGCCGGATCGAAGTCGAGAGCCGGATGGGGGAGGGCACGACGTTCCACGTCGTCTTGCCGCGAGCGGACCAGGATGCTCCTTCGGCTTCTCCTGCTCCCGCGCCGCAGGCCGTGGAAGTCGGCGCTGGCGCAGTGGGAAGACTCGCGGTGCTCGTCGTCGACGACGACCCGGTGGTTCGCGCCTTCCTCGCGGAGGTGCTGCAGGCGCGCGGTCACGTCGTGACGGCAGCCGAGAGTGGGGCGGACGGGCTCCGCGCCTTCGGCGAGGGTGTTTTCGACGTGGTCGTGGCCGACTACAAGATGCCGGGCATGAACGGCGGGCGGTTCTTTCGCGAGGTCGCGAGCCGAAGCTCGGGCGCCGTGCGTCGCATCCTCATCACGGGCTGTCCGGACGAGGAGAGCGCCGTAGCGAGGCCGGAAGCGGATGACACACTCCAAAAGCCATTCCGGGACGTCGCGATCATCAAGGCAGTTGAATCCACGCTTCGCCAGACCCGGTGCCCTGAACCGGAACTCCGAGGTCCCGGGGCGGGCTGCTAACCCTTGGGCGTGAGGCGGCGGCCGATACGGCGACGCCGCTTGATGCTGGCGCGGCCGGCCTTGGTCTTCATGCGCGTCCGGAATCCGGTGCGCTTCAGCCGCTTCCGCTTGCTGTTGCGGATCTTGGTCTTCATCGTTCCAAATCCTTGCCCGACAAGGGGATGACGATCGACGTCCCCCTCCGGTCGAGGGGCGGGATACTACCAACCGAGCCGCGGCCCCTTCAAGCTCGGCTTGAAGGATGGGCAACGGATGCTGGTATGATCGCTGGCACATCGCCGGCGAGTCGCCTCCCCCGATCATGCCCTTCGCCGGTCTCGCAGCCTGTGCTCAGCCCCATCCAAGCCCGCTCCCCCGAACGCGTGGCTTCGGGATCACCCTGCCGCAAGGATCCGCCAGTTCAATGAGAACGCTCTGCCTGCTCAGCATCCTGAGCCTCCTCTCCGCGTCCGTCATCGCCCAGGGTTTCGAACTCTCCGCCCCCGGGGCCAGCATCGGTGCGACCCCCGATCCGGAAGGCTGGGTGTCAGATGGGGGCACCGTGACCGTCGCGCCAAGCGGGGCGGCGACTCCGATCAGTGGCTTCCCGTCCGAGGGAAGCCAATGGTGCATCGTCCGCTCGGCGGGGGCGGTCGGTGGCTTTACCGTGCCCATGGGCGGCCCGGCACCGTTTCCGATCACGGCTGGCGACACCGGCAACGTCCGGCGGACGGTCACCCTCCCGACCGGCGGCACGGTGAGCGTCTCGTTCGACTTCACGTATGTCACACCAGAGTGCCCGAACGGCAACAATGGCGGCTCGCCGGCCTATAACGACTGGTTCAGCGTTGACCTGGTGGATCCCGCCACGGGGCTGTCCGTCTTGAACCTGGTTTACCGCGACACCTGGTCGACTCAGCTCGTGGGCCCCGCCTTCTCGCCCCACGAGGGCGGATCGATCACCAGCAGCTTCTGCACCAACACCCTCGAGGAGAGCGTCCCCGGTACCGTCCATACCGTCAGTGTCGCCGTTCCGGCCGCCCTGCACGGCATGACGCTCGATTTCGTGGCCCAGGTCGGTGACGGCAACGATGCGGCGTTCAATTCGTGGTTCTACCTGGACAACGTCCAGGCCGGCGGCGGGCCGCCCCCCGCCGGACCCCTGACGGTCGACATCGTCTCCGTGGGCGCCGGGATGTACCAACTCGACATCGACGCGCCGATGACGGTGGCGACGGGCAACTACTACCGCCTGTACGTCCTGATCAGCGGGACCCCGGCCACCCCCACCGGTTCCGGGTCGTTCCTCGGCCTGAACTTCGACGCGGTGACCGCCTCGATCCTCCAGCTGCCCCTGGGAGCGGCCCCCCTGCACTTCCAGATGACGGCGTCCAGCTGGTCGTTCGGCCCCTTCGCGGGCGCGCCCGGCCTCACCATCGACTATCTCGGAGTGGGCATCCTCGGCGCGAGCATCGCCGAAATCACCTCCCCGAATACGGCCACCTTCTGACCTCGGCCCCAACGTGCGTCCCTGGGCGGCGTATTGGCGGGTGGACGAATCTGCTCCGGG
>NZBC01000127.1 GCA_002687715.1 Planctomycetota bacterium | reverse complement strand
CCGCCGATTGGGAGCGCATCGGCGAGGTCGTCGAGGCGGTTTCGGTGCCGGTGGTCGGCAACGGCGACATCCTGTTCCCCCACGAAATCGAGGAGGGGCGCCGTCGCTCCGGCTGCGCTGGCGTCATGATCGCCAGAGGCGCGTTGATCAAGCCGTGGATCTTCAAGGAGGCGTCCGACGGTTACTGGGACATCACCGCCGAGGAACGCCTCGCGCTCGGTCGTCGGTACGTGGAACTGGCGCGTGAGCATTGGGGCGACGACGACCGGGCCACCCATCGCATTCGCGGCTTCTTGCTCTGGCACCTCGACTTCTGGTACCGCTACGTGCCGCGGGGGGAGGACGGGACGTTCCCCAAACTCCAGGAACGCGACGGCGGTTTCCCACCCCGATCCGACCTCGAGGCGGTGCTCTCCCGGCCCGACCGTGCGGCGCACGAGTGGATCGCGAATCTCCTGCTCCACGGGGCGGACGACGCAGGACCGCCGCCGCCCACACCGTCCGCGGACGAGCTCGAGGCGAGTCGCGAGGTGATTCCGGAAGGGTGAGCGGATCCCCTGGGGGAGGGGAGCCCGCGTTCAGACGTCGCCTTGGACCCCGATGGCGGTTCCGGGCGGACGGGCGGCGCGTTCCCAGGTCGGCTTGAGGAAGTCGTCCATGGCCGTCGCGCAGAGCGAGACGAGACCAGGGTGCGTAACGCCGCGTCCAGCCACCCAGTCCTCCTCGCGCATGAGGCGCTCGGTGAGATCAGGGAGGATACTGACCTGGATCGTGACTTCGGCGTCGCGGCCGCGTTGGGCGAGCGAAGCTGCCTCGGGCTTTCCCGGACGACCCGGGCCGGCGCCGGCAATGACCGCGACCGCGGGGACGGACCCGAGCAGCTCCGGGTCGAGATCCGGATCGGGCGCGACGAGCACGATGCCGAGGGGGGTGGCCGCCGGGCGCAGGTCGTCCAGGCTCGCGACGACGTCTGTGCACGCGCGCGGCCCACACGCAATGATGCCGATCCGCTGACGTGACATGAGGTCGTGCCGGGACGCGGTCTTCCAGATCGGCGCGAGGCCGCGGTCGGCCCCGCCGTCGCACCGGAACGTCGCGATCCCGCGTTGGATGAGCCCCAGGGCGACGTCGAGGAGGGGGCGGACCGTGGGGTGGTGGCGGGTCGCGTCCCGGTCGTCGTCGACCTCGTTGGGGACCAGGACCGCCTGGGGCAACGGTGGCGTCGCCGTCCGCGGGATGTCCCACTGCCCGAGGAGAATCGCCTCTCCTGCGAGCAATCGGACCTCCTCGATTCGGCTCCAGACTGCCATGGGGCGTATCCTAACACCTTGTGGAGCAAGGCCTTGAGCTCTGTCGAGGCCCGGATCCCGAAAACCGGCGTGTCGGCTCGGATTCATGCAATTCCAGGTGGTGGAGGACTATCCTCTTGATGTAGGGACCGAGGACCCCATCCCTCGGTGTTTCCAGGATTTGCCCACGAACTCGAACATGACGCTTCGATCTCGCACCCTGATCTCGATCGGCCTGCTCGCGGCGGCGCTCCAGGCGCAGTTCGACGACCGGCTGTGGCTCGTCCAGGACGTGGCGTCCGGACCTGGCCAGGTGGTCGAGATCGATCGCGCGGGCAGCCTCATCGCGACCTACCCGGGACCGACGTTCGGCAGCAGCGGCGTTGCGAAGGACCTGTTCCTGAACCGGGTCTGGGTCTGCGACGACGGCTTCCCGAACCTGCCGGGCCAGGCGCTGGGCGCGATCCGCGGGTACACCTCCGGGGTGGGCAACACCTCGATCATTCCGCTGCCCGGCGCGCGGGGCATCGTCGTGATGAGCAATGGCGACGTCGCGGTGCTCATCAACGAGAACCCGTTCGCGCCGAGTCGCGTGCAGATCGTGCCCTCGAATTGGATCGGACAGCCGCTTCCGCCGCAGATCCCGGTCGGCCAGTTCGCGACCACGATCAAGGCCGGACCCGGCCTCACTCTCTGGACGCTCAATCGCATCTCCCGAACGATCTCCCGTTTGCAGTCCGGAACGGCGGCCACCATCGTCCCGGCCGGAACGGGAGCAGTCGACAAGATGGTGCTCATGCCGGACGGTGGCGTTCTCGTGACGCATGCGCTGTCCCTCACGGCGACCGTCATCGACGAGAGCGGCACGCTCGTGACGACGCTGGACCTTCCCGAGCCGGCCGATCAGATCGCATCCGATTCCGATCGCGCCGTGTTGATGATCGGCGCGTCCGGCATGGTCCATCGCCTGGCGCTGATCGAACGCGTCGCCGGCGGGTACGACGTCATCGAGACGGACGCGTTCCAGCTCGGGCCGGGGACGTATCGTTCGATCATCCCGGATCTGCGTTCCCGCTTCTGGATCGAGGAGCAAACGGGCCCGACCGTCCGGCGCTATCGGTTCAGCGGAATACGCGAAGTCTCGGTCACTCCGCCATTCGCCACGGCGACACGCGGTGATCCTCTCGGTCTCGAATGGGCCACGCGCACCAACCCCGCTTCGGACGTGGACAACGATAACGTCGCCAGTGGCGATGAGGTTCGCCGCGGCACGGATGTGCTCGACGGGAGTGACTTTCCGCCGATGCTGACCGTAGCTCCTATCAACGCCAACGGGATCATCGCGCTGACTTTGACGGCCCCGGGGCGCGAGAATCTGCCGGTGTTCATCACCGCCAGTCTGACCGGGAACAACCCCACACCGCTGGGATTCGACCTCCGCAGTGCGCCCTACTACGACCTCAGCATCATCGACTTCCTGGCCATCTTCATCGCCTCTGGCGAGATGCTCGTGCAACCGCACTTCCCCGGCATGTCCGTGAACGCGCTCAACAGCTCGGGCACGATGAGCGCCGGTGTCGATCTCTCAGCGTGGCCGAACCTCCAGCCCGGATTGTTCGAGCTCTACTGCGCCGCCGTCGTGTGGGAGCCCAACTTCCAGGGGGTCAGCGCGACCTCCAACACGGTGCGCTTCGACAACGTCGGCATGCAACTCCCGCTCTAGCCCGCACTACTCACGAGTCGCTACTGCGAGGTGCATCTGGACCGCGCTGGACTGCGTCGAAACGGCACTTTCGATCCTCGACGTGGCGCGACACCACCTTCCGGTCGAAAGCACCTCTCCCTTCCAGGATCTCAATCCTCCTTGCCAGCACGACCCAGCTGCACTTCTCGCTACGCGCTCGTGAATAGTGCGGGGTGGGCAGGCATGAGGTTCTGCGGTTCCCCGGCGCCCTTCTTCTCCTGGGGTTCCTGGGCTCCCCATGAGAAGCCACCGAGCCACTACCGCTCGCCCCCGCCACAAAACGGCGAAGAAACCCTGCAATCGCTCACTTCGCAGGCATCCTCGAAAGTGAATGGTCCCGACCGGGTGGTCGGGACGCTGCGGGCAGGGCGAGACGAAGCCGACGGTCGGCTTCGTCTCGTTCTTTATGAACTGCGTCGTGGCGTCCTACTCCACAGTCCGCGGCTCTTTCCGTGACGGCTGCTCACTTTTTTGCGCCGATCGGGGGACTTTATTTCAGTTGCTCTCAAGCAACCTTTCCCGGGGTGTCGATATCTCCACCACAGAAGGGAAAGGCCTGATGTGGGAGACCCGAAAGGGTCGGTGAGAACCCACGGAAGGTGGGAAGGCTCACGAGGCATCGCCTCGGCGGTCTTCCGGGGGAAGGGAAACTCCAACGCAACGCTTCACTTGACTCCTGACAGTCCCGTTTCCACGAGGGGAGCACTACCCGTGCTCCCCTCTCCTTTTTCGTAGGCTGGGGGCCCTCTCAAAGGAACCTCCAGATGCGCTTCCTCCCCTTGCTTTGCTTCGTGGCGATCCTGGTGTCGGTCGCTGGTGCGCCCGCGGCCGCTCAGGTGGCCGCCCGACCCGTCACCGGAGGTCACGGTGTCGTCGCGTCGCCGGAGCCGTACGCCGCGCAGGTCGGGATCGACATCATGCGGCAGGGGGGCAACGCCGTGGACGCGGCCGTGGCGATGGGGTTCGCGCTGGCGGTGACGCTCCCGTCGGCTGGGAACCTCGGCGGTGGCGGGTTCATGGTGATCCACCTGCCCGATGGGCGCGATGTCGCGGTCGACTATCGCGAGATGGCGCCGCTCGCGGCCACGCGAGACATGTACCTCGACGCGGCCGGCAAGGCCGTCTCGTCGCGATCGAGGATGGGGCACCTCGCGGCCGGCGTACCGGGCAGCCCGGCCGGCCTGTGCCACGTGCAGGCGAAGTACGGGAAGCTCTCGCTCGAGGAGGTCATGGCGCCCGCGATCGCGCTGGCGAAGGACGGGATCGTGGTGTCACGGTTCCTGGCCGGTTCGTTGCGAGGCTCGGCACTTCGCCTGGGTGCGTTCGCCGAATCGAAGCGGATCTTCCTCGCCGATGGCGGGCTCTGGAAGACGGGCGAGACCTTCAAGCAGCCAGACCTCGCACGGACGCTCGAACGCATCGCCAAGAGCGGGCGCGACGGCTTCTACAAGGGGCCGGTCGCCGACGCGATCGTCGCCGAGATGACGCGCGGCAAGGGCCTCATGACCCATGCGGATCTGGCCGGCTACGAGGTCAAGGAGCGCGCGCCCACCGTCGGCACCTATCGTGGCTGCAAGGTCGTGAGCATGCCTCCTCCGTCTTCCGGCGGAACGGCGTTGGTGCAGATGCTGAACCTCCTGGAGGCGTATCCGATCCGCCGCTGGGGCCCGGGGTCGGAGCGGACGCTTCACTTCATGGTCGAGTCGATGCGGCTCGCGTTCCGTGACCGTGCACGCCACATGGGCGACGCCGACTTCACGCCGGTTCCTGCCGCCGGGATGGCGTCCAAGGCCTATGCCGCCAAGCTGCGGGACCGCATTCGCGAGGTCGCAGGTGTTTCGGAGGCCATGCCCCCCGCGTACCCGGAGAAGGAGCAGACGACGCACTACAGCACCATGGATGCGTCCGGTTGCGCGGTTGCCTGCACGACGACGCTGAATGGCGGGTATGGCTGTGCCGTCACCGTGCCCGGCGCGGGGTTCCTCCTCAACAACGAGATGGACGACTTCGCGTCTGCACCCGGTGTCCCGAACATGTACGGGCTGATCCAGGGCGAAGCCAACGCGGTCGGACCTCGCAGGCGTCCGCTGTCGTCCATGACGCCGACGCTGCTGCAGCGCGATGGCCGGGTGATCATGGTCATCGGATCGCCGGGGGGTCCGACCATCATCAACACGGTCTTGCAGTGCGTGCTGAACGTCGTGGACCACGACATGGATATCGCGCAGGCGATCGCCGCGCCGCGCGTCCACCACCAGTGGCTGCCCGATCGCATCGTCCACGAGCCGTTCGGCATCAACCCCGACGTTCTGCGGGGGTTGAGGAAGCGCGGCCACGACACGCGAGCTCGCCGTGGATGGATGGGTGACGCCCACGGCATTCTGTGGGACGCTGAACGCAAGATGATGACGGCGGCCTCCGATCCGAGGAACGGCGGCCGCGCGATGGGTTTCTGACCGTACGAGGAGCGCAACCATGATCGCGACCGTGACGGCTCTCTCGATCGTCCTCACGCTGGGTGCGCCGCCCGCGCCCAAGCTCACGACCGCGACCGGCAAGAAGGTCCCGGTGGGGACGTCGATCCTCTCGTATTCGATCTGGTGATACGACGTCGGCAAGGCCGCCCTGGTAGGGCAGCCCGGAATCCTCGACGTCGTGAACTCACTGCGCAAGCGCCCGTTCGGCGAGTGGAACGTCGTCTACTTCGATGCGACCAAGACGAACGGGGACACGATCCTGAAGCGCCTGCGCGCACACGGGTGTCCCAAGGCGAAGCTCATTCCGTCCGGGTGCGCGTCGGCGAGGCCCGCGCTCTTCGAGATCGCGGTCTACAACCCTGTGGCGACGGCGGGAGACTGCTTCCAGGTCGCCATCGTCATCGGCAAGGCCTTCACGCCGAAGCTCAAGCTCCCGAAGGGGTGGACCTCGATCGCTGGCCCGGCGATGAAGGAGCCCGGGATATTGAGCGTCTACGTCCAGACACCGGGCAAGACGAAGGACGGGAAGTACTCGATCCAAGTCGAGCGCGTGAAGGCCAGGAAGCAGTCCGGCTCTCACGCGGCGGGCAGGGTCGCGGCGCGGCTCTCGGTCTCGGTGGACATCGTTCGCCAGATCAGGTGACGCCGAGATGATCCTCGGGTTGTGGGTCTCGCAACGCGGGAGCGCGATCCGTACGTTGAATTGCCATGATCCGCGTTCGCCTGGACCTGCCCGACGGAGAGAGTCACCGCACGTTTCGCGGGGGGACGGTCGTAGTCGGGCGAAGCCGCAAATGCGATCTCCCGTTTCCCGATGGGCGCGGACTCTCCCGGTTCCACTGCCGCCTGACGCTGAAGGACGGCGAGTGCTGCATCGAGGACCTCGGCTCGCGTAACGGGACGCTGCTGAACGGGCGCCCGGTCTCCGAGTCCGTGGTCATCGGGGAAGGTGACCTCGTCGAAATCGGGATGGTGTCGTTTCGGGTGGAGTCCATTCGCGACGAGGAGCCGACGGAGGAGCTCGTCCACCCGTGTCTTCACTGCGGACACCTCTACTCTGCGCGCCGTGAGCTCTGCCCGCGTTGCGGCACCGAAGTGAAGAAGCGGGGCCGAAGCCGCGCAATCGGCCCGCTGACGTTCCCGGGCTACCGTCTCGTTCGCAAGATCGGTTCGGGCGGCATGGGGATCGTGTTCGAAGCGCAAGATGTCGAGAACGATCGCACGGTCGCGCTCAAGGTGCTGCGTCCACACCTCGGTCGCAACGCGGGCTACCTCGCGCGCTTCATCGAGGAGATCCGGCTGCTCACGTCGCTGGAGCACGACTCGGTGACGCGTGTCTATGGACGCGGCCGCGAGGACGATCTCCACTACCTCATCATGGAGTTCGTGCCGGGCGCGTCGGCGCGCGATGCGATGCGCGGCAACGGCTACCTGCCCTGGTCCGACGCCGTGGACATCACCTGGGGCGCGACGAAGGGGCTGAACGCTGCCTACCAGCAGGCCGGGATCGTGCACGGTGACGTCAAACCCGGGAACTTCCTGCTCTCGACCGGTGGCGTGAAGCTCTGCGACTTCGGGCTCGCGCAGGTCGACCTGAAACGTCGGCCTTCGCGCAACCACGCGGTCGAGGAGGAGCGGCGCGGAACCGCGGCCTACGCAGCGCCCGAACGGTTCGTCGAGGGCGGACGACCCACCATTCACAGCGACATGTACAGCCTCGGTGTCAGCCTGTTCCAGATGGCCACGGGCCAGCTCCCGTTTCGTGGTGGCTCGGTGGCTGCGTTTCGCGAAGGGCACAACGACCAGCCGGTGCCCGACATGTCCGCGATCCGTGAAGGTCTCAACCCGGGGTTGCAGATCCTGGTCGAACGGCTGATGGCAAAGTGCCCGGACGGTCGCTTCACCGACTACCCGGCGGTGATCTCGGATCTCGTGCTTCTGTTGTGACAACCGGTCCGGATTCTCGCCTTTCCATTGCGGACCCGTTCGACTCCGGCCTCTTGCGCGCGTGTAGGATAGCTCCCGCGATGCGTGGAGATCAGGTGAAGGACGACCTCGCGAAGGCACGCGGCGGCGACCGGAACGCGCTCGACCGACTGTTGGATCACGTCCAGGGCCGGCTGAAGCGCCTCGCGGAAGGCAGGATCGGTCCGGGGCTCCGGGCGAAGATCCGCACGTCCGACGTGTTGCAGAGCACGTATCTCGACGTCGTGAAGAGTGTCCAACGGTTCGATGGTGACGACGAGGACGCGTTCGTCGCGTGGGTGGCCCGCATCATGGAGAACAACATCCGTGACAAGGGCAAGTACTTCCAAGCCCGCAAGCGGCGCGAGCCAGATGGACCTACGGTGTCCCTGAACGAGGCCGACAAGGTGCGGACTCCGGGGCCGACGCCGAGCATGGAAGCCGTTCGAGCGGAGGACCTCGTCCTGGTCTCGCGCGCACTCGACGGCCTCGCGGAGGACTACCGCCAGGTCATCCTGTTGCGCATGGTCGAGGGCAAGAGTCACAAGGACGTTGGCGACGTGCTGGGCCGGAGCGAGGCGGCGACACGCATGTTGCTGTCGCGAGCTCGGGCCGCACTCGCGCTGGAACTCGAACGTCTTCGCTCGGTCGACGGCGAGGGCGGCTGAACGCCGTTTCATGGACTCTCCCAGGACCTCTGAGAACGATCGCCTGGAAGTACTGTTGCAGCTGTGGTTCTCCCGCGTCGAGTCGGGGGAGCAACCCGACGTCGAGGGAATCTGCAAGGACGAGCCGCACCTCGCACCCGTCTTGCGCAGGCTCGTTGTGCAGGAGTCCGAGGTCGTCGACACGCTGGGCCTGCTCGGTCCCTCGACGGCGGAAGAAGCGGTCATCCCCGTGGAGAGGCTGGGCGACTTCAAGCTGCTCTCGTTCCTCGGGGCGGGCGGAATGGGGCAGGTGTTTCTCTCGCGGCAGGAGTCGCTCGGCCGCCTCGTCGCACTGAAGGTCCTGCACAAGACCGCGGCGGCGGACAAGCGCGTCACCTTCCGCTTCCGGCGTGAAGCGGAGATCGCCGCCGGGCTCGAGCATCCGCACATCGTGCCCGTGTATGCGGTCGGTGACGAGGAGGGCTACGCCTTCCTCGCGATGAAGTGGTTGTCGGGGCCCGCTCTCGACCAGTTCCAGGAACCGCTTTCGAGCCGAGAGGTCGCGCGCATCGGCGTCGACATCGCACGCGCACTCCACGAGGCGCACGAATCCGGCGTCATCCATCGCGACGTAAAGCCCGGCAACATCATGCTCGATGGCGGCACGCCCTACATCCTCGACTTCGGGCTCGCTCGCTCGCAATCCGATCTGACCGTGACGCGCAAGGGCACGGTCCCGGGCACCTTGCCCTACATGTCGCCGGAGCAACTGCGGGCCGGCACCTCGACCACGACGCTCGACGCTCGCACCGACGTCTACTCCCTGGGCGCCACGCTGTTCGAAGCCGCCGCTGGACAATGCGCGTTCGAGGGCACCGATCCCGAGGTGATGATCCGGCAGATCCTCTTTCAGGACCCGCCGTCGCTCACGCTGGCCAACCGCGACCTCGAGACGATCATCTTCCGGGCGATGGACAAGGACCGCGAACGCCGGTTCTCCAGCGCGGCGGAGATGGCCGACGATCTGCAGCGGTTTCTCGACGGCGAGCCCGTGGTGTCGCGGCGAACCGGCCCGCTCACTCGCGTGGTCAAGCTCGCGCAACGCCATCGTCGCGCGTCGTTGATCGTCGGCGGGCTGTTCCTCGTCACCGTCACGATGATGGCGCTCGTTCTCCGCAACCTGCGGTCAGACCGTGAGGCGCTGGAAACGAACGTCGACCAGGTCGAGCAACTGCTGGAACGCGGCGAAGAGCGCACCGCGGCCCGGGTTGTGGAGTCGATGCGCACCCGGTGGGGCGGGGCTTCGGAGGTCGTGCGGCTCGAGCAAGAGCTGCGCGCCGCGACGCGGTTGACCGAGCTCGTCGACCGGATCCAGGAGGGTGGCGAGGCGCAGGACACCGGCGTCCTCGATCACCTGCTCGGTGAACTTGGCGGATCGGAGGTCTTTGATTGGGACGCGCGCCGCGCGAATACGGCTCGAATGGCGCGGGCCGTGGTGGCGCTGCGCAGACGACCACCCGATCTGGAGGGGGCGAGGCGGGAGCTGGCCGGGCTTCTTGGGCGTGACGTCGCGGCGTTGCTCGCAATCTGCGATGGGAAACGGATCGAGCTCGACGCTCTCCCCGTTTCCGGTGCCCGGGGCGCGGACCGTCGCGCCGAGGAGCACGTGTTCACCATCATCGCGATGAACGTGGCGGGGATGCCGCTCAGGCATCAGCTTTCCGAGGTGGATCTGGCGCGCAAGGTCGATCGTGGCAGCTACCGCGTTCGCAATGCCCACGCCGTGTGGCTCGCCGCGACCGGGCGGGATCTCGCTGCCCTCGTGGGATTCGAGGGGCTGCAACGCGACGGTGAATACCGCTCCGCTGCCCTACGCAACATCACGCGGCAGCAGCTCGTGCTCGGGCGTTTGGGTCAGGCCCGCGAGACCGCCAGGCGGTACCTGGATCTGCAGATCCCGTGGTCGCAATGGGCACCGCAAGAGGCGGCAATCATCTGCGAACTCTACATGCGCCTCGGCCGGATCGGAGAGATGCGGACGCTGCTGGACCGCGCCGTGACGACGTGGCCCGATCATTGGAAGCTGCGGATGATCCAGGCGCAACAGCTCCTGCACGAGGGGGAGCCCGGGCGGGCGGTCGCCATCCTGGACCGCGCCGCGAAAAGCGCGCGGAGTGTGGTGCGCCAGCAGCGCGCCCGGGTCTGCGCCCTCAGCGCGCGCGCCAAGACGATCTCGGAGGCGGAGTCACGCCATCCCGTCGCCAATCTGGACGCGGCTCTCGCCGGGACGCTGCGGGACCTTGCTGCCCGCGCCGAGAAGATCGCCGACGAGACGGACGACGAATTGACGGAGTCGGACGCCCGATCGCTGCAAGCGCGGTTGCTCCTCGTCCTCGGAGAGCGGGAGACGGCTCGGTTGCTTCTGCGGGAGGCCATGCGTCTGGACGTCGACTTCCGCCCACGACTGCAGTACTCCCACGAGGTCTATGCGCGGGTCGGGTTCCAGCTCGCCGGACGGCAGGAGCCGACCGCGATCACGGACCTCTACGGGCCACTCAAGAGCGAGGTGCGATCAGCGCTTGGCCACGTCCGCGAGATCCAGCAGCTCGGGCTCGGGGGAGAGCGCCCGGCCCAGGATCACGAGCGGTTCGCGGCGCTGCTCATGGAATGCACGTTCGCATTCTATTATCGCAAATGGGATCGGGTCATCGAAGCGACCGAAGACGCACTGCAGCTCGCGGAGGACCGGGCCGATCTGAGCCTCGGGCCTCGCGACCCGGGTCGTACCTACATGTTCCTCTGCCAGCTTCGCGACACGGCGCTTCGCAAGCGCTGAGCCGCCCACCGGGGGGTTCGACGAAGTTGGCGAGAATCTGCCGGAATCGTTGCAACGCGATCGTCCTCCGGCCATGGTGGATTCACCGTTTAGCGGCCCCACCCCTCTGACGGTCTTCTATCCCGCTACGAGTTTCGGAGATGTTTCCATGAAGCGCGCAATAATGGGCTTCGTCTTGCTCGCCCTCATCGTGTGCCCCGCCGGCGGCACGACGCTGATCAAAAAGGACCTCGGTCAGCTCGCGAGGGAGGCCGAGGCCGTCGTCCTCGCCGTGGTTCTCCAGAACCGCTGCCAGTGGAACGCCGACCACACCCTCATCTGGACGACGACGACGCTTCGGGTGACGGAGACGTGGAAGGGGAAGGTGCCCGCGAAGCTCTCGTTGATGGAACCCGGCGGTGTGATGCCGCCCGTGGGCCAATGGGTTCCGGGGATGGCTCGCTACCAGCCCGGTGAGACGGTCGTCGTCTTTCTCAAGAAGGACGTACTGGGGCAGTGGCGGACCCATGGCTGCGCACAGGGACGGTTCCATGTCGATACCCGTTCCGATGGCCGGATGTCCCCGCGCTTCGGGCCGTGGACGCGGCACGTGGTGAAGCGCTGGTTCCAGCCCGGTGGCAAGGTGCCGGCGCCGGACCTCGCCACGTTCAAGACCCGGGTGACCGCGCTGGCGGCGAAGCCGGTTCGGAGGGGCAAGTGATGCGCGCCCTCCGCTTTCTCATCGTCGTAGCGGCGCTCGCCGCCGCACCGCTCTTTCTCCACGGTCACGTCGAGCAGCGCATCAATACCTCCGGCGGTGTGGTCGCCCTCTCCTGGCCCCAAGGCGCCACCATCACCTACCGCATCAACAACCAGACCGGACCGGGGTTGCCCAACATGACCGCCGGCAGCAACCCTTCCACCGCCATCGACAGTGCCTTCTCCACCATCGGCGCCGCCTCGGGGCTCAACTTCGTGAATGGGGGCACGACGTCGGTCACCAGCGTCGGCACGGACGGGATCAACCTCGTCACCTTTG
>NZBC01000126.1 GCA_002687715.1 Planctomycetota bacterium | reverse complement strand
TCGGGACGCCGGCGTACATGAGCCCGGAGCAGCTCGCCGGCCGCACCGAGGACCTCGACGCGCGCACGGACGTGTACTCGCTCGGTGTGATCCTCTACGAGCTGTTGACCGGGGAGCGTCCACATGACGTCCAGGGGCTCTCCCTCCCGAAGCTCATCGAGCGGGTGACGGAGTCGGCGGTGCTGCGCCCGTCACGGCGGCGGCCCGGCCTCTCCAGTGACCTCGACACGATCGTCCTCAAGGCGCTCGCGACCGAAGCCGGACGCCGCTACGACTCCGCAGCCGCCCTCGGCGACGACCTCGACCGGTGGCGCGACGGATTGCCCGTGCTCGCGCGCCCACTTACCCCCGGCTATCAGCTGCGGCTGTTCGCCCGCCGCAACCGGGCGCTCGTCGTCGCCACGAGCGTCGTCGCGGTGGTCGTCGTGGTCGGGGCGATCGTCGCGTGGACGCTCGCCATCCAGCGAGAGCGCGCGCGCGAGGCCGAGCAACAGCGCGCCGAGGAGGCGGAGCGCCTACTCGACCACGGACACGAACTCTCGCAGTGGGTAATCAACGACCTGCAACGACGCCTCGCCGACCTCCCGGGGTCGACGCCGTTGCGACAGGACCTCGTCGAACGGATCAGCGGGTATCTGGACGCGTTGCGCGCCGAGAGCGGAGGCCGCGCCGATCTGCTGCAGATCACTGCACGGTCCTACGTCACCGTGGCCGAGATCCAGGGCACACTCGATGGTCGCGGCGACCCGGCGAAAGCGCGTGTGACGCTGGAGAAAGCGTTGCCGATCGTCGAGCGCCTCGCCGCCCTGCGCCCCGACGACCCGAAGCGGCGCATCGACGTGCTCTCGGTGCGCACCCACATCGCCGACTATTCGGCGGAGATCGACGACCCCGAAGACGCGCGGATACGCTACGAAGCCGTACTCGCCGAGGCCGGCCCCTGGTGCGACCACGAAGTCGTCGGCGAGCTCGCTTTGGGAATCACCGCGCAGATCCAGGCCGGCCTCGCCTGGTTGGCGGAGCAGCGGGGAGATCACCGAAAAGCGTCGGCGCTGATGACCGCCGCCCTCGACAACCTCCCCACTCCGCGGGACGACTCCGGGGTCGACGCATGGTCGTCATGGCTGAGCTGGCGACAGCAGCTCCTCCATTACACCTGGAACACCGGCGAAGTCGAAACGGCTCGCCGGATCCAGGTCGCCCTCAAGGAGCGCCTTGACGCGCTCATTCCCGAAGGGACTCGCGACGTTTCGGGGATGTTCCGCCGCGCGGTGTTCCATCGCGTCACCGGAGACTTCTTCCTCTACGCCGACAACAAGCCGACCGACGCCGCGGGCGAGTACGAGCTGGCCATCGGTACGTTGCGGCGTCTCCACGAGAGCGACCCGGTAAACATGGGTTTCGCCAGCGGACTGGGCATCGCACTCTCGCGCGTCGGGATCGCCCGGCTCCGGTCTGCAGATACGACGGGGGCGCGCGACGCGTTCCAGGAGGCGCTCGCGCTCGCTCAGCAGCGGGAGGCCGCCGCCCCCGAGAACGTACAGGTCCGCCTGAACCTCCGCATCGCCCTGAATCAGCTCGGAGACATCCAGGTGCAACTCGGCGAGGTCGAGAAGGGTGCGGCGCTCAACGACGAAGCGCTCGCCATCATCCAGGACCTTCACGACTCGGATCCCGACAACCTCCGCTTTCAGAGCGACCTGGCGGAGGCGCTGACGAGTCTTGGCCTGACGTCGTTCGGACGCATGGGCCAAGCCGGCGCCAGTCCCGCCGTGGTCCAGCACCACGCTGGCGACGCACGCCGCCACTGGCGCAAGGCGCTCCGACTCCTCAACGCCGTCGAGAAGGCGGCGCCCGGCCAATGGGGCGTCGCCGGCAAGATCGACGGCTGCCGCCGCTACCTCGAGCTCCTCACCGAGGGCACCAAGAACCGCGATCGGTGACTCCGGTCTGCGAGTTGGTGAGCCGCGAGCATGACCATCGAGTGACCGGGCTGCTAACCTGTCCCAAAGATGAGCGCTTCCGCCGGAGACCCGGACGTCACGAGATTGTTGAAGGCCGCACAATCGGGCGATCCCGCAGCCCGCGAGCGCCTCATTCCGATCATCTACGAGCAGCTCCACGACCTCGCGGCGCGCCAGATGCAGCAGCAGGTGCAGGGTCACTCTCTCCAGCCCACCGACCTCGTGCACGAGGCCTGTCTGCGGCTCGTCGACCAGGAAGCCCCGTGGTCGAGCCGGTCGCACTTCTTCTGCGTCGCGGCGAAGGCGATGCGTTCGATGCTCGTCGACTACGCACGCGCGCGCAAGACGCAGAAGCGCGGCGGCGACCGTGAACGGTCTCCTCTGCACGAAGCGATGGTGCTCTTCGAAGCCCGGGCGGGAGACCTCGTCGCGCTCGATGAGGCGCTCGACGAGCTCGTCGCGTTCGATGAGCGCAAAGCCCGACTCGTGGAGTTGCGGTTCTTTTGCGGGTTGAAGATGGGCGAGATCGCCGAGATCCTCGAGGTGTCTGTCGCAACCGTCGAGCGCGAGTGGGCGGTCGCCCGCGCGTGGTTGAGAAAACGCGTCAGCGAGTGACGAACACTCAGCCGCCCCGGCGCGAGAGCGCCTTCAGGAACGCGAGCAGATGGGCGGCGTCTTCATCGGTGAGATCGAGCGGCCGGATCCGAGGATCGAGGTTGGCGTTCTTGCGTCCACCTCCACGATAGAACGCGACCACTTCCTTCAACGTCGCGACGCTCCCGTCGTGCATGTACGGAGCGGTCAGAGCGAGCCCACGCAGAGTAGGCGTCCGGAATCGTCCGCGATCGTCGCCGTCCCCCGTGACCGCAGATCGGCCGGGCGCAACGCGCGTCGATGACGATCCGATGCCGGTGTTGTGAAAACCCTCGTCGGTGAAGTTCGGACCGCTGTGACACATCCAGCACCGACCCTTGCTCTCGTAGATCCAGAGACCCGTACGCTCCGCGACGGACAACGCGTTCCGGTCACGCCCGCCCTGGAACCGGTCCACGGCGGTGTCCCCGTGCGTGATACGGGACACGAACGACGCGAGCGCGTCGGAGAGGCGGTCCTTCGTAACCTCGCGGTCGCCGAACGCGGTCTCGAAGCGGGCGGCCCATTCTTGGTCCGAGCGCAGTCGGTCCAGCGCCTTCGGCAGCGGTAATCCCATCTCGACAGGATTCTCGATCGGCATCACGACCTGCTCCTTCAGCGACGGCGCCCGGCCGTCCCAGGAGTGCAAGGTCCCGAGCGCGCGGTTGAAGAGGCTCGGCGGATGGCGGGCCGCATGCTCGCCATTCACGCCCGGCGGCAACGCGTCAGGAGTCGAGAACCCGTGTGCCGGTTGGTGACACGACGCGCAGGCGACTTTGTGGTCGGCAGAGAGAATCGGGGAGAAGAAGAGCGCGCGGCCGAGAGCGAGGCGTGCGGGCGGAGGCTTCTCCGGCCAGCCCGCGGGACGATCCCCGAGTCCATACGGCCACGCCGCGAGCCCGAACGTCGCCGGAAGGTCGTCACGCGGCAGCAGCGGCGCCTGGGCCCGGACGACCCCGGGGGCGGCGAGAGACAGGACACCGATCAACCCGACGACGCACCCACCGACACTCTTCATGGGAGCAGCGTAGCCCGGACCGGGATCGCGCGCCGAGGGTCTTCTGTCCAGCCGGTGGCCCGGGTCTGCCTCGTCGGGACTTGATCACCCGAAGCTGACGTCGAAGATGGCGTCGTGCGCACCCTCATCCCGTACGTCGTTTTCCTAGCCGCCGCCATCAGCCAACCCCCCGCGCCCCCTCACCGACCAACCCTCCCCCGGCCACCCGACGACATGGGCCTCCGCACCTGGGACCTCGTGGTCTATGGGGCGACGTCGGCCGGCGTGATCGCAGCAGTGGTGGCGAAGCGCGAGGGGATGGCCGTACTCCTCGTGGCACCGGGTCGTCGTGTGGGCGGACTCAGTGCCGGCGGACTCGGAGCGACCGACATCGGGAACAAACGCGCCATCGGCGGAGTATCGCGGGAGTTCTACCGGCGGGTGCGTCGTCACTACGGCAGCGACCAAGCGTGGCGTCAGGAGAGGCGCGACACCTCGCCGACCTGGCGCGACGAAGATGCGATGTGGCGCTTCGAACCCCATGTCGCGGAGCGCGTCTTCCACGAAATGCTCGTCGAGGCGGACGTCCCGGTCCTGCTGGAGGCCCGCCTGGACCTGCATCGCGGCGCGAACGTCGCGGGGCGTCGCATCCGATCAATCGCACTGATCGAGCGCCCCGACGTGACTGGTCGCTTCTTCATCGACGCGACGTACGAAGGCGACTTGCTCGCGAAGGCAGGTGTCAGCTACACGGTCGGCCGAGAGTCGTGTGCGCTCCACGGCGAGGCGCTGAACGGGGTTCAGGTCCGTCGGTCGGTCAAGCACCAGTTCATCCGCAACGTCGATCCGTACCAGGTACCCGGCGATTCGAAGAGCGGCCTGATCCGTGGCATCCAGACCGGCGGGGAGCAAAGAGAGGGCGCTGGAGACAAGCGGGTCCAGGCCTACAACTTCCGGATGTGCCTCACGGACGTGAGGGAGAACCAGGTACCGTTCGAGAAGCCGGACGACTACGACCCACTCGACTTCGAGTTGCTCCTGCGCAACCTCGAGGCTGGCGACCATCGCATCCCGTGGAACTCCATCCGGATGCCCAACCGCAAGACGGACACCAACAACAACTTCGCGGTGTCCACCGACTTCATCGGTATGAGCTGGCGGTGGCCCGAGGCGGGTTGGAAGGAGCGCGAGAGGATCTTCAAGCACCACCGACTCTGGCAGCAGGGTCTGGTGTGGACGCTCGCGAACCACCCCCGGTCTCCCGAAGCCGTACGCGCGAAGGTCTCCCGATGGGGGCTCGCGAAGGACGAGTTCGTCGAGACGGGAAGCTGGCCGCACGAGCTCTACGTCCGCGAGGGCCGGCGCATGGTCGCCGCGTGCGTGATGACCGAGTCCCACTGCCTCGGCCAGCGAATCGAGAAGGACGCAGTCGGACTCGCCGCCTACAACATGGACTCGCACAACGTGCGCCGCTACGTCGACGCCAACGGCCACGTCCGCAACGAGGGCGACATCCAGGTCCCACCGAGTCAGCCATATCCGATCGCCTTCCGGGCGATCGTCCCGCGCCGCGTGGAGTGCGAGAACCTGTTGGTTCCCGTGTGCCTGAGCGCGTCCCACATGGCCTACGGCTCCATTCGCATGGAACCCGTGTTCATGATCCTCGGGCACTCCGCAGCGATCGCAGTCACTCTGGCACGCGGCGCCACGCCTGGCGCCGATCTCGCCGTGCAAGACGTCGTCTACGACGCACTGCGGCAACGGCTCCTCGCCCAGGGGCAGATCCTGCACTGGGGGACAGCGCCGCGGGTGGTCGGCGTCGACCCGGCGAAGATCTCCGGCATCGTGGTCGACGACGAGAAAGCCACTCTCGAGGGTGCCTGGGTCCATTCCATGAGCATCGGGCCGTTCGTCCACCGCGGCTACCGGCACGACAACCACACCGCAAAGGGATCGCTGACCGCGACGTTCAAGATCCCGGTGAGGCAGCGGGGCCGCTATCGCCTGCTCCTGGCGTACTCGGCGCACGGGAACCGCGCCAGCAACGTGCCGGTGAGGATCCGGACGGCCACGGGCCCCCAAACCGTCACCGTCGATCAACGGCGGAGCCCCGAGATCGACTCGACTTGGACCGACCTCGGCACCTTCGATCTCGCGCCGCGACGCGCCACGGTCTCGATCTCCAACCGCGGAACCAACGGCTACGTCATCATCGACGCCGTGCGCGTCGTCCCGGCGAAGAACTGACCAGCTCCCCCTCTCCACGGGAGCGCGGACCTCCAGGTCCGCGCTCCCGGACAACGACTCACGAACCGTTGAGCAGCTCACGCGCCGTCGCACGCGCCCGTTCGACTCCGGCATCATCCTGGCGAGTCAACGTCGCCACCAGCCGATGCCCCTCCTCCGCCTCTTTGATCTCCTTCCACAGGTCCGCGTTGGCGTACGCGCTCCGCCGGGTGGTGGGCGCGCCTTCCAGGACCCGCTCCATCCCCTGGGTCACGTACCGGTTCGCCGTGCGCACCTCGACCGTCACGTCCCGTTTCAACACCGCCAGCAAGGCCAGGACTCCGCGCAGGTGAACCCGATTCACGGGCTCTCCCTGCACGACTTCACGCAGGACGCGCTCGCGTCCCTTCCATAGGAGCACGACCGCGAACGCCCCGTCACCATGCTCGGGAGCCGTGCTCACCCCGAGGTGCGCCACCACTCGATCCGCGGGCAGGAACGGCCTGCTCCCGCTCGACACGCCCTCGCGATCTCGCGCCAACGTCGCGAGCTGATCCGCGCGCTCGTTCCACCGATCACCCGTGTGGCCCCGCACCCACTTCCACGCCACGGAACACCGCCCGACCTCCACATCGAGCACCTCCCACAGGTCCCGATTCCGCACTGCTTCGCCAGTCGTCGTACGCCACTCCCGCCGCTTCCACGCCTTCATCCACGACGTCACACCTTGCCGCAGATACTGCGAGTCCGTCACCACGAGCACATCCGCCCCGTCCTTCATCGCCCGCAGTCCCTCCACTGCCGCGGTGATCTCCATCCGGTTATTGGTCGTTTCATCCTCCCGCCCCGACAACTCGCGCACCTTCTTCTTCCGATCTCCCCGCAGGACCACCGCACCCCACCCCCCCGGTCCGGGGTTGGGTTTGCAGCCACCATCGGTGTAGATCACGAACTCCGGCATGCGCCCTCCGCTACGATGATGCCATGCGCTCGTCGATCCTGGGTTGTTGCTGCGTCGTGTTGCTGTCTACCGTCTCGTCTTTCGCGCAGAACGGAGGCGGCCCGGATGTCGCACGCCTCGAAGCGATGGCGGCACGAGTCATCGGGCCGGCGGGGATGAGTGGGCGGGTCGCGGCGGTGGATGCGACGCCGGATGGGAAGGTGATCTGGGTCGGAGCAGCGACCGGTGGGGTGTGGAAGTCTACGGGAGGTGGGGCGCGGTGGACGCCCGTGTTCGACGATCAACCCGTCTCTTCGATCGGCGCCGTCGCCATCGACCCCCACACGCCGGACGTGGTGTGGGTGGGGACCGGAGAAGGGAACCCTCGCAACAGTGCCGGGGTCGGAAACGGGGTCTACCGGACGCGGGACGCCGGTCGGACGTGGGATCACCTCGGGCTGATCGGAACGGAGAAGATCACGCGGGTCGTGCTCCATCCGCGAAACCCGGAGGTAGCGTACGTCGCTGCGTTGGGGTCATCGTGGGGAGAGAACCGCGAGCGCGGGGTGTACCGGACGCGAGACGGCGGACGGACGTGGAAGCAGGTCTTGTTCGTCGATGCGAAGACCGGCGCGGCGGACCTGGTCATGGATCCTCGAAACCCGGATCGGCTGGTGTGCGCAATGTGGGAACACCGCCGATTGCCGTGGCATTTCCATTCCGGCGGACCAGGGAGCGGGATCTGGGCGACGCGGGACGGCGGAGAGACGTGGCAACGGCGAACCTCGGAGGACGGGCTGCCGAAGGGTGAACTCGGACGGATCGGGCTCGGGGTCGCTGCGAGCTCGCCGAACGTCGTGTACGCGTTGGTGGAGGCAGAGCGCAGCGCGTTGCACCGGTCGAACGACGGGGGCGAGACCTGGAAGAAGGTCAACGACGATCGGGGCGTGAACCCGCGGCCGTTCTACTACGCGGACATCCGAGTCGATCCGACGAACGAGAACCGGGTATATCGGTTGGCATCGTTGCTCGACGTGAGCCACGACGGCGGTCGGACGTTCGAAACGGTGCTGCCATTCGCCCGGGTGCATCCCGATCACCACGCGATGTGGATTTCGGATAACGGGCAGATGCTCATCAACGGGAGTGACGGCGGCATCGCGATCTCACGAGATCGCGGCGGAAGCTGGCGATTCGTGGAGAACCTGCCCCTCGCGCAGTTCTATCACGTGGCCACCGATGACTCGGTGCCGTTCAACGTGTACGGCGGACTGCAGGACAACGGGTCGTGGCGCGGTCCGAGCCGCGTGTTCGAGAACGGCGGCATCCGCAATCACCATTGGCGCGAGGTCGGCTTCGGCGACGGGTTCGGCACCGTGCCCGTCCGCGGTCAGGACGCGCTCGCGTTCTGCATGTCGCAGGGTGGCAACCTCATGCGATCCGCGTGGCGTACCGGCGAACGCCGCAACGTGCGCCCGCCCACTCCGGCTGGCGTCGACCTGCGGTTCGCGTGGAACGCCGGCATCGCGCTCGACCCGCGCCACGACGGGACGCTGTACTACGGTAGCCAGTTCGTGCATCGCAGCACCGACCTCGGCGATTCGTGGTCGATCATCTCTACCGACCTCACGACCAACGACCCGGCGAAGCTCAAGCAGTCGGAATCCGGCGGACTCACGCGCGACGTCACCGCCGCGGAGAACCACTGCTGCGTCCTCACGATCGCACCGAGCTCGCGCGAAGAACGAGTGATCTGGACCGGGAGCGACGATGGCCAGGTCAACGTCACCCGGGACGCGGGCGAGCAGTGGACCAACGTGACATCGGCAATCCAGGGCCTGCCACCGCAAACGTGGTGTCCGCACGTGGAAGCGTCCTGCCATTCGGACGGCCGCGCCTACGTCGTGTTCGACGACCACCGCCGGGCCAATCACACGACCTACGTCTATGTCACCGAGGACCACGGCACCAGCTGGAAGAGTCTCGCCAACCCACCGGCCAGCACGAGCGTCGGCCGTCCGTGGGGGTTCGCCCACGTCATCGAGGAGGATCCCGTCGACCAGAACCTGCTCTGGCTCGGCACGGAGTTCGGCCTGTGGGTCTCATTCGACCGCGGCGGCCAGTGGACGAAGTGGACCCACGGGGTGCCGACGGCCCCCGTCCGCGCCATCCACACTCACGACCGTGATCACGATCTCGTAGTCGCGACGCACGGCCGCGGGGCGTTCGTCATCGACGACATCCGCCCCCTGCGCAAGCTGCGCGACGCCACCGATGCCCGGATACGCCTCTCCCCCGTTCCACCGGCCGTGCAGGCGCGGATCCGTCAACCTGACGGCACCCGATTCACGGGCGACGCGATGTTCAAGGCCAAGAACCGCCCCAACGGCGCGCTCATCTCGTTCTTCGTCGGTGACGACTCCGACCCCAAGAAGGACGAGAAAGAGAAGCTGAAGGTGCGCATCCGCGACGGCAAGGACGAGCAGCTCCGCGAGTGGAGCGTCGACGTCGACCTCGGACTCAACCGCGTCACCTGGGACCTTCGGCGGGACGGCGAATCCAAGAGTGATGACACATCGTCCGAGCGCCGGCGCGGCGGCAACCGGTTGCCGGTGGTGCCCGGGACGTACACGCTCGAGCTCGCACTCGGAGACTTCGTCGTCCGCGGTCCGGTCCAGGTCCTTCCCGACCCGCGAGTCCCCCACGACGCCGAAGCGCGGCGGCAGCACGCCGAAGCCCTCGCGACCGTGGACGGATGGAACGCGCGTCTCACGAAAGCGGTCGACACGCTGAAGGACGCCGTAGCCGATCTCGACCTCGCGCTGGGACTCCTGAAGGACCCGGCCACCGACGGCCTGAAGGCGCTGAAGAAGGACGTCCAGCGTGTCCGCGACACGGCAACGAGTCTCCGCGACGAGGTGTCTCACTCCGGCGAGCGTCAGGGCATCTTCGACCGCGGCGCATCGATCCGATCGAAGGTCGGGCGAGCCCGCCGCCGGCTCGGCTCTACCTGGGGCGCACCGTCCGCCAGCGACCGTGCCGTGATGAAGACGTCGAAGGCGGTGTTCGACGGATTCCTGACCCGGTTCGAGGCGTTCAAGAAGCAAGAGCTCGCCCCGATCCGCCGTCGCGTCCACGAGGCCCGGCTCCCGCTGATCCGCTGACGCGTGGCCACCCCGGGGAGCGCGGACCTCCAGAGGCTGTGAGTCAATCGGCTCCGAGGCGAGCGAAGCGCCCAGAGCGGCGCCTGGCAAGGAAGGCGAAGCGAG
>NZBC01000125.1 GCA_002687715.1 Planctomycetota bacterium | reverse complement strand
GCGACGATGGCGCGCCTGCTCGCCTCTCGCCTGCACCCGGCGACCGAGGAGCAGTCGTTCACCTCCGCGCTCCTCCAGGACATGGCCGTGCCCGTACTCGCGTCGGTCAAGGGCGAAGCGTACGGCAGCGTGCTCGAAGCGTGGCACGCGCAGGGGGATGCGGCTCTCGAGCATCTGGAGCACGAGGCCTTCCAGTGGGACCACGCCGAGATCGGTTCGATGATGGCGACTCTGTGGGAGCTGCCGACCCCCCTCGTGGGTGGAATCGGCGGACACCATGACGCTGACGAGGATGACGCGGAACCCGCCGTTCAGCTCGTCGGCCACCTCCGCGAGGCGGAAACGGAGGCGGGACTCGAGCGCCTCGCTTCGGATGCGGAAGCGCGCTTCGGGATCGACCGCGCCGAGATCACCGACCTGTCGCAACGGGCAGAGGAACAGGCGGACGAACTCGCGGCGCTGATGAAGTAGCTGTCGCGGCCGAGCCTCCGCGGAGCGCGGACCTCATGCGCCGGTGAAGCGATCTCCGCCAACGGGAGCGCGGACCTGGAGGTCCGCTCTGGGCGGGGTCGCTCGCGACGGCCGGCTACTGCACGTCCAGGCGGTACTGGTCGCCCGATCCCATCGGGGTAAACGAGAGCGCGCGGCCGCCGAGATTGAACGGTCGCGTGGTGTTGTTGAAGACCTCGTAGATCGACTCGTTGACCGCGCCGAGGTAGCCGTTGCCGAGGGAGAGGACCATGATCGGTGCGTTGCTGAGGTTGGTTCCCGGCGAGATGCCGACGAGCGGGTCGATCGAGGATTGGAGGCCGTTGGGCCAGTCGATCAGGATGTTGCCGAACGTGTCGATTCCGAGACGCGTCGTGTTGAGCGCGTAGGGGCCGGCCACGGCGAAGTGCGCTACGCCCAGGCGGCAGACGGTCGCGGAGCCGACCAGGTCGTCGTTGAACATGACCGATCCCTGGAGGTTGGGCGAGAGGTCGTCCCAGAAGTCGGCGATACGCGGTGGGCCGGACTGGTGATTGATCTCGGACTGGATGAATCCCGTGTCGCCGGCGCCGAACGTGACGTAGCCGTTCGAGCCGATGAACGCGTCCGTGTAGCTGGTGCCGTAGAACGGGAACGTCCACGAGCTGAACACGACCTGGACGAAGGCATCGTCGCCCAGGGCGAGCGGCGTGCCGGTGCACGGTTGCAGGCTCAGCTGGGTGGCCGCGGTCAGGTCGAACGTGTCGGGGTGCGCGGGGTCCCAGATCACGCCCTGGATGTTCACCGTCGATGCGCTCGCCGGCTGACCAGACGGGAACGTGAACGACGCCGAACCGGAGGCGTCCGTGAACGCGAAGAAGTTGAGGAAGCTGCCCGCGGGGTTGAGTCCGTCCATGACGATGACCCAGTCCGAGTAGGCGGGGGGCGTTCCGACATCGACCAGCTGCAGCGCCGCGGTGATCGCGGAACCCGGGACGAGTCCGCCGGTGAACAGCGTGAAGGGCAGCGACGGCGCCCCGGTGACGTCCATGGTGAACGACGGCTCCAGCACGGTGACTTGCAACGGGTAGCTCCCGTCGTCGACTCCCGCGAAGACGAGGAGGCCGCCGGAGGTGTTTGGTTCCTGAGCGGCGGCAGACCAGGTGCACAGAGCGCACAGCAGGACGGACGTGACAGACTTCATTTCGTCCGAGCCCTTTCCCTCATTGGGTTCCAGCGGAGTCCGGGGTCGTCCCGGCTTGGCGTAAGTGCCGTCATAGAGGCGGCAAAGCTCCTGTCGGCCTGCCGACGTTCCCCTCTTGAGCTGCCGGGTCGAGAGGGGGTGGAGAAACGGAGCCTGCAGTTCGGGTAACATGTATGCAGTCCCGCCGGAGGCCAATCGATGACGCGCCCACACGCAACTGTCGGCTTTCTGGCCGCTCTGGTTCTCGCGCTCTGCACCTCGGGTGTTGCGCAACCGAAGCGTGCCCAACGGGTGTCCAAGGACACCGCGCGGACGGCTCAGAAGGAGTTCAACTCCGACTACAAGTCGAAGGACGAGAAGATCCGCCTCGCGGCGCTCGATCGGGTCACGTCCTACCAGCATGCGATCATCGCGAAGTGTCTCGCCCGGGCGATGAGGGACACTTCGCCGCTCGTCAGGGCGGCGGCGGCGTCCGGGCTCGCACTCCAGGAGAAGAGCGCCGCGCTGAAGTCTCTGAACTCGGCGTTCAAGAGCAAGCCGAATCACAAGAAGACCGACGTGATGATCGCCGTCATGGAGGCGTTCCGCCGCCACAAGAGTGCTCCGCCAATGCGGGACATGAAGAACCTCTTCGAGAAGGCGTCGAAGGAGGTGCAGCGGGAGATCGTGCAGACCGTTCGCTATCACCGATCCATCGACTCGGTCATCTTCCTCGGCCGGCACGTCGACCTGCCCGAGCCCGTGAACGTCGATGCCGGGAGCAACCCGCCGGGCGCGTACTGGAAGGCCAGGCAGGAGCGGTGGAACTTCTGGATCACCCAGGTCATGGAGTCCTTGATCCACCTGACGGGCCAGGAGTTCGACGAGAACAAGGCCGTGACGAAGTGGCGCGAGGGGGGCGGGAAACTGATCTCGCTGGAGGCGGGGGAGAAGGCGTTGAAGGACCTCTGAGCTCGGTCGATTCCACGCTCTTGAAGCCCTCACTCCCCGGGCTACCCTGAACCGGCCCCTGACGGGCTGGAGCGCGAGACCATGGCCGACAAGACCCAGAAGTGGGAAGACAACGCTCCCGGCGGCTTCTACGTCGACAAGGAGTGCATCCTGTGCTCCCTGTGTCCCGACATCGCTCCGGCCAACTTCAAGGAGAGTGACGAAGGGGACCACGACTACGTGTTCAAGCAGCCGGAGAACGACGACGAGATCCAGCTGTGCCGCGACGCCCTCGAGCAGTGTCCCGTCGAGGCGATCGGCGAGGACGGATAGCGCGCTGCTCGGGACAGTCCACGCCGCTCAGACTACAATCGCCCCACCATGACGGACGCCACCGACGAACTCATCGGCCAGCGATTCGGGCAGGACGGCTGCCTCGTGATCGGGAAGCGCCTCGGTGAAGGTGGCATGGGTGCCGTCTACAAGGCCCACGACGAGAAGAACGACCGTCCGGTCGCGATCAAGTTCCTGCGCATGGACGGGATGGCCGACCGTGAGGCGATCTCGCGGTTCAAGCGTGAGGGCCGCAAGTTCGGGCTGCTCCGCCACGCGAATCTCGTCCGGGTCTACGCGTTGGGCCGCGAGCACGGCCGCATCTACATCGCGTCGGAGTTCGTCGACGGCCGCAACCTCTTCGAGATCCTCACCGAGGACGGCGTGTTCGCCGTCGAGTGGGCACTGGAGGTTTGCCGCGATGTGGCCAACGCGCTCCAGGCGGCCCACGAAGCCCAGGTCATCCATCGCGACCTGAAGCCCGAGAACATCATGATCCGCGCTGATCGCGTGGTGAAAGTGCTCGATTTCGGCATCGCCAAGGACCTCGACGCGTCCATCGTGTTGACGCGCCAGGGAACGTACATCGGGACGCCCGCCTACTCCGCGCCCGAGCAGATCCGGGGCGAGGACATCGATCATCGCGCCGACATCTTCTCGCTGGGCGTCATCCTCTACGAACTGCTCACCGGCCAGGTCGCGTTCCAGGGGCGGCACACGACGGAGGTCCTGAAGGCCACGCTCAAGGAGGACCCGATCCCGGTATCGCGCCTCAACGAGAGCGTCGTCAATCCCGTCGCGCGGCTCATCGAGAAGATGATCCGCAAGAGCCCCCGTCGCCGCATCGGCACGATGAAGGAAGTCGCCGAAGACACCGACCGTCTCCTCACCGCCCTCGCCGACGGCTACACCGATGAAGAGAAGAGCGGGATCAAGACGGTCTTGAAGAAGATCTTCGAGGGGTGGCGGCGACCGGCGTGATCTTCGGGGAGCGCGCTCCCGGCTATCGCCCCGCGAGGAGAGCCTGGCGGAAGTCGCGGTTGAGTTCGCCGATGAACTCGATGCTGATCTCCTTGGGGCACACGGCTTCGCAGTCCGAGGTGTTGGTGCAGGCGCCGAAGGTCTCCTCGTCCATCCGGGCGACCATGGAGCGGGCGCGTTCGAGGCGTTCGGGCGCGCCCTGGGGGATGTGCGCGAGGTGGGCGGCCTTCGCGGAGACGAACAGCATCGCGGAGGCGTTCTTGCAGGCGGCGACGCAGGCACCGCAGCCGATGCACGCGGCGGCGTCCATGGCGACGTCCGCGGCGCGCTTCGGGATCGGGATCTCGTTGGCGTCGGGGGTGCCGCCGGTGGAGACGGAGACGTAGCCTCCGCTCTGGATGATCCGATCCAACGACGATCGGTCGACGACGAGGTCGCGGATGACCGGGAACGCCCTCGCGCGGAACGGCTCGATGACGATCTCGTCGCCGCTGTGGAAGCGGCGCATGTGGAGCTGGCAGGTGGTGGTCCCGCGATCCGGGCCATGGGCGACGCCGTTGATCACGAGGGAGCACGCACCGCAGATGCCTTCGCGGCAGTCGTGGTCGTAGGCGATCGGTTCCTTGTTCTCGGCGACGAGGCGCTCGTTTACGACGTCGAGCATCTCCAGGAACGACATGTCCGGGTTGATGCTCGGCGCCTCGATCGTCTCGAGCTGGCCCGGCTCTTCCGCGTTGCGCTGGCGCCACACCTTCAGGACGAGGTTCATTACTTGTAGCTCCTGGTGCTCGGCGTGACGAACTCGAAGCTCATCTCTTCCCGGTGGCGGACGGGGGCCTTGTCCGCGCCCTGGAACTCCCAGACCGCGGCGTGTGCGTGACCCTCGTCGTCGCGAACGGCTTCGCCTTCCGACGTCCGGTATTCCTCGCGGAAGTGGCCGCCGCAGGACTCCCTGCGTTCCAGCGCGTCGCGCACCATGATCTCGCCGAACTCGAGGAAGTCCGCCACGCGGCCGGCGTGCTCGAGCGCGACGTTGTATTCCCGGTCGCCGCCGAGTACGCACACGTCTTCCCAGAACTCCTGGCGGAGCGCCGGGATCTCCTTGAGCGCTTTCTCGAGACCCGCGGAGTTGCGACCCATTCCGCAGTGATCCCAGAGGATCTGGCCGAGCGCGCGGTGGAAGTGATCTGGCGTGCGGTGGCCCTTGCGACCGACGAGCCTGCGGGTCCGATCACTGACCTCGGCTGCGGTGCGGCTGAAGTCGTCGTGGTCGGTCTTGACCGGCGACGGTCCCGCGGTCGCGAGGTAGTTACCGATGGTGTAGGGGAGGACGAAGTAGCCGTCCGCCAACCCCTGCATGAGCGCGCTCGCGCCCAGCCGGTTCGCTCCGTGGTCGGAGAAGTTCGCCTCCCCGATGACGTGCAGCCCGGGGACGTTGCTCATCAAGTTGTAGTCGACCCAGAGCCCGCCCATCGTGTAGTGGACCGCGGGGAAGATCCGCATCGGCGTGGCGTACGGGTTCTCATCCGTGATCTTCTGATACATGTGGAAGAGGTTGCCGTACTTCTGCTCGACGACGTCCTTGCCCATGCGTTTGATCGCATCGTTGAAGTCGAGGTAGACGCCAAGGCCGGACTTGCCGACGCCGCGCCCTTCGTCGCACACCCGCTTCGCCGCTCGTGACGCGACGTCGCGTGGTACGAGGTTGCCGAAGCTCGGATAGCGTCGCTCGAGGTAGTAGTCGCGTTCCGCTTCCGGGATCGCGGTCGGAGCGCGCTGGTCCCCACCCTCGGTCGGCACCCATACCCGACCGTCGTTGCGCAGCGACTCGGACATCAGCGTGAGCTTCGATTGGTACTCACCGCTGACCGGGATGCAGGTGGGGTGGATCTGCGTGAAGCACGGGTTCGCGAACCCGGCACCGCGCTTGTACGCCCGGAAACTGGCCGTGACGTTGCACCCCTTCGCGTTCGTCGACAGGTAGAACGCGTTGCCGTAGCCGCCCGTTGCCAACACGACCGCGTCTCCCGCCCACGAGAGGATCTCGCCCGTGACCAGGTTCCGGGTGATGATGCCGACCGCCCGGCCGCCGGAGACCACGAGGTCGAGCATCTCGGTGCGGGTGTGCATCGTGACCTTCTTGGCGTGGATCTGGCGACTCAACGCCTGATACGCGCCCAGGAGGAGCTGCTGGCCCGTCTGGCCCCGCGCGTAGAACGTGCGCGATACCTGGGCGCCACCGAACGAGCGGTTGTCGAGCAGCCCTCCGTACTCGCGAGCGAACGGCACTCCCTGGGCGACGCACTGGTCGATGATGTTCACGCTGACCTGGGCCAGCCGGTAGACGTTCGCCTCGCGGGAGCGGTAGTCACCACCCTTGATGGTGTCGTAGAACAGCCGCCAGATCGAATCGCCGTCGTTCTGGTAGTTCTTCGCTGCGTTGATGCCGCCTTGAGCGGCGATGCTGTGCGCGCGCCGCGGACTGTCCTGAAAGCAGAAGCAGTCGACGTCGTACCCGAGCTCAGCGAGCGACGCAGCGGCGGACCCGCCTGCGAGACCCGAACCGACCACGATGATGCGGAACCGGCGCTTGTTCGCCGGGTTGACCAGCTTCATCTCCGCGCGATGCTTGTCCCACTTGTCCGCGAGCGGACCGGACGGAACTCCTGATTCCAGCCTCATGAGCTCACCCCCGGGACCTCGACGATGTTCATGATGCACATCAGCGGCATGGAGATGTTCCCCGCTACGATCGCCCCGGTGATACCGAGGCCGGTCACGCGGATCATCTCGCGGTACTTCGGCCGGACGAACCCCATCGACTGAAAGAGGCTCGACACGCCGTGGGACAGGTGGATGCCGACCAGCACCATCGCCGTCATGTAGGCGATCGCGGTTGGCGCGTGGTGGAAGCTCTTCACGAACATGGAGTACATGTCGGGATGACTCCCCTCGTGAGCCTCCGCGTAGAGGTCGGCGTGGAACGTGCCCGTCGTGAAGTGGAGGATGTGGAACACGATGAACGCGAGCACGATCATGCCCGTCATGAACATCGTCCGTGATGCGTAGCTCGCCGCCACGCTACGCTTCATTGCGTACGGGACGGGGCGCGCCTCCTTGGCCTCCGCCGTGAGCTTGACCGCGCACCGCACGTGCACGAGGAGGATGAGCAGCAGACCGAGCCGCATCGCCCACAACAACGTGCCCAGGCCCTGCATCATCTCCGCATAGCCGTTGAACACCTCCGGACCCAGATAGATCTGGAGGTTGCCGACCATGTGGGTGATCACGAAGAGCAGCAACAGGAGCCCCGTCACGGCCATCAGGTACTTGGTCCCAATGGAGCTGTTCAGGCCCCGCACCAACCAGTTCATGTAGCGAGCTCCCTCACGTCACTCGGCGGTTCGCCCGGATTGCCCGAGCCCAGCCGGCATCCTAACGTGCGTCGCGGCAACGTGGAGGTTCACGGCAGCCAACGCTCGACGGCCATTTCCAGCGGGACACGACCCGTCCGCTTGGCGCGCTCGAGGAGCTCGTCGACCATCCACCCGCAGACGCGTCGGATCCGTGCGTGCGCCTTCCGAAGATCGAACTCGTCGCCGTCGCGGGCCTCCATGGTGCCGTGGATCGTTCCTCCGGCGGATGCGAGCCAGTCGGGGACGAACAGCACGCCAGCATCGTGCAGGGCCCGGGCGGCGTCGAGTTCCTCCGCGAGGGACGAGCCCACGAGTTGGTTGTTGGCGCCCCCGCAGATCGCTCGGCACTTCAGGGTTCGGGCCACGGCGGTGTCGAGCAGGCCGCCGACGGCGCAGGGGACGAGGATATCCGCCTCCACGTCCAGGGCCTGGTAGGGCGCCACGACGCCGACCTGGCGCCGCTCCCCCGGGGTCAGGGCGGACAGGAGCAGGTCGATCCGGCGGTGATCCTGGTCCGTGACCGTGAGCTGAGCGCCCTCCTTCGCCAGCTGCTCGGCGAGGGGCGCCCCCAGGCTTCCGAGGCCCTGGACGACCAGATGCAGCTCGTTCACCGGGCTCCCGAGCGCGGCCGCCGTCGCCTGAACCGCTTCGTGGACTCCGAAGGCCGCCGAGACCGAGGTTCCTCCAGCACGGGTGCCGGTCACGTTGGAGGTGCGCGCTGCCAGATCCAGGATGTCCTCGCGGCTGAGCCCCGAATCCGGACCCGTGATCGTCCCGGAGAGGTCGATCTCCTCGGCCAGCGCCTCCAACCAGGCCTCTCGGTCATAGGGGGGGATGGGCGGGTTGTGGAAGCAGAGCTTGCTCCCGCCGCGGCCCACCTCGGCGGCCAGGTTCTTGTAGCTCATGGCCCGGGAGAGGTTCAGGACGTCCTGAATGACGTCTGTTTCGGGGACCACGAGGTCACACCGGCGGAGCCCGCCGGCGCCCGGACCCGCCGCCGACGAGTGGACTGCACAGAAGAACCGGAGGCCGGTCGCCTCGCGAAAGACCACGTCCAGCCGCTCGTGGCCGCCCAGGGCGACGCGCTGCTCGATGTCCGCGAGCAGGGCACTGGCGTCCGGGATCAGCACCTCGGCGAGCTCCCAGCCCGCATCTTCGCGCTCCCCGAGCACACGTATGGACGTTCCGTCGCTCTTGAACCGGATGCGCTCGACGCCCGCGTCGCGCATCCCGTCGATCAGGCCTGCTGTCGTCTCCATATCCAAAGTGGCTCCGCGTCGTGACGTGCGGGCCGCGATCCTACGCGAAATCCTCGGCTGACCCGCAACCTGGGATTGGCAACGCTCCTAGGCGGGACCTACAATGAGCGTGGCCTTGAGGGGGCGATGGGCGCACGACGGCGTTGCTTCCCCCAACCCACGCGGAAAACCAGATCGCATGCGGGGCAAGATCTTCACAAGAGAGGAAGCCGACCGGATGATTCCGCTCATCCGGCGGATCGTGGTGAACGCACGCGCGCGCCACCGTCTCGTCCTGCGCAAGCAGGACGAGCTGCTCTCCCTTCGCGCCGGCGCCGGACAGGAAGAAGCGCGCGAGCGAATCCTCGGGATCACGCGTCGCCTGCGTCAACAGCTCAAGGGCTACATCGGCGAGCTCGAAGAACTCGGCTGTTTCCTGCGCGACGCGGAGACCGGCGTCATCGAGTGCTACGGCGAGCTCAACTGCGACATCGTGTACTTCACCTGGATGCCGGGTCAGGAGACGTTCCAGAGCTGGCACCCGCTCGATCAGTCGTACGTGAACCGCCAGCCGCTGCCCGGCGTCGAGTTGCCGAAGGCGCGCGAAGCGGCGGAGTGAGGTCTCCGCGCGGTCGTCGCGTCTTCCTGGGACGAGCCCGGAAGCCCACGTCCTAGGGTAGCGGAAGGTCCTTGAAACGCACGATTTGCCGCAGGATCCGGAACCGGACCATGCTGCGAACGCGGACGCGGCCCAGTGGAACGTCGGGGAGGCGCAGTGTCCGGATGCAGCGTCCGTTGATCACACGCTGGGACGGGTTGGGCAGCACCTCGACCCGCTGCCCTTTCACGTCCCAGATCTCGATCTCCTCGTGTTGAGGGACGGCTCGGAGGTCGCCGGGGCCTTGTGCCGGGGGGGCTTCGAACGAGAGGGTGAGGATCTGGTGGTCGTTCTGGGTCGTCAGACTGTCGACTCGGAGATGGAGCGGACTTTCGCCCGGTGCGTCCGGTGCGGCCGGTTGCAGCGACGTGAGTTCGGCGCCGATCATCTCGGCCGGCGTCACCATTTCGATGGGGATGGATATCTCGACGAGCTTCTTCGCATCGACGGCCGGCGGGTCCATGGCAAGGCTCTGGTAGAGCTGCCGATTGCGCGACACGTTCTGGAGGTAGCGTTGACCTTGCCAGGCTCGGAACGAGATGACGTTGCCCTTGTCGTCCTTGGCCTGGGCGCCGGAGATGGGCGAGAGGAACCCGATGATGGGTGCTCCCGGCTCGATGTCGATCCGGACCTGCAGGTTGGCGTTGGAGGTCGACGCGCCCACGAACCGGGTTTGTCGGGTGACCGATAGTGACGTGGCGGCGATGCGGAGCGGCCCGGCGTACACCACCGGCCCCGCTCCCTTCTGGCCCGAAGGGTTGAGGATGATGTCACCCGAAGCGTAGTCGGTGTGATACGTGCAATTCGCGAGCTTGCAGAACCGGTCCAGCGCCTCGAAGAAGGGCACCCGCTGCACCTTGAACGAGATCGGCACCGCGCCGCCAGGAGGGGGCTGGGGCTTCTGGGCCGGCTGCTGTCCCCCCGGTTTGACCACTCGCGGCTGGTTCCCGTAGCGGATCTTCGCTCCGACGGTGGCTCCGATGCGGGCCGCTGCCTCCGCGAGCGGGACCTCCACCAGCTCGATGGAGACGAGGGTCGCGGTCACTTTCCCGGTCTTCCGCGTCGTCTCGGTGCCGAGCCGCGCGAGGATGGCATCGACCCGGAGTCGTGCTTCCAGGCCGAGCGTCTTCCGCATCTTCGTGAGGAAGTCGCGGGCCGGGGCGCCGAGGGCGACGAACCGGTCTGAGGCTCGCTCGCGGGCGCCGAAGTCCTCGGAGGTCAGGCGGTCGAGCAGCGTCTGGAGCTCCGCCTGCTCGGGAGGCTGGGCGTCGAGCGCCGAAACACTCGACAGGACCATGCTGACGATGAGGATCAGTCGGGACACAGGGGAGAGTATCAAGCCTCGGGCGCCCTTTTTGAAGGTCCAGGGCGGTGTGGTAAGGTCAACGCCTGCCGGATTTTGGGTGGACTTGACCACCCGGAGGTCGTCCTCCGTGAAGTTGCTCCTTTCCGTGACTCTATTCCTCGCCGCTGTCGGTGCGCCCCTTCCCGCCCAATCGGACGATCCGTCGAAGCTCCTGGCGAGCCTCGAGCAGCAGCGACAGCTGAGCCACCGCCTCCGGGAAGCTCGTCAAACGGGCGACCTGCAGGAGGTGGCGCGCGTCATGGCCAGTCTTTCGGCGCTGCCCCACCTCGTAGCCCTCCCGTTCTCGAACGAAGACGACCCGCGCGGGGCGCTCAAGGCTCAGGCCCGCGAGATGCTGGATCAGGAACTGGCGAACGCCACGAAGGTGCTCGAGCAGACACGCCGGCAGGCCTTGGGCAAGGCGTGCACTCGGTGCGATGGGAGGGCGTACCGTCAATGCGGGCGGTGTCAGGGCAAGGGCTATAGGGAGCGGCGGGTCGGACGACGCATGCGTCGGATCGATTGCCGGGCCTGGGACCCGTGTCCCGTGTGCAGCGAGTCAGGGCGCCTCGCCGCGGATCCCGAGGTGCACCAGCGGCTGCAGCGTCTCGTTCTCCTGGCGGGGAAGGAAGCCGTTCGTATTGACGTGCTCACGGCGATCAAGAACGTCCTCTCGAATCTCGATGGGGTGCCGCCGGGGCTGGCCCTCGAGTCGCCCAGGGGCGGGTTCCTGCTGAAGATCACTGGCCACGGGCCGTTCATCCCGGACAAGCTCAAGTCCACCGACAAGAAGAAGCTGAAGGCCGCGTGGCTGAAGTCGCAGCCGGCTGATCGCCGCGAGTACCTCTACCAGTTGGCGCTCGACACGGCGCGGGTCGCCGATGGCTTGCGTTTCCTGAGCGGCCAGACCAAGGTTCCGACCCTCGCGGAGGTCATCAAGAAGGCCACGCCCACCACGGTCGAGGAGCTGGCCTGGAACGGTCGCAGCCTGATTGGCAAGTTCGTCTCGATCGAGGCCGTCGGCAAGAAGCCGACGCAGGAGTATCTCGACGCCGTCGACTTCCCGCTCGCTGGGCGTATCAACCTTGACGGGGTCGACCCGAAGATGGTCGTCGCGTTCTGCTATGTGCCGGAGGACATCGAGGCCATCCGGGCCTGCGGCAAACTCGGCATCGGCGACAAGATCGATCGCTCGGTTCGCAGCTACCCACCGCGGGCGGTGATGAAGGCGCTCCAGAAGATCGGTGTCGGGAAGCGCCTGCGGTTGCAGGGACGGGTGCTCCGTCACCCGGACGGCGTGCCCGCCGCGTTGCTCGAGGTGTGGCGGGTGGAAGAGGTTGCCGCGGGAGAAGAAGGCGCCCAGCGGTGATCGACTTCATCATCGAGGAGAACGGCGAGACCCGACGCGTCGAGGTCCGGACGGTTCCGGTCCATATCGGCCGGGCGGAGGAAGCTGAAGTTCCGATCGTGAACGATCGCGCGTCGCGGCACCATGCTCGGCTCGAGGTCGTCGGGGACGAGTTCGTCCTCATCGATCTCGACTCCAGCAACGGCACGTTTCTCAAGGGAGAGCGGATCAAGCGGGTGCGACTGACCCGTGGCGACAAGATTGAGATCGGGAGCGCAACTCTGACGTTCGCGGGCGGCAAGCCGCCCCCGCCCGCGCCCGAGAAGGTGAAGTCGCTCGTCGACCTGCCGGGGTTCACGATGCTGGACGACCTCGGGATCGGCGTGCTGAGCCGGGTGTACATGGCTCGTCAGGACGCGCTGAGCCGTAAGGTCGCGGTCAAGGTCTTGCGGGATCGGTGGGTCGGCAACGTTGCGGTCGTCGATCGATTCCGGACGCTCGCGCGGCGGCAGGCGCGGCTGCACCACCCGTCCCTCGCGTCGGGCATCGACGTCGGTGAGGAGAGCGGCGTCCCCTACTTCGTCGTCGAGTACCTCGAGGGCGACACCGTCGGTGCACGCGTGCGCACTCGCATGGCGTTCGAGACGACCGAAGCGATGCGCATCCTCGGCGAAGTCCTCGAGGTGATGGGGTGGGTGCACGAACAGGATCGGACCCTCTCCAACCTGCATCCGGAGTCCGTCGTCCTCGGCGATGGCGGCGAGGTGTGGGTCGCGTCGATCGGGTTCCCCTTGCCTTCTGCCCGCACGTTGCCGGACGAACACGCGGGCGAGCTTGCCTTCGTCGCGCCGGAGGCGCTCCCCGAACCCGAGGCCGCCGGCCCGCGTGGCGATGTGTTCCAGGCGGGCGCGCTCGCGTGGTTCATGGTGACCGGGCGTCCGCCGCGGGTGGTCGGGGCGACCGACGACGCGTTCGAGAAGGTCTCCGAGATCCCGGACATCTCCGAGCTGGAGTCGCGGTCAAGCCTGCCCTCGTCCGTGCGCGGGTTCATCATGCGTCTCCTGGCCGCGGACCCGGCCCAACGTCCGGAGAACGGCACCGCGGCCTTGCGGGAGCTCGAGGCGCTGAAGGACGACGTCGTGGCTGCGCGGTCCCGCATGGCGTCCTCGGCGAAGGTCGTCGAGGAGCGGAGCGCCGACGGACCGAAGTCGTTCCGTCGGTCGAAGAAGTTCATCATGGTCAACCGCGTGATCACGGTCACGATCGCGGTCGTCCTGAACCTCGCGTTCTTCCTTTGGTACACGGGGCGGGAGAAGAACGACAACGAGCCAGAACGGGACGATGTCGCGGAGGTGCCCGCGCCGTCGATCGACAACGGCAACGGTAGCGGCGACGGCGAGGGCAACGGAGTCCACACGAAGACCCCGACCCTGCAGGAGACCGAGCGTCTCGCGGCCGCGGCGTGGGAATCGACTGAAGAGAGCGTGAAGGCCCTCACCGAAGCCGAGAACTACGCGGAGGCGGCCCAGGTGGCGGCGACGTTCTCCACCCGGTGGGCGGGAACGACGTGGGCCCAGAACGCCGTGGATCTCCTGCAGGCGGTCCAGCGACGGCGGGAGGAGGCGTGCACCGAGGCCCTCGACGAACTCGAGGCGAAGATCGAGTCCTCGAAACTCAGTCAGGCTCGTGGCCTCCTTTCGCGGGCCCGCGCCCTCGCTTCGGGAGTGAAGGACAAGCGCCTACGCGACCTCGAGGAGAAGCTGCGCGACGCGGAGATCGCCCACCGCAAGGCGGAGGCCGCGAGAAACCGGCGCCCCGGTCCGGAGAGAGGGCCCAAACCCCGGACCGGACCGGAGAGAGGGACCCCGACCAGGCCGAAGGGGATCCCCCGGAGCCAATGGCCCAAGCTCGTCAAGCGAGCTCTTGCCAGCCCCGGATCGGCAGATCTGAGGACGAAGCTACTGAAGAGCGCGGCCGACAACGGCGGTGCGGGGAAGCTGGCGACCCAGTTTCGGTGGTTGGCCGCCCTGGACTGCGGAATGAAGGACCTGGCGGCCGCGTGGACCGCGCTCGCGGGCAAGGAAGTCAAGATCCCGCTCCGCGACGGCAAGGAACAGGTGGGCACGCTGAAAGAGCTCCAGGCGGGGTCGCTCGTGGTCGCCCACGAGGGGGCCGACGTCGAGGTCCCGATCAGCCGGGTGGCCCCGGCGGAGATGGCGCGTATGCTCAGCGGGTTGCCGCCCACGCTCGATCGCTACCTCGCACGGGCGCTCCTGGACCTCCTGGCGCGAGAGCCGGAGGATGCATGGTTCGATCTCCAGGGCGCTCGGATCATTTGTGGGGACGATGCGGACGCGCGCAAACTGGTCGAGGCCCAGCTCGCGGAGCTGCGCAAGACCGGGGGGCGGCGGTAGCCCGGAGCGCTCACGCACGCGTAGCGAAGAATCCGGACTGGAAACGAGGTAGGTAGTCCGAGCCGGAGTCGGCGGCGACTATCCGTTCTGTCGGAATGAACAGGGCGACGATCAAGAACAGAGCCCACCTGAGGGGGCCGAGGAGACGCGGGAAATGGCCGAAAAGTCCAGCAGCGACGGGGGTGGCGAGCGGCGTTCGCGGGCCCGGCGGGGTCGGGGTCGGGGACGGAGCGGCGACCGATCAAAGGCGCCGTCATCATCGTCGCCGGACGATTCCTCGACCGCCGACGACGGCACGCGGTTCGACCCCGACGGCGGCGCGTTGGAGGCGGCCGATGCGGAGGGCGGGGGTGGTGGTGACAGTGCCCGGCGTTCACGTCGGCGCCGGAACCGCCCGGCACCTGGCGGGTCGGAGGTTGAGGAGCTCGGCGCCAGCACCGGAATCGACGTCCTCGACATCCCGAGCGACCGGAGGCCGCGGCGAGCGGGTGCGCTCGAGCCTGGCCTCACGCTGAAAGACCTGCTGCCGTTTCTTCGGCCGCCGAAGACGGTCCTGATCCTCGGCGCGTCCACGGGCGGCGGCCACAACCGGACGGCGGCGGCGCTGCACGAGGCGTTCAAGAGCGTCGATCGCAACCTCATCGTGCGCCAACACGACTGTCTCGACCTCCTGGGGCCGGACCAGAATCCCCAGGACGTCCGGCTGAAGCTCGAGGGGATGGCGCGCAGTCCTGCGCTGTTCGGTGAGACGTTCGAGACGGTCGAGGGACCCACCGGCGCCGAGACCGTCGACGGGCTCGGCCAGCTACTGACGGAGCTGTTTGGCGAGAAGATGGACCAGATGGTCCTCGACAAACGTCCGGACCAGATCGTGTGCACCCACTGGCTGCCGCTGGTGCATCTGCAGGCGCTCAAGGACGCGGAACGACTGAACGCCGGGGTCTGCGCCGTCATCTCGGACCCCGATCTGCACGAACATTGGGTGAGCGAGGTCGTCTCACACTACCTGGTCACGGATGACGGTCTGAAGGCGCGCCTGCAACGCGCTGGTGTCGATCCGTCGACGGTCACGGTCACGGGAACTCCGGTGTCGCCCGCCTTCGCCGACGGCGTCGACAAGGAGTTCGTTCTTCGCGACCTGGGCCTGCGTGGCTCAGCCCCCACGATCCTGCTGCGGCCCGGCGGGATCGGCGCGACCGAGCGCATCGTCGAGGTCGTGAAGTCGCTGCTCGAGCTGGCGAGCATCAACCTGCTCGTCGTTGCTGGCAAGAACGAGCGACTCCGGGAGGAGCTGGGGGACCTGGAGGTCCCCCAGGGCTGCGCTCTGAAGGCGTTTGGTTTCGTTCAGAACATCCATGAACTCATGGGCGTATCCGACCTGCTCATCAGCCGCGCGAGCCCCCACACCATGGCAGAAGCGTGCGCGGCCGGCCTGCCGGCGCTGCTGCTCCGCCCCAGTCCCGGGATCGAGGAGCGCATGGCCGATCACCTCATGCGGTCGGGCTGTGTTCGCAAGGCCTATGGCGAGCGTGACCTCGAGTTCCTCGTGGCGGAGCTCGTGAAGAACCGTCGCTACCTGCGCGAGATGCAAGAGGCGGCGGGGAAGCACCGTCGGTCGGACGCTGCGCACCTCGCGGTCGACCGCCTGACGCGCATCGTGAACTAGCGCCTTGATCCTCGGACGGGGTCAGATCCTCGGGACGTTCGCCGAGGTTTCGGAGATGTCGGCGGCGTTCGCCTCCACCGGGGAGGCGCGCCTCGCCCTCTCGGGACCCGATGCGAATGCAGCGGTTGCGACCCTCATTCGTGCGATCCACGAACGAGTGGACATGGACATCTGGGTCTGGGGCTATGGGGACGGACCGGATGAGCTCGCCAACCTGTCGGAGGCTCGCGCGCGACTGCCAGGACTCGCGTCCGCGTTCGAAGGGGCGGGAGAGCACGAGATCATCGCTCTGCTGGCGTTGCTCGCGCATGGCGCGCCCCCGGCGACCCAGGTGCTGCCCCAGCGCGCCCAGACCCTCTTCGTCGGCACCCCCGCATCCGGTCCCGAGCGGTGTGTGCTCGCGCTGCGTACCGGGCCGGAGGACACGGCGCACCGCCTCCAGACTTTCCGGTCCCACGGTGGGCCCGATCTCCCGATCTGGGCCACGGATCGAACCCTCGGCGTCCGCTTTCGCATCCACCGAGACGCGGTGACTTTCCGAGCCCACCATCCGGTCATCCAGGAAGAGCTGGAACGCCGGTGCGAACAGGAGGGAATCGACCTGGCCTAGTGCCCCGGAGGCCGCGCGGTCTCCGGCCAGTGCCGATCGCTACTCGTCCGCGTCGAGCGTCTTCATCAACGGGAAGAGCACGACGTCTCGCAGGTTCTCCTGCTCGGTGAGCAGGCACACGAGCCGGTCGATGCCCATGCCCCAGCCGGACATCGGCGGCATGCCGTGCTCCATGGCGAGGAGGTATTCCTCGTCGAGGGCCATGGCCTCGTCGTCGCCGCCCGCCTTCAGGTCGGCCTGCTTCTCGAGGCGTTCGCGCTGGTCGATCGGGTCGACGAGCTCGGAGTATGCGTTGACGATTTCCCAGCCCCGGATGACGAGCTGGAACCGGTCGGTGATGTGCTCGTCGTCGTCGTTGCGGCGGGCGAGCGGGGAGAGGTCGATGGGGTGGTCGACGAGGAACATCGGACCCGTGAGCTTGGGGCGGCTGACCTTCTTGTAGAGCTGGTCGACGAGGTTGCCGTACCCGAGGGTCTTCACGTCGACCTCATCCAGGTGGATGTTCTTCTCCTGCATCCGGGCGCGCAATGCGTCGGCGGTGCGGTCCTCGCGGATATCGATGCCGGCGTCGTCGAGGATGAGGTCCCGGAAGCTGCGACGCGGCCAGCTCCCCGAGAAGTCGACCTTCTCACCGCCCAGCTCGATCTCGAGGGTCCCCAGGCATTCCTGCAGCGTGTGCTGTAGGAGCTGCTCCGTGAAGGTCATGTTGTCCTCGTAGTTCCACCACGAGGCGTAGTACTCGAGCATGGTGAAGTCCTGGAGGTGGGACGGGTCCATGCCCTCGTTGCGGAAGCAACGTGCGAACTCGAAGACGCGGTCCATGCCGGCGACGATGCACCGCTTGAGCCAGGTCTCGGGAGCGATCCTGAGTGTCACCTCCATGTCGAGTGCGTTGTGGTGACTCGTGAAGGGCCGCGCCGTCGCGCCCGATGCCTTCGTTTGGAGCACCGGCGTGTCGACCTCGACGAACCCGTGCTCTTCGAGGTAGCCGCGGATGGTCCGGACGATTCTCGACCGGAGCAGGAATCGATCGACCGCTTCGCGGTTCATGATCATGTCCAGGTACCGCTGGCGGTAGCAGATCTCCTGGTCGGTCACGCCGTGCCACTTCTCGGGGAGCGGTCGCACCGCCTTGCCGAGAAACGTGACCTCGTCGGCGGCGACGGTGGGCTCGCCGGTCTTGGTCACCGTGGTCGAGCCCGCGACGCCGACGAAGTCGCCGATGTCGAAGAGCTTCTTCCAGACCTGCTTGTAGTACTCCTCGCCGACGCGGTCGACTTGGACCCAGATCTGGCAGCGACCGCTCTCATCCTGCAGCGTGGCAAACGACAGTTTGCCCATCACGCGCATCGAGACGATGCGCCCGCAGATGCGCACGCTCTCGGTGCCCTCGGGCAGGGCTCTCGCGTCCGCGAGCCGATGGGTGCGTTCGAAGCGTTGCGGCCAGGGGTTCACACCGGCGTTGCGCAGCCGCTCGATCTTCCCGATGCGGACGGCGCGTTGGTCACCGCCACTCTCGACAGGAGTCATTTGTCGTTTCTCCGTGACGTTCCTCCGTGAAGGGGGGTTATAGCTCTCGGAGGATTCGGGCGGAACCTCCCAAGTCCCCGGAGGATGCCGGGGTTCCGGCCGTTTGCTACTATGTCGGACCAGCTCCTCCGCCGGCGCGCTGCGCGCCGTGGACCCCTCGATCGGGAACTGCCCGAGTCGGGAAACTGCTTCTACTGGAGATCCGAGGTGAGAAAGCCGATCACCCTCTGCGTCCTCACGCTGGCGATCTTCGCCAGCGCCGCCGTGGCCCAGGACGCGGTCGAGAAGGCGAAGAAGGCCATGGCGAGTGGCAACTTCGAGCAGGCCATGCTCCTCCTCGAGGAGGACTACGACCACGTCGTGAAGACCCCCGCCGCACTGGAGCTCCTGTGCGAGGCGGCGGTGAAGGCCGGGAAATACGACCGGGCGATCACGTACTCGGTCAAGCTCACCGATCTCGATGCCACCCGTCCCGGTGGCTTCAAGAGCGGCGCCCTCGCCTTCTACTACCGGGCCGAAGAGGCGAAGTCGAGCACGAACCCCTCGCCGGGCCGCATCATGGGGTTCTACGAGGAGTCGCGGAGCATGAGCACGACCTACCTCAAGCTGAAGAGCGACGACGTTGAGATGTGGTCACTCCTCGGTCAGACCCACTACTGGCTCGAGGATCACACGAAGTCCGTGGTTGCGTTCGAGAAGTGTTCGCAACTCGACCCGAAGAACGTCGACCACCTGTTGAAGCTCGCCCGCGCGCATCGCCTCGGCGGCGATGCCAAGGCAGCGGCCAAGACGCTCGATCGGTCCATCGCCATCGACCCGACGGACGCCAATCTCTACAAGGCGAAGGGCGACGCCATCGGCGCCGCTGGCGACCCCGTCAGCGCGGCGGCGGTCTACGCCAAGGCGCTCACGGCCAAGAAGCTCGACAACGCGACTGCCGGCCAGTGCGCGACCAACATCTGGAACATCCTCGGCGGGAAGAACGAGTGGGACAAGGCGCTCGAGTACTACGAGGCCTGGTCCAAGGCGTCGCCGCGGAATGGCTGGCCGGTCTGGTACGTCGGCTGGTGCCACGTCAAGAAGAGTGACGATGCGACCGGGATCAAGAAGTTCAAGAAGGCCTGGGAGCTCGCGGGGAACAACTATCCGGACGCCGCGACCGCGGCCGCTCAATGTCACTGGCGTCTGGCCATCCCTGGAAACGATGCCTCGAAGATCGACATGAAGCACTTCGAGCACGCGGTCCGGTGGTACTGCAAAGCTCATCAGGTCAAACCGACCGGCTACGGGGCCAGGGACAACGAGCCGATGTCCAAGGTCATGGTCATCTTCATCTACTTGGCCAACAACGGGCATTTGAAGGACGGCGCGGGTCTCCTCGAGGGCATCGCGCTCAAGGCGGACAGCAAGGACTGGCGCGTCCTGAACAACCTCGGCCTCTACTACCGCGACACCGGCGGATCCAGGCGGGGCTCTGCGGGCAAGCGTCTGTGCAAGAAGTCGGCGGACTACTACGTCCGCGCATCCGAGGGCGTGGTCAAGAGCCCGACCGCGACGCCGAAGGAACGGGCGGCCGTGTTGAACGACACCGGTGTCCTGTTCCACTTCCCGCAGTACCAGATAAAAGACCTGCAGAAGGGCATCGGGTACTACATGAAGGCCCTCTCGCACGACGAAAACTGCATCGATGCGAACGAGAACATGGGCCTGTGCATGAACGAGCTCGGGAAGTACGAAGAGGCCATCCCGTACTTCAAGCGGGTGCTGGCGCAGCCGGACCAATCGGGACGTCGCGTGAGCCGCGGCGGACTACGTCGCGCCGAACGTAACATCAAAGACAACTAGGACCTCGAGACCCCCGACATGCCCCGCATCCTGCTCGCTCTGGCCCTGGTCCTCTCCACGGGTCTGACCTCCTGCAGCGACGACCCGCCGGCGGTGAAGGAGGAACCCGACTACCTCGTGTTCCAGGGACTCGTCGTCTCGTTCAAGGACGCCGCCGGCTTCGGTGGTCAGGCCCCGGGTGCTGCGGCGGACCGCGATCAGGCCGGTGCGAAGAAGCTGGCTGAGGAGCTGTTGCAGCGCATCAAGAACGGCGAGGGGCTGAGCCGACTCGAGCAGCAATACTCAGCGGCCGCCGCCAAGGGTCCGCACAGCATGCGCAACTACGGCGTGGTGCGCCGCCCCAAGGATCAGGAGCGTGGCGTTGGCTGGGAGAGCGCCATGTGCGACGTGCTCTTCCAGATGGACGAGGGGGACGTCCAGCTGGTCGAGTACGAGCCCGAACGCTGCCGCCGCGGCTACTGGATCGTCAGTCGGCTGCAGGATCTCAGTAATCGCGACGACCTTCTTCCCGCGCCAGCAACGAACTGGCAGGCGAAGGGCCTGGAGAAGGAAGCCGACAAGATCGTCGTGCAACACGTTCTGATCGGGTTCGACGGCACGCAGAACCAGGGTCCCGGCGCCGAGAAGATCGGTCGGGACCTCGACCAGGCCCGGGTGCTCTCCCGGCGCGTCCTGGCGGGCATGCGCAGCGGGATGAGCATCGGGGCGCTCGTGAAGGGCTTCTCTTCGGATCCGGGCGGCGGCGTCTACTCGCTGGTCAACGAGGGCGTGACGGGGGCGCCCGACGAGTACGTGCGGCGCGACGGCATGGTGAAAGGATTCAGCGACCTTTGCTTTTCCCTCGCCGTCGGTGAGTGCGCCATCGCCGCGTACGACAAGGAAACCAGCCCGTACGGTTTCCACGTGATCAAGCGACTGGAGTAGGCAAGATGCGTCTCACCGTACTGGCCTTGGTCATCGCGCTCTCGGGCGGCTGCGAGTCGGGAGGCCGCGCATCTCCAGACCGCAGCGACCCGGGCGCCATCGAGACCCCGCCGTATCAGGTCATGGTGGAGCACATCCTCATCGCCTTCCGCGACGCCCCGGGCTTTCGGGGCAAGCCGCCGCACAGCGCGAGTCAGCGCACGAAGCAGGAGGCGGAGATCCTCGCGAAGGCACTCCTCGAGCGGGCGCGCACGGGCACGGACTTCGCCGAGCTCGCCTCGTCCAGTGACGATCGCAGGGGCACCACCTATGCCATGTCCAACTACGGCGAGGAAGTCCCCGAGGGTTTCTCGCCTCGAACGGCGATGACCAAGAGCTTTGGTGACGTCGCGTTCTCACTCCGGATCGGGGAGGTCGGCCTGGCCGCCTTCCACGCTGATGACTCTCCCTACGGCTGGCACGTCATCCTCCGGATCGAGTAGCTCAAGCCCGCAGGCCGCGTGGCGCACCTGAATCAACCTGCCGCCGGGAGCACGGACCTCCACAGGCTGTGAGTCAATCGGCTCCGAGGCGAGCGAAGCGCCCCGAGCGCAGCCCGGATTGCGATTGACTCACAGCCTCTCCTGTACCGTTTCAGCGTCTCTTCGAGGGTGGGATTATCCTTCGCGGGAG
>NZBC01000124.1 GCA_002687715.1 Planctomycetota bacterium | reverse complement strand
GCAAGCTGAGCACCCGCGCCGCGGGATTCGGTGTGATGCGTCTGAACAAGTCGACGCGGAAGATCACGTTCGAATGCTGGCCACGGAACGTGGAGATCGGCAGCCCGTCGGCGCGGCAGTATCCGGGTTGGCCGAAGACGATCGACCAGCTGGACAACTACGGGCGCAACGCCGTGGCCTACCTGCCGACCGTGCAGGTGAGTGGCGCGACGAACCCGGTCCTCCAGATCGTGGAGGAGGCGACGGGGAAGTGGATCTACAGCCTGCGGATCAAGGGGACGAGCTTCCGGCCGAAGGTGTTCAAGGCCGGGCGCTACACGATTCGGGTGGGCGAGGGGAAGGGGCGCAAGGAGATCACGGGCGTCGAGGCCCGGAGCCTGTCGCAAGCGGGTGTCCTGAAGGTCGATCTCTGACCTGGCTACCGGGCCGGAACCAGCTCGGTAATCCCCAGGTTGCGGTAGTGGATGGTCATCTCCCGGCCGCCATGGAGCTGGATGCCGAGCGGGCCCTCCTCAATGGCGCTGGCTGAGGTGTAGTTCATCACCTCTTCGCCGTTGAGCCAGGTGGTGTAGGTCTTTCCCACGGCGCGGATGCGCAGGGTGTTCCAGTCGTCGAGCTTGAGCAGCTCCTGGACCCCCTTGGCTTCGACGGGGTATCCCTTCCCGGGGATGTACGGCGACGCGGTCAGGTCGCGCTTGAGGCTCCCGGAGATTCCGATCTGGATCTGCTCGCGGTTGTTGCGCATGAAGATCCCCGAATCGACCGTGCCGCCGCCGAACTTGAAGTCCACCTGACAGACGAAGTCCCGGTAGCTCTGGAGGGTAGTGAGGTTCTCGCCCTTGCGCTCGGCGTTGTTGGTCACGGTGAGCACCCCGTCCTTGGCGATCCAGCATTCCGGGTACTTCGGCGTCTTCCAGCCGCTCAGGTCCCGGCCGGTGAAGATCGGCGTCGATTCAGGCGCCACGGCACCGCAGCCGGCTGCCGTGAGGATCAAGAAGAGGGCGATCAGCCGTTTCGCGATCGTGGTGGTCGTTGCGGAGTGCATGTGTCTTCTGGTTCAGGGAGCTGCCCGATGCGGGCTCACTTCGCGTAGGCGCCGGCCAGACGTTTCGGGTAGCTCCCGGTCTTGCAAGCCCGGTCGTAGACGGGCTTGGGGATCTTCCCGGTGACGCCGAGCGCCCGGGCAATGTTCAACGCTTCTAGCGCGACCATGTCGTCGTTGGTCTCGCGCAGGATGCTGACGAGCGCCGAGACGCCGGTCTCTCGATCCCCCTGAGCGACGAGGGCTTCGGCGGCGGCGGCCCGGACCGTCGGCGACGGGTCCTCGAGGAGTCGCTTCAAGTGCTTCGCCGCTGGTGTCGCGGCCGGGCCGCGGATCGTGCAGCCGAGGGCGCCCCAGTACCGGATCACCGGGTGATCGTCGGCCATCGCGTCCTGGAGTTTCGGCAGCGCGTCCTCACCGTCGCCCGCGAGGAGCGCGAGCTCGAGAACCCGCTGGTACGGGAAGTCCTCGCCGTGCACGTACCCGTGGATCGTGCCCGTGGCCGAGAGCTGGTTGTACATGGACTCCGGCACGATCCCGGTGTCTCGGATTGCGCGCATCTTGCCCACGGTGGCCGCGCGCATCCGCGCGAGACGACTCGCGTGTTTGGGATCGGCGGCAAGGTCGTGGACCTCCCACGGATCGGCGCGCGTGTCGTAGAGCTCTTCCACCGGTTGGGGGACGTTCCAGGTCGCGGCCTGCGCGGGCGTGGTCTTGCCCGCTCGGTGCAGGGACCGGAACGACTTCCAACCTTCCTGACCGTAGGGGTACCCAGTCAGGATGCTGCGATGGCGATGCGGGTGGAAGTTGCGAATGTAGCGATACCGGCCGTCGGTCACGCCGCGGACAAAGCGAAGCATGCGTGCGTCGAATCGCTGCCCGAACAGGAAGACGAACGGCTCGGCGTCGCGCTTGCCCGGACCGAGAAACGCGCGACCTTGCATGCGTTCCGGGACCTTCACGCCCGCAAGGCTGAGCGCGGTCGCCGGGAAGTCGATGAAGCTCACGGGGCGCGCGCTCGTCGTGCCCGCCTTGCCTGGGGCGAGGTGCGCCCACTTCTCGGGCACGTGGACGATCAAGGGGACGTGCGTACCCGTGTCGTAGAGGTAGCGCTTGGCGCGAGGCAGGATGCCGCCGTGGTCCGAGTAGTAGAAGACGATCGTGTCTTCGGCCAGCCCCGCTGCGCCGAGCTGTCGGAGCCAGACGCCGATCTGCTGGTCCATGGCCGTCACGATGTCCGTGTACGTGACCCAGTCCGCGCGGATCTCGGGAGTGTCGGGGAGGTAGGGGGGCAAGCTCACCGAAGCCGGGTCGAGGCGCGGCTTCTTCGGAATGGCCCCGCTCCTGCGTGACTTCTGCTTTCTGCCGGCGAACAGGCTGCTCTCGTGGCTGATGTTGGTGTTGAACACGGCGAAGAACGGCTTGCCCTTCGGGCAGCTTCTCCAGTGCGCCCTGCCCCCACACGCATCCCAATGCTGCCGGTCCTTCGTCTTGAAGTTGTAGTCCGTCTTGGACTTGTTGACGCAGTAGTACCCGGCCTCCCGCAAGTGCGAGACGTAGGTCTTGAACCGGGGTGGAATCGGATAGCGGCTGCGCATGTTCTGAGTCCCCATGCTGCAGGCGTAGCGGCCGGTGATCAGCGTGCAGCGCGCCACGGCGCACACCGGCGCGTTGGCATAGGCGAACTCGTAGCGGACGCCGCGCGCGGCGAACCGGTCGATGTTCGGCGTCGCTGCCTGCTCGTTGCCGTAGCAACCGAGCCAGTGGTGGCTGTTGTCCTCACTCGTCAACCACAGGATGTTGGGTCGCTTCTGAGCGGCCGCGATTCCCGTGGCGAGACACAGGGCCAGGGTGACGAGGATGCTTCTCATGCCACCGAGTGTGCCCCGGCCGCCGAGAGCTGGCAAGCAAGCCGCCGCGCGGGCGGGCAGGTCGAGGTCATGGGCACGATGCACCTTGGGTGAGCCGGTGGCGCGGCTCGCGGCGACGGTCGTGTTGCGAGCACCAGGGCTGTTCGGCCTCGGGATGATCTGTGCCAATGCGGTCGCCGTTGCGCGGACGTTCCATCGCCTGGTGACCGTGCCCCTCGTCGCGGCGGGCCTGGGCATCGCGGCCATGTGGATCAACTACGGCTGCTTTCCGATCGAGCTCCAGCTTCGCATCGGGGTGCTCTGCGTCATCGTGGGTTCGTGGGTCGGGTCGGCGGCGCGACGGAGTCGGGCCGCACTGGCGTGCGCCGTAGTCGTGGTCGTCGGGCTCTTCGTCTGGGGCACGTCGACCGGCATCTCCGATGACCTCTACGGTGCGGCACGGACGACGGGACGCTACATCCTTGCCATCGAAGGCGAGATCCCCGATCGGGACGAGGGTCTCCGGACGACCTTGCGAGAGTTCTTTCGGGTCGCGTCCGAGAACTCGCGACGGGACGATCCCGTGATGGCGAACCGCGCGGCAATCCTCGCGCTCGGAGTCGTGCTCGGTGACGAGCGGATCGCGGACGTCGCCCGTCGTGAGATCGACCTGCATCGAGTTCGCGAGGCCGAGGTGCTCCGTGACCGCATCTCGGTGCGTGGGACGCAAGGACTGGTCGCGGCACTTCTGGGTCAGCGCCGGCCTCACGGTCTTGAGCGACGGGGACCGGACCATGGCCGTCGGCTTGATCAAGGAGATCATGGACGCGACACCGGGAGGGAGTGGCTTCTCCTTCGCCGACCTCGCAGCGGATCGCGCGGGCAATCTCTTCGCTCTGGCCGCGATTCGCGACGAGGAGTCCGCGCGGGCGATGCAGCAGCGATTCTCGCGGGAGCTCGACTCGACGACTTCTTCCCGGCATTGCACGACGTCCAGGAGAACCTGAGCCAGAACGATCTTCATACGAGCTACGGAGGCCTGGGCGGCGAAGGAACCCGGAAGGTCGTGGAGGAGATCCGCCGACGGCTGGCGAAGTGCGCTGGACTGCGGTGAAGCGGGAGTTCGGGCAGAGCGGTCGACCCATCAACCGTCGACAGCGGTGCCCGGATCGAATGGTCTCGACAGCAGCCCGCGCGTGCGGCACTGTGCTCTTCCTGGATCGGGTCTTACGATGAGGTGTGCCATGCGCTGGTTGCTCTGCCTGCTGATCGTCACGTCCGTCACTGCGCAGTCCCGCATCGAGGTGTCGTTTCCGGAGGAGCGATCCGGGAAGCCCTTCGACGGCCGGGTGCTCGTGATGTTCTCGACCGACTTCATGGTCGAGCCGCGGTTCAAGGTCGGTGACGGGCAGGAGACGGCCCAGGTCTTCGGCATCGATGCGAACGGTCTGCGTCCGGGAGAGCCCGCCGTCTTCGACGGGTCCGTGCTCGGGTATCCGATCCGGAGCCTCACCGACGTCCCGCCCGGCGAGTATTTCGTCCAGGCGCTGCTCCACGAGTACGAGACGTTCCGGCGCAGCGACGGTCACACCGTCAAGCTGCCAATGGACCGGGGCGAGGGACAGCACTGGAACCGGGCGCCCGGCAACCTCTACTCGTCCCCGCGACGCATCAAGGTCGACCCCGGGCGCAAGGAGACGCTGGCGATCACGCTCGATCAGGTGATCCCCCCGATCCCGGCGGCCAAGGACACGAAGTACATCAAGCACGTCCGGATCCAGAGCAAGCTGCTGACGGAGTTCTGGGGTCGCCCCATGCACCTCGGGGCCTGCGTCCTCCTCCCGGAGGGGTTCGAGGAACACCCGGCCGCGCGCTATCCCTTGATCATCAACCACGGCCACTTCCCGCACACCTTCTCGGGGTTCCGCGAGTCGCCGCCCGACCGGAACTTGAAGGCCGATTTCAGCAAACGCTTCGGGGTCGCGGGATACAACCGCATCCAGCAGCAGCACGCCTACGACTTCTACAAGAAGTGGACCGGGCCGGACCACCCCCGGTTCGTGATCATCAAGGTCCAGCACGCGAACCCCTACTACGACGACAGCTACGCCGTGAACTCGCAGAACCTCGGGCCGTACGGCGATGCGATCATGAAGGAGCTCGTCCCGCACATCGAGAAGCAGTTCCGTTGCATCGGCGCTGGGTGGGCGCGGTTCACCTACGGCGGGTCCACCGGGGGGTGGGAAGCCCTCGCGGTCCAGGTCTTCTACCCCGACGACTTCAATGGTGCGTTCATCGCCTGTCCTGATCCGATCGATTTTCGCGCCTACACCGTCGTCAACATCTACGAGGACACGAACGCGTACTGGCAGATCGGTCGATTCAAGCGCACCCCGCGCCCCGGACGCCGCGACCGGCGCGGGCACGTGTCGGCGACCCTCGAGCAGATGAACCACCGTGAGCTCGTGCTCGGGACGAAGAGCCGCAGCGGCGATCAGTGGGACATCTGGGAGGCGGTGTATTCGCCGGTCGGGGAGGACGGGTATCCCAAGCGCATCTGGGACAAGACCACCGGGAAGATCGACCAGCAGGTCGCGGAGCATTGGAAGCAGAACTACGACCTCCGCTACATCCTCGAGCGAGACTGGAAGACCCTCGGCCCCAAGCTGAAGGGCAAGCTCCGGATCTACTGCGGAACGAAGGACAACTACTACCTGGACAACGCGGTCCGTCTGATGGAGGCGTTCCTCGAGAACACGAAGGAGCCGTACTACGACGGCGTGGTCGACTACGGTCCGGAGGCCGAGCATTGCTGGAACGGCGACCAGACCCGGCCCAACCACCTCTCGCGTCTGCGGTATCACCAGATGTACGTCGAGACGATCCTTGATCGGATCAAGCGCACGGCGCCCAAGGGAGCCGACGTGACCAGCTGGCGCTACTGAAGGCGCCGAGCATCTCGCAGGGCACCGGTCGATCTCCGGCCGCGGCGGTCTCGGCGCGGGTTGCGGCTCGACAGTCGGGGGCTCACACTGCAATCTGACCGTCTGACCAACCAACGGAAGATTGCCCGATGAAAACCGTCCTCTCGTTCCTTTGCATCGTCGTCATCGGTTCGGACGCTGCGGCCCAGAATCCCACGCTGCGCGAGGCGATCGCGTCCGACTACCAGAGTCACCTCTGGCCCCTCTTCGATCATTGGCACCGGAATCCCGAGCTGTCGGTGGTGGAACACAAGACGGCCGCCCGTCTCGCCAAGGAGCTGCGCGCGGCCGGATTCGAGGTCACCGAAGGTGTCGGCGGCACCGGCATCGTCGCGATCATGAAGAACGGACCCGGTCCGATGGTCATGATGCGAGCAGACATGGACGGGCTGCCTGTCGAAGAGAAGTCCGGCCTCGCAAACGCCTCCACCGTCAAGCAGAAGAGCCCGATCACCGGTCAGCTGGTGCCCGTGATGCACGCGTGTGGCCACGACGTTCATATCACGTCGCTCGTCGGCACGGCGCGTCGGATGGCCGCGATGAAGAGTCAGTGGTCCGGCACCCTGATGCTCATCGGTCAACCCGCCGAGGAGCGCATTCTCGGCGCTCGGGCGATGATGAAGGACAACCTCTGGCAGCGATTCGGCAAGCCCGACATCGCCCTCGCCTTCCACGTCTGGTGCGGGGGCGAGGCCGGCAAGCTGGCGGTATCGGACGGCAGCCCGTACGCCGGTGCGGACACGGTGGACATCATCGTGCACGGGGAAGGTGCGCACGGCGCCTCGCCGCACCGCGGCAAGGATCCGATCGTTCTCGGTGCCCAGATCGTCCTCGCCTTGCAGACCCTCGTGTCCCGGGAGCTGCCGCCGCGCGACCCTGGCGTGGTGACCGTCGGGTCGTTCCATTCCGGCACCAAGCACAACATCATCTCGGATCGCGCCGTGCTGCAGGTCACGGTCCGCAACACCAGCCTGGAAACCCGCAAGCTGCTCCTGGATGGGATCAAGCGCATTGCCGAGAATCTCGGCCGGGCCGCCGGGCTGCCCGAGGACAAGCTGCCCGAGGTCAAGTACTTCGAGGGCTGCCCGCCCACGATCAATGACCCCAAGCTGGCCCGCCGGTTGCGCAAGGTCTGGACGGAGAAGATGGGCAGCAATGCCATCATGGACGATGCGTTCGTCGCCAAGCACTCCAAGGGTATGGGCGCCGAGGACTTCCCGTTCTTCACCACGGATCCTCCGATCCGCAGCGTCTACTTCTCGGTCGGTGGCACCCCAAAGGCCGACATCGACGCCGAAGAAGCCGGTGGCCCGAAGGTCCCCTCGCACCACTCGCCCCTCTTCAAGATCTCCCCGGAGCCGGCCGTGACGAGCGGCGTGGAGGCGACGGTGCTCGCGCTGCTCGACTTGATGGCGAAGTAGCTTCGGGGCAAGGGATCTTCCGGCCCCGTGCTGCCCCAAGCAGCTGCTCTCTCATGTTCCGAGGCTGGGGCGGGGCAGGCGGATTCGATTGTCTTGACCGGGTGGGAGGCACGGTGGACCCTGGGTCCCTGGAGGTTCGCCGGACCCCGGTGTCCGCTGGACCGGGGGAGAGGCACCCCAACTCATAATGAACCAGGTGACGAGCATGAAAGAGACACGACTTGCCGTTCTTGCCGCTGCCCTGCTTCTGCCGCTCGCCGCGACCGAGGCCGGGAAGCAGCCGCTCGAGCTGGCCTCGCCGTTCGTGGACGACATGATTCTCCAGCGCCAGCAGAAGGTGCCGGTCTGGGGCTGGGCGGCACCCGGGAGCAAGGTCACGGTTGCCTTTGCGGGTCAGAGCAAGACCGCCACTGCCGGCGAGAAGGGCAAGTGGATGGTGGCGTTGGATCCTCTCGCTGCCTCCCATGACGAGCGCGAGCTCATCGTCAGCACCGCGAAGGGCGAGACGATCACTCGTACCGGTGTTCTCGTGGGCGAGGTCTGGTTCTCTTCCGGACAGTCGAACATGGATTGGATCGCGGGCAAGTCCATGTGCCGCGGGCTGGCCGACCGGTTGCGGAGATCGAAGGAGGATCATCCGGTTCGCGAGTACACGGTCGATACCGGTTCGTCGGTGTACCTGCGCAGTCGTGCGAGCTCCGAAGGAGGCTGGAAGCGCGCGAAGCTCGCGGGCTCGTTCTCTGCGCTCTCCCTGGCCTTCGCGTGGGAACTCCATCAAGAGCTGAAGGTGCCGGTCGGCATCCTGCGCAGCACCCATGGGGCGACCTCGATCGAGCCCTGGACGGCCTACGAGGGATTCGCAGCGCACCCCAAGCTGCAGAACATCGCCGCCAAGATCCGGCGAAGCGATCCGACCACCGCCGAGGGACGGGAGGCCTTTGCCACCTACTACGACGACCTCATTGCGTGGCAGGCGGAGAGTGAGAAGCGGATCAACCGGGGCGGTTCGGCCCTGCCGCGACCGAAGCTGCCGGGTATCGGCGAGGAGTGGAAGGGACCGACGCGCATGTACAACAAGAAGATCGCGCCGCTCATCCCCTACGCGATTCGCGGCGCGATCTGGTGCCAGGGCACGCACAACTCGGGGGACGGCGAGATCTACGCCTCGAAGATGGAGGCGCTCGTGAATGGTTGGCGCAAGAACTGGGGGCGACCCGACCTTCCGTTCTACTTCACCCAGATGCAGTGCTATGGCCAACCCGGTCCCGACAGCGTCGGCTTCGCGGACATTCGCGAGGCGCAGCGCTTGTTCTTCATGAGCGCGAAGAACGTCGGCATGGTCCTGCAACATGATCTCAATCCCAGTCGTCCGACCGGCATTCACTACTACAACAAGCTGGATCCCGGCAAGCGACTCGCGCGGTGGGCCCTGGCCCATCAGTACGGCAGGGACATTCCCTACACCGGTCCGATCTACCGGTCACACCGCATCGAGGGTGACCGGGTGCGCGTCCAGTTCGAGCAACGCGGTAAGGGCGGCGGCTTGATGGTGGCGAGCAAGGGCATGGAAGCAGACGGCAAGCAGAACCCCGACGCCTACGTCGAGCCGGCTCGCGAAACGAAGGGTGCGAAGCTGCAGCACTTCCGCCTCGCCGGCGAAGACCGAGTGTGGCATGCGGCCGAGGCCGTGATCGTCGGCGATGAGGTCGTGATCACCTCCTCAGCGGTTCCCGAGCCGGTCGGCGTGCAGTACGCCTACTCCGCCAGCCCGATCGGCGCGAACCTCTACAATCGGGCCGGGCTGCCGGCCACGCCCTTTGCCTACTTCAAGGGGAAGCAGCTGTTCGAGGCGGAGAACCCCGCGGTGCTCGCCAAGGCTGCGGCCAGGGCCAGGCAGGCGAGCACTCCCTACCTGCAGGTCGCGACCCTCTTCCGCCCCCACGCCGTCATCCAGCGCGACCTGCCGGTGCCCGTATGGGGATTCGCCCGGTCCGGTACCAAGATCACCGTGCGCTTCGGCGCCCAGACGAAGACCACCGTTGCTGGTGAGTTCGAGGACTGGCGAGTGACGCTCGACCCCATGCCGGCCTCCGTCAAGGGACGTGATCTCACGGTCACCTGCAACAACGGGCCGGCCACGACCGTTCCGGATGTCGTCGTCGGCGACGTCTGGGTGCTGACCGGATCGACGAAGGTCGCCGGGGAGCTCGTCCCTTCCAACCGGGACTCGGAGGAGACACCGGCCCTGCCGCTCGTACGTGAGTTCCGCATCAGGACCAAGGCGCGTCGCTTTCGCGAGCCCCGGAAGCGGCGCATGGAGATCGGCGGTGGGAAGTACAGATCTTCCTGGCGGCCCGTGACCTTCACCGAACCGAAGGTCGACACCTCCGTGGTGGGTTACTACTTTGCCTCGCAGGTCCAGGAGGCCGGCGTGCCGGTCGGCATGATCACGCTCGGTGCGGACAACCCGCCGCTCACCTGGGTCTCCTACGGAGGACTGCAGGAAGCCGCCGGCTTCGAGAAGGAGCGCGACGAACTGAACCTGCTGTACCCCAACACGGAGTCCGGCAAGGCCGCGGTCAAGGACTACATCGAGACCCTCGGGCGGTACAACCGGAAGGTCGCCGACCTGCTGAAGGCGCACGACGAGCTGCCGGAGGAGCTGGCGGCGAGCCCGCCGGCCTTCCCGCAGCCCCTTCGAAACCAGTGGGCCAGGCACACCGAGAACGCCACCCTGACCTACAACTTCTGCATCTGCCCGCTCACCCCCCTGGCCGTCCGGGGCGTGGTGTGGATCCCCGGCGAGCACAACATCGGCGAGAGTGTTTCGAGGTACGCCCCGGCTCTGAGCGCCTATGCCGCGAGTCTCGTCGAGACCTATGGTCAGAAGTCGGTCCCGTTCCTCTACGCCCAACCGAGCGCCGCTCTGGTCGAGGGAATCGCCAGACCACGGATCGGAAACGCCGTGAGTCTCGAGTTCGACCGGTGGCCGAAGAGCCTGCGCCACGTCGCGACCAAACTCGGTTCGCTGGCGGCGAAGCGGAATTGAGGCGAAGCTCGCGGGAGGACTTGGTGCTCCACCCTTTGCGACTGCGACTTACTGGAACGCAGCGTGCTTCGCGTCGCCGCGTGAGATCAGGAAGGCCATGAGGTCCTTGATCTCTTCCTGACTGAGAGTGTCGAGCAGTCCCGTCGGCATCTGCGATGAATTGGACAGTCGCATGACGTCCACGTCCTTCCGCTTGATGTTTCGGATCTTGCTCGGGTCCATCATGTCGGTGCTGACCATGATGCGCTCTCCAGAGATGTTGACCACCCGCCCGTCGACCACGTCGTCGTTCTTCATGAAGAAGAGCGTCGTCCGGTACTGATCAGACACCTCCTTCGCCGGGTCGATGACATGGGTCAGGAGATCCCGGAGCCCGTAGCGTCCGCTGACGCCGGTGAGATCAGGGCCGAGCGTTCCGCCCTCGCCGTTGAAGCGATGGCACTTGAAACACGTCGCGGTAGCGAACATCTTGCGGCCGCGGGTGTAGCTCCGGCCAGTGAGCCCCGGCTCGTAGCCCGGGAGCAGCTTCTCGAGCGTCCACTTCGCGACGACCTTCCGCGACGGATCGAGAACCGGAACGGGTTTGTTGGGGAGCGCGGACAGGACTGACGCCAGCGCCTCGCGAGTCTCGTCGTCCAGCGTGCCGATCGCTTCCTTTCGGATGTTCTTCAGGAAGCCGCCGAAGGACATGCCTCCGCGATGGGCCGCCGCGTTCTGGAACCAGGAGAAGTACGACTTGCGTTGATCACGGGTCCAGCCCTCCGCGAGCTTGCGCAGGGAGAGCGCGTAGAAGATCTGGTCTTCCTGGGTCGCCGCACCATGGAGTAGGGGCAGCGTGCTGGCGACGGCGCGGGGCGCTTCGAGGTAGATGGACAACGCGGCGATCTCGCGGTCCAGGGCAGGGCCGTGGCTCGAATGGTCGCCGGCCAGGCTCTCGAGGACGAGGTCGCGGGAAGCGGGGGACGGCTTGCCCATGCGTGCGAACACGAGACCGAACGCGCGAACCAGGTCGAGACGGGTACGGGTGTCGAGGTCGTCGACGCGAAGCCCGGCCAGCGCATGGATGATCCGGTCCTTCAGTGCGGGGTCGCCGACGCGGGCGAGGGCCAGGCTGGTCTGGATCACGGCGTCCGGCGTCTTCGCGAGGAACGCTTGATTGCCCCACCGGGCGACCGGTTGGTGCTCCAGCGCGATCCGCGCCGCATAGCGGAGATGGCGATCAGAATGAGAAAGGAACGGCCAGACGGTGGCGACCGCCACCGGATCCTGCCGCCCATGGAAGCGCTCGATTGCCGCCCGCTGCGCGCGGAGCAGAGCGTTGGGGTCCTTCGCCGGCCCGGCCCGCTTCGTGGCCTCGTCCCCCACATAGCTCACCCGGTAGAGCCCGGATTGGGCGCGGCGACCCCCGATCGTGAACCACAGGGTCCCTTCCCTCGGATCGCCGGCCACGTCGGTGACCGGGAGGGGGACGCCCGACACGAATCGCTCTGCCGTGCCGGTGTAGCTGGCTCCGCTCGAGGTCATGTGCACGGCGTACATGACGCCGTAGCTCCAGTCGCAGATGTACAGCGCGCGTTGGTACTTCGCCGGGAAGCGCGTCCCGGTCCCGAAGACGATGCCGGTCGGGGACCCGGGGCCGATGTCGACGACCGCGGGCAGGCTGTCGGGGTAGTAGGCGGGCCACTTGCCCGTCCCCGAGCGCCAGCCGAACTCGGACCCGCTCGTGACGTGATTCACCCGCGTCGGGCGATACCACGGGGTCCCGATGTCCCACTCCATGTCGGCGTCGAAGGTGAACAGTTCCCCCTCTGCGTTGAAAGCGATGTCGTACTCGTTGCGGAACCCGGCACTGACCAGCGTGAACTCCTTGCCTTCGGGGTCCGTGCGCGCGATCCAACCCCCGGGGGCCAGGATGCCCGCGGCATGGCCCCGGGCGTCCCACATCCGCGGGAGCAGCAGATCCTCCTGGGAGCCGGGTGGGAGGAGCCACCCGTCGAACTTCGGCGGCTTGGTGTGGTTGCCGGCGCACACGTAGAGCGAGCGGCGGTCAGGGGAGAGGACCACGGCATGGGGCCCGTGCTCGCCGGCTCCCTTGAACGCCCGGAGCTTCTTGACCTTGTCGTATTTGTCGTCGTCGTCGGTATCGGTCACCGAGTACAGGCCGGACTTCTTCCCGTTGACCATGACGTACAGCCGGTCGAACGCACACAAGAGCCCCTGGGCACCCCCGATCTCGATTTCGAGCGGCTCCACGACCGTCTCCGACGCGGGCCGACCGGGCGCAGCGGGCGTCACCCGATAGATCCGTCCGTACTGATCTGACGTGATCAGGCGGCCCTTCGGATCGACCGTCAGTGAGACCCAGGACCCCTCGGTCTTCGCCGGAACCGAGTACACGAGCTCCGCGTTGAATCCCTTGAGAACAGTGAGCCGTTCTGCTGCCGGGGCTACGCTCTCCAGGGAACGAGCGTCACCCCGTTCCGGCTTCTTCTCCTGTGGGGCCGCAGCCGCGACCACTACCCAGGGCATCAACGCAAGAACCACGATCGTCAGGGGCCGGCTCATCTCGAGTCCTCCAGGACTTGCGGGAGCGTCCCCCGCAGGCGGCGGGCAGTGTAGCCGATGACGCCGCTGGACTGAGAGATCATCGGGGCGACTCACCGGGACGTTTGTAGGTCGTCGCCCACGCGGGTCGCCTGGCGTCGCAGGTCGCTATCGGTCCGTCAATTCCTTGGGAGCGTTTCCGTCGCCCGTCGGCACACCGGCCAGCAACCAGCTCAGATTCAATCGCGCCACTTTTGAGCCACGGCTCTC
>NZBC01000123.1 GCA_002687715.1 Planctomycetota bacterium | reverse complement strand
CTTCGCCGTCAGAGCGGACCTGGAGGTCCGCGCTCCCGGCAGAGCAGATTGCTTCACACGCTCCGGAGGTCCGCGCTCCCGGCTCCGTTGGCGGAAGAAGAGTGCTAGCGGAACGGATGGATCGCCGCGCGTCCCCAGGTGACCCGATGCGCGGATCCCCGGGCGGACAGGCGGATCTCCACCTTCTGGCCACCATACGGGGCGAGGTCGACGCGGGCGGAGGTGGGATCGCTCCAGCCGGTGCGATCTGTGGGGACCTGGACAGGTTCCGCAACTACGCGGGCTTCCGCGGCGTCTTCCGGTCGGATCCAGATCTCGAAGTCGGCGTGGCCGGCGTGAGGGGCGTCGGGTGCGGCGAGGGCGCGCAGGGCGACGACGAGCGATGAGTGGGGGGGGATGAGGATGGGCTCGAAGCGGACGCGGTGGGGGAGCGGGAGCGCGGCGCGGCCGTCGTGGGTCTGGATGGCGAAGTCCAGAGTCGGGTCCGTCCAGAGTTCCCTGATCCCGACGTCCATGAGCGGGCGGGGAGCGAGGTCGCCCGGCGGGGGCGGGATGTCCGGGAGGTCGCGTTGGGTCCAGATGCGGGCCAGGGCCTGGAAGATCAGCCGGTGCCCCGCGTCCGCCGGGTGGATGTGGTCGGCGAAGAGGCGGTCGTCGGGGAGGCCCGAGGCGGAGAAGAGCGCGGGGGCGTCGACCACGTCGGCGTCGTGGTCGCGGGCCGCGTCGCGGACCAGGTTCGCGTACGTCGTACCGGTCGGCCATTTGACGCGGGTGTCCGCGGGCGCTGGCGGGACGATCAGGATCGGACGTGCGCCGCGCGCCTTCACGTTCGCGATCAGCCCGGCGAGGAGGCGGTCGAACGCGGGTTCGGGGACTCGACGCCCGTTCGGCCCGACCTCGGCTTTCGACCAACGGTTCCGGTAGTCGTCTCGCTCCTTGCGCGCGGTGTCAGGATCGGGTGCGGGAGCGATGATGCCGCGCAGGATCTGCACCATGCGTAGCCGGCCGAGTCCGCCGCGGGAGTCCTGCAGGCGCTGGTAGAGCTCCTCGTCGTCGGCGTCCATGGCCGGGACGTAGTCATTCCACGCGCCGGGGTAGATGACGACGACGTCGGGGCGGTGCCCTTCCGCCAGGACGTCCAGCAGGCGGCCCATCTGGAAGACGGAGAACCCGGGAGTACCCGCGTTGACGACCTCCCAAGGAGTTGACGGTGCGGATGCTGTGACGGAACCGGACCCGAGCCAGCGCTCGAGCCGCGCCCCGAACGTCGCGTCGAGCCGGACCCCGGTGCCGTGGGTGCAGGAGTCGCCAAGCAGCAGGATGCGCCGGACTCCGTCGGGTCTTGGCGTAGGGCGGAGAGGTCCGCGGAACCCCTCGGTGTTGATGAGATCCCGGGCGCCGGTGGTCTTCGTCCCGGGCTTCATGCGCCAGAAGACGTCGTCGTCCCAGACCACGGGCTCCGATTCGAAGTCGTGGCCAACGAAGACCACGGGTGCCCGGTCCGCGTCCGGAGGGCGGACGTCAAACAGGAGTAGCCCGCCTTCGAGGAGGCCGAGAAAGAGGACCGGGGCGAGGCCGGCGACGAGGATCTTCCCGCGGAGACGCACGTTCTGATGGTATCGGGGAACGATTCCCCCGGGGATTCGGGTTTAGGATGGGCGGATCGAGAGCACCTACTCCCGGTTCGCGGAGTTGCCCCCCCATGCCGGTTCGCATCATTGTCATTCTCGCCCTGCTCGCCGGGTCGGCGTCTGCCGACGTGGCGGAGATATGTCCACAAAGCAAGACGCTCGCAGTGCGGGTGAAGGACCTGCGGCGGTCGTTCGAGGATGCGCGCCAGGATTGGTACCGGTCGTTTCGCGCGGCGAAGACCGAGACCGAGCGCAACCGACTGCTCGCCGAGCGCGTCGACGCCAAGACCTGGCTGCCGAGGTTCCAGGCCATCGTCGACGTCGATCCCAGCGACACTTCGGCCGCGGATGCCCTGACCTGGATCGTGACGCATGGCGGTGACGCTACCCGGCTCGATGCGCTCGATGCGCTGGTGGCACATCACGTGAAGCGTCGGATCATCGGTCGCGCGTGCCGGCGTCTCGTCTACCTGACCGACTCGGCATCCGAGCGATTCCTGCGAACGGTCCTGAGGCGTGCGCCGGATGTGGATGTGCGGGGGCAGGCGTGCTTCGCACTGGCGCGCGGGCTCGCGCGGCGGGCCGGGTTGGCGACTGGCAAGGACGGCCCGGCGTTGCGGGCCGAAGCGGACAGGCTCTTCGAGCGCATCCTGAAGGAGTTCTCCAAGGGCAAGGGCTTCGGCATGAAGCTCGGCGACCACGCGGAGCGCGACCTCTTCGAGTTGCGGCACCTCGTCGTCGGCAAGACGGCGCCCGACATCAAGGGGTGCGATGCAGACGGCGCTGCGTTCAAGCTGTCGGACTACGCTGGAAACGTCGTCCTCATCGACTTCTGGGGAGACTGGTGAGGTGGCTGCCGGGTCCAATACCCTCTCGAGCGGTCGCTCGTGAAGAAGTACGCCCAACGCCCCTTCGTCCTCCTCGGTGTCAACAGTGACGCCAGCGTCGCGAAGCTGAAGAGCGTCGTGAAGCGCGAGAAGATCTCGTGGCGGTCGTGGTACGACGGCGGCACGCGCGGTCCGATCTCGTCGCGGTGGAACATCCAGTCCTTCCCGACGATCTACGTTCTCGATCACCGCGGAGTGATCCGATACAAGAACGTCTGCGGCGAGGCACTGGAGCAGGCGGTCGAGTCGCTCGTGATCGAAGCGGAAGCGAGACCGCGAAACCGCTGAATCCCGTTGGCCCTTTGCGTGAATGGCCGACCGTTGACGCAAGTCTCCCTGGGCGACCCGGTCCCATCGTCGGGCTTCGCTCCATCCACCCGCACTGGAGACGTTCCAAGGGCTCCCCGCTCCCAGGTTCTGTCTGTCCGTCGCCGCGCTTGCCGTGCTCGCATCCTGGGGCGCGGCCCAACCGTCGAGGAGGCAGCGGATGCTCTAGGCGTCTCTACGCCGGTCAGAGACCCGGCTGCGTTTTCGACAGATCTCGTGGATAATGGGCGGTCCCATGCGCTGCGCCATCTCCGTAATCAGCCTCGCTGTTCTCACGAGCGTGATTCCCGCGCAGGGTACCTGGGAGCTGCTGCATCCGACCCGAGCGACGTCGCAGGCGGGTGCAACGCTCACCGTCCAGAAGGACGGGGCGATCATCGTGGGCGGCAAGAACCCGGCGACCGATACATTCGTCGTCGATGCTCCGACGGCGCTGACCGACGTCACGGGGTTCCGGATCGAGGTGTTGCCGCACGATGGCTTGTCGGCCAAGGGGCCGGGGCGCGCCAGCAACGGGAACTTCGTGCTCAACGAGCTCGTGCTGTCCGCCGCGTCCAAGCTGTCGCCGGGACGACAGAAGCGCGTCCCGATCGGGAGTATCGACGCGACCTTCTCGCAGGTCGGGTACGGCGCGGCCGCCATGATCGATGGCAACGTGAAGACGGGGTGGGCAGTCTCGCCTCGGTTTGGCCAGGCGCAGGTCGTGCAGCTCGCGCCCGTGCGCATCGTCAAGCACCGTGCCGGGACGGTGGTGCGGTTCAAGATGACGTTCGCGTACGGCAGTCAGCACACGATCGGTCACTTCCGGGTGTACGTCACGGGCGCTCCCGGTCCGCATGCCGCTCCAGGTTCGGGGCCGGGAGTATGGGCGAAGACGCAGCGGCGCATCAACCTCGCGATCGACCGGGGCGTCGAGTGGATGCTCGCGCGCCAACACCTCGATGGGTCGTTCCGCGACTTTGCCGCCGGCGGGTATCCGAGCGGCGGGACCGCGCTCGCGATCTACACCCTGATCAAGTCTGGAGTCGACAGGGAGCATGGAGCGGTGCAGCGCGGGGTCCGGTTCCTGAAGACTCGTCCACCGGTGCGGACCTACTCGACCGCGTGCCAGGTGCTCGCGTTCTCGGCCCTCGATCGGACGGAGCACCGCGAGTGGCTCGAGAGGCTCGTGAGGCAGCTCGTCGAGACACAGCGCGGCGACGGCGGATGGGGATACCCGCACGGTGCCGTCGACCTGTCCAACACCCAGTACGCGGCTCTCGCGTTACACATGGCGGCGAAACGCGGAGTGAAGATCCCGAGGCGGGTTTGGAAGAAGCTCGCCGAGCGTGTTCTCGATCACTTGGTAGAGGCCGGCACGGGTGCCTACTCGCCCGCCGGCTTCGCCTATCGGCCCAAGGGCAAAGCCTCGGGCAGCATGACAGCGGCGGGTGTCGGCACTCTTGCGATCTGCGACCAGCACATGAAGCCGCGCAAGAACCAGGTCACGGTGGTGATCAAGCGCGGCATCGTCTGGCTCGGGCGGTACTTCTCCACGTCGTCGAACATCCAGGGTAGCCCGCGCTGGTTGCTCTACTATCTCTACGGTCTCGAGCGGGCGGGCGGGCTCACCAACGTCGACCTCTTCGGTCCTCACGACTGGTACAAGAAGGGCGCGAAGTGGCTCGTCGACAACCAGGCCAAGGGCGGGTCATGGAAGACCGCTCAGGGTGAGTACGACGTCAACACGTGCTTCGCGCTGCTCTTCCTCGCCAAGGCGACGGGGTCGGTGACCGGAGGCCAGGCGTCTGGTGCGCGGCTCTTCGGGTACGAGGATGCGACGAAGGACGTATCGCTGAGGATCAACGGCGACCGTCCGCTCGCGATGTTCATCCCGCGGTTCGGCGACAAGGCGCTCGCGAAGTTCGGATGGCCGGGCGACGAGAAGAAGGGGCTCCGCGTTCTGAAGGTCGAGTACCTGGCCGCGCCAGCGAAAGACATGAAGGGCGCCGAGGTCATCGAGACGGTGGGTTGGGACGCGAAGGAACCGTCAGGCCGGAACCCGTTTGCCGCGAGGCACACGTTCGCACACCCGGGGGCGCGCTGGATTCGGGTCCGTGTGACCGTGGCATTGCACGCGCTCGATGCAGAAGAAGCAGGAAAGACGCAACAGCTTCTGTCGGACCCTGTGCGGGTCACGACGTGGGACGTGGTCGGTGAGTACCTCGCCTACGGCGACGCCGCGAGCCACAACCTGCTCATCACTCGCAGTACGTCCGCCGCCACGGCGTCGTCGGAGTACGGCGGCATCTGGAGAGCGGTGCGGGCGTTCGATGGCCTGCAGTCCGTGGGCTGGCTTACCAAAGACAACGACGCCGAACCGTGGATCCGGATCGACCTCGACCGACCGGTGCGCTTCGACACGCTGGTTCTGTCGCACACGCGCAGCGCCAGCAAGCGCAAGAGTCGCATCCGCAAGGTGAAGGTCACGATCAACCGGAGGAACGTCCTCGGCGTCATCGACATGGTGATGGACGATCGGCGCAAGACCGTGTGGCCGCTGCCCAAGCCCAAGAACGTGCGCAGCATCCGGCTCGACGTCCTCGAGACGCAGGTTCAGGGCCTGAAGGGTGTGGGGTTCGCCGAGGTGGAACTCCAGCTCCGCGCGGGGAAACGGTAGGTTGCCAGGGCGGCTCCGCCGCGAGCTTGGCGTCGTCGAGTCGTATGCAGCTCTGATCGGCATCCTCGTCGGGGCGGGGATCTTCGAGGTCACCGGCAAGGTCGCGAAGCTCACGGGCCCGTCCGCGATCCTCGGATACCTCGCATTCGCGCCGATCATCCTCGCGACGTCGCTGCCCTACGCGTTGTTTGGCGCGACCTCGCTGGGCCGGCGACCCGGCGGAGAGATAGCCCACATCGGGGCCGTGCTCAGCCCGGCGTTGGGGTTCGTGGGCGCCTGGCTTCGCATCGTGTCGTACGTCGGTGCGCTGGCATACCTCGCCAATGCGTTCGCGAAGTACGCGTTCAAGTTACTACCGGTGGGCGATGCTTCGTGGCTTCTACGCAACGCCGTGGCGACGGGCAGTCTCGCGCTGTTCTGGCTCATCCACGTTTGCGGTGTGCGCTGGTTCGGGCGGATTCAGGTGGTGTTGTGCGCCGTGCTGGGACTGAGCCTGTGCGTTTTCGTGATCCCCGGGCTGTTCCACATTGACGTCGAGAACTACCAGCCGTTCTTCGGCGGCGAGGGTCGGTTCTTCGAGAGCCTCGTCCCGCTGTTCTTCGCGTTCGCGGGGTTCGAAGCGCTCGCGCAGACCGCGGGCGAGGTGCGGGAGAGCCGGGCCCACCTGCCCCGAGTCTTCCTTCGCGGTGTGGCGGCCACGACGGCGATCTTCCTCTTGATGTCCATCGTCGCGTTCGGCGTGCTGCCGGCCACGGATCTGGCCGACGCACCGATCGCCGAAGCCGCTGCGGTCTACCTGCCGGACGGGTTCGCTGCCTTCGTCGCACTGGGCGGTGTGCTCGCCGTCGCGACGTCCGTCAACGCGACCATGATGGTGCCCTCCCGTCTGCTGGTGTCGTTGGCCGACGACGGACACGTGCCGCGGGTGCTGGGGTCGGTGAACGAACGTACCGGGACGCCCGTCATTGGACTCACGCTGACCCTTGCGGCCGCCGCGGGGCTCCTGCTCGCCGGACAGGTCGGGCTCGCGCTCAACATTGCCGTCTTCGCGTTGTTCATCCTCTACGGGCTGCACGGAATCGCGGCGTTGTGGATGCCGCGACGTGCGCCGAGATTGTGGGCCGAGGTGCCGGACGGGGTGAGCCGCCGGGTGATGGTGCCCGTCGTTGCGATGTCGGTCGCGGCCATGATCGCGCTGGTGGTTCTTCAGATCTGGCGGGACCTGGAGGATATGGGCACCGGGGGGTTCCGGGAGCGTTGGGGCGCAGACAAGATCACGACGGTGGAGCTCCTGGCGGCCTGGGCGGCCGTTGGCGCCGTCCTGTGGTTGCTGATGCTGATGCGGGCGAGGGCCGCAACCCATTGACTCCGGGTAATCTCCGTCGCTTCTGCTCGTTGATCGGAGCATCCCTGGACCGGGACTGACGAGTTTCGATAGAGTGGACGTTCACGCCCAACCGTTCGCACCGATTGGGAGCCTCCCCCGGCTCCGCTTTGCCAAGCACTCACAGAGGTATCAGATCCATGAAGGTACGGAATCTGTCCGTCCTCGTCCTGCTCGCCGTCGCGACGATGGCACCGGCGCAAGTGGTCATCAATGAATTCGACTGCGGCGGCGCCGACGCGATCGAGCTACGCAACCTCGGCTCTTCCCCGGCCGCCATCGGCGGGATGGTGATCCAGACCTGGTACGCGACGGGAACGGCGCTGATCGTCGAGCCCTCGTTCACGATCCCGGGCGGCATCACGATCCCCGCGGGCGGCACGTGGCTGTTCCAGGAGAACGGCACGGCCGGTGCCAACGGCACGGTCCCCGGTTGCTCGACCCGAGCCGGGTTCAACTGGTTGTGGACGGACACGCGCGCGGTCGTCATCCGTCTCATGAACGGTGCCACCGGTGTCGACTACGTGTTCCGCAACAACACGGGCGTCGCCGGTGTGGCTCCGAACCTCCCGGCAGGTACGACGTGGACCGGCAGCTTCGGCGCCAGCGGCAACATCTGCGCGCGTAACGGCGACGTGGACACCAACTCCGGAGCCGACTGGACGACGTCGAGCCCGTTCACACCCTGCGCTCTGAACCCGGGTCAGCAGATGGCGAGCCCCGTCGGCTTCACCATCACGACGTCGGGTGGCGGCCAGGTGTCGGTGGCAATTGACACGACGCCCCCGCTTCCGGGTCGCGAGACGTACGGTCTCTACTCGAGCCAGGACTTCACGCCGAACGGCTCCGGCCCGTTCTTCGGCATCGGCACCGATGCCATCTCGTGGCTGTTCCTGCCGGCCATCCCGAACTCGCCGTTCCACAGCAACCTGGACGGAAGCGGTCAGATCAACGTGTCGTATCCGGCAGGCACCATTCCGCCGGGGGCCCACATCGAAGGCGTCCTCCTCGTCATCGATGGCGGGAGTATCCTCGCGTCGAACGTCGCCGAGCAGAACTTCTAGGCCTCGAAACCAGGCCCTGAGGGCAAACGCGTCGATGCGCGCGGGTTATCCGTCAGGCTAACCCGTGTGCTCCGCGAGCTTTGATACGTCCGCCGTGACGACGTCTCCCGGGATACTCTTCCCTGGAGACAATCCATGACGCTTCGAATCCCTCTCCTCTGTGCCGCGCTTGCGACCGCCCTCTCGGGCCAGGTCGTGATCAACGAATTCAACACCGGGACTCCGGACTGGATCGAGCTGCGCAATGCGGGAACGGTGGCATTCGACGTCAGCGGGTACAGCGTCGAGACGTTCGCTTCGCAGACCGGCACCCCCGTTTCGGAGGGCGTCTTCGTGATCCCCGTCGGGACGATCATCCCGGCGGGCGGCACCCTGATGCTGCAGGAGAACGGTTCGGCCGACGCGCCGACTCCCACGGCGTCCTGCGGGCTGTCCGTCGGCTACAACTTCAACTGGTCATCGACGCGCAGTGTCGCGATCCTGCTGCGCGACGCGTTCCTGGGCGCGATCGACTACGTCTACCGCCAGGGTCCCGGGGGCGCCACGGGTACGCCCGGCATCAGCCCCGGTACCACGTGGACGGGCGCGTTCATCGCGACCGGCGACTCATGTTCCCGCGTGACCGACCTGGACAACGATGCCGCGTCCGACTGGACGACCGCGTCGCCGGCCAGCCCCTGTGCTCCCAACGCCGGCCAGACCTCCGGCCAGCCCGTGTCGCTCTCGCTCGCGACAAACGGCAACGGCGACGTGTCGCTGACCATCACCACCTTCCCGCTCCGTCCGTTCGCGGAGTTCTTCAACGTCATCTCGACCCAGGACTACATGCCGAACGGCAGCGGCCCGCTCTTCGGCGTCGGTCTCGACGGTCTCGTAGCGTTCTCCCAACCCCTCCTCCCGGGCAGCCCGTTCCACGGCCGCCTCGATTCTCTCGGACGCTACACCCTCTCGACGCCGCCCGGAACCGTCCCCACGGGCACCTTCATCGAAGTCGTGACGCTGGTCATCGATCCGGTCGCCATTGCGGTGGTGCCGTCGTCGGCGGCCGAGATCACGTTCTGAGCCGGAAGGGAGCGCGGACCTGGAGATCCGGCTCCTCGATCGCTAGTGCTGCCGGGCGCGGCTCAGCGCCCGCTCCAGCCCTGCGCGCTCTGCACCCTTTGCGTACTTCAGCGCCTTCTCGAGTGTGGCGATGAGCTCGTCGATATGGCCGTCCGCGCGATGCGTGCGGGCCACACCCGTCAGGATCGCGACGATCTGCTGGCGGACTCCCTCGATTGGATTGAGCGCGTAGCACTGCTCGAGGGGCGGAACGGCTTCCGCGGGTGAGCCGTGCTCTTGCTTCAACAAGGCCAGGGTCAAGTAGGTCTGCGGGCTCCTGGGATCGACGTTGATGGCGAGACGAAGGACCCGCTCGGCGTCGTCCACCTCATCGAGGTCGATGTGTGCGCGCGCGAGGTCCGCGAGGGTGCGAGGTGAGCGGGGGGCTGCATCCGCGGCCTTCTTGCAGGCGACCCGGGTCTCGACGAGGTGGTCGCGGCGGGCGGTCTTGTCCGTGGCTGCGGCGGCAAGGCGTCGGTGCACCGCCGCGATTCCCCACCAGCCGAGCTGGCTGTCGGGGTCGGCGTGAGCCGCGCGTTCATAGTCACGCAACGCCTCCGCCCAGCGCTGGGCATGGTAATGGACCTCGCCGCGTTGGAACCATGCGCGGGTGAACGTGGGGTCAAGGTCGAGTGCCCGATCGAACGCCTCCAAGGCGCCGGCGTCCTGGCCCAGGAACCCGCGCGTGCGACCGATCACCCACCAGTCGCGCGGGCGATCGCCGAAGAGGTGCTGCAGCGCGAGCATGGCTCGTTCGGCGTCGTCCGTGTCCTTGATCTTCCCGGAGATCTGAGTGCGGAGATAGTGAAACGCGCGCGGCGCCCGACGCGAGATCGCGATGGCGACTCGGATGCGGTCGCGAGCGTAGGTGAGGCGGGGGGTGTCCGGCGTCGTCGTGCGGGATTCGACCTGGCTGGCGGTCTGCAGCACTACGAGCCCTTGCAAGAACGCGTCTCCTCCCGTCCGCGGGAGCGGAGTGTCGGGGGACGGAAGCGGCAGGGTGGTTCCGGCCCGATTCGCGGCGGCGAGACCCCGGATCGCGGGGTGGTTCGCCGGAGGGTGCTCGGTCATGAAGGCATCAGCCGCGTCGGGGCCGTCCCGATTCAGCGTGACCAGCGCGAGGCCCTGCCAGGCCAGCGGGTGATCGGGCGCGTCCGAGAAGACGGAGCGCAGCGCAACGACGGCCCCGTCGAGATCTCCCAAGTCGAGCGCGAAGTACCCATCGCCGAGTGCCGCATCGATGCGACGCAGACGCTGGGCGGTCTCGGCTTCCTCGAGGTCGTCCATTCGCGCAATGAGGTAGCCGGACAGTGCCGCGACCCCGGCCAGCGCGATGACCACCGAGAGCACGAGAGCGGCCCGGACCGGTTCCCGGCGGACCCACCGGGTGAATGTGGAGAGGACGGACGGTGGTCGCGCGCGGATGGGGCGCATCTCGCGAACCGCGCGGAGGTCGTCCGCGAAGTCGAGCGCGGTGAGGTACCGACGGTCCGGTTCCTTTTGCAGCGCGGTGAGGATCACGATCTCGAGATCGGGCGAGATCGCAGGGTTGTGGCTGCGGACCGGGTCGGGCGGCGCGTACTCGATGGCGTCGAAGAGCAGCTTGCGGGTCGGCGCGGTGAACGGGCGGTGCAGCGTCAGACACTCGTAGAGCGTCACGGCGAGTGACCAGACGTCAGCGCGGCGGTCGAGCCGTTCGCCACGCACCTGTTCGGGGGACATGTAGCCGGGCGTGCCGAAGACGTCGCCGGTCTGCGTCAGCACCGGGCTCTCGTCATCGTCGTCGTCACGGGCGAGCCCGAAGTCCAGCAGGACCGGGCGCTCGTCGGCGGTCACCATGACGTTGCCCGGCTTGACGTCGCGATGCACGATGCCGATCTCATGCGCGGCGTGAAGCGCGCGGGCCGCATCCTCGATGAGAGCGACGTCGGCCATCACGTCCCCCCGCTCCGGAATGCCAGTGGCGGGTTCGGGCCGGGTAGCGTCGGAGTCGAGATCGACGTGGAGTTCATCGCCGTGCTCGGCGAGGCGCCGGCGGCTGATGCGATCGGCGACGCTCTCACCATCCACGTACCGCATCGCGATCCACACGTGTCCGGACTCGGTCCCGGTCTCGTGGACGACCCCGATGCCCGGGTGATCGAGGCGTGAGAGAATCGCGGCTTCCCGTTGCAGACGGAGCGTGGCCTGCGCGCATCCCGTCAGGGCCGAGGCCGGGATGACCTTCAGCGCGACCCGTCGGGTGAGACGCGTGTCCTCCGCGAGCCACACGACGGCCTGACCCCCGCGTCCGAGCTCCTCGAGCAGGAGATAGGGACCGATGCGATCCAGGGCCGGGGCAGGGATGCCGGCCGGGGCCGTGGCCGCGCTGGCTGAGTCGCTCTGGAGCTGCAGCCACCCTCGGACGACGGACGCATCGTGGCCGGGAAACCGGGCGAGATAGTCGGCGAGGGGCCTGGGCTCTCCCGCCTCGAGGTCGGCGAGATACACCTCCATGAAGTCGAGATAGGCCCAGTCTGGGTCCGGAGGGGTCTCACTCGTAACCCGTTGACTTGACATGGATTGACGTGGCCAGGGTAGCTTCGGGAGGTCCTCCCCCCCACGAGTGTCATCGTACCGCGCGGGGGCGGCACCGTATCGCTACTAAAAATTTAGGCGAATCCGTGTTGACGGGGAACCGAAAGAACTACTAAGACGTTAGTAGTCTGCGGAGGAAGTTGCATGACCCGAAAGACACGCGTCCTCACCAACCTCGAGCTCGCCGTCATGAACGTGGTCTGGGGTGCCGGACCTGAACCGATGACCGTGCGCGACGTCGCTGAGCGACTCAACGCCGGGAGCGAACGGCCGCTCGCCTACACGACGGTTCAGACCATGATGCGCATCCTGAAGGAGAAGGGCGTGCTGCGATCGCGCCCCGGTCCGGGCCGCGCCCATGCGTTCACGACGCGTCTTTCGCGGGACGACATGACCTCCACGATGGTCGGAGACCTCGTCGATCGCCTCTTCGACGGTCGCGCGCAGCCGTTGCTGGCGCGCCTCATCGACCATGACTCGGTGACCCGGGACGAGCTTCAACGCCTCAAGCATCTGATCCAGACCCAGCTCGACGACGAGGAGGACGTCCGATGAGCCAGTGGCCCGGTCATGTCATCCTCTGCTCTTTCGGCCTGGCCGTGGCCGTGGCCGTGGCGTGGGTCCTTCGCGCCGTCTGGAGTCGGCGGCCCCGCGCTTGCTACCGGCTGCTCGTGTGCGTTCTCATGGCGGCGCTTGCGTTACCGCTCGTGCAGATGACCGTCCAGGGCCGCGGTGGCCACGTCGCTGTGCCCGGACTCGAGCGCTTCTGGTGGACGGAGTCCGCCGCCGACGCAGAGCCGCCCTCGATTGCCCGCCACGATGCCGACCCCACCGATTCCGCGACGAGTCCGGCGACCTCGCGGCTTGCAGAGAAGCTCGCCTTCGACGCCCTCACCGCCGCTGCGGCTTCGGGTGAGGAACCCATCGCTCGTCCCCGTGGACGGGACTGGAGTGACACCCGCGCTGCCGGGTTGCTCGCGCTCGCCTGGCTGATCGGTGCCGCGTTCGTTGCCTGGCGCGCGCTGTCGCGGGTCGTGACGACGCGGCGTCTGGTTCGTCGGTCTGCGCCGGTGACCGATCCCGATGTGCTCTCGGCGTGGAAGAGCGTCGTCGCCACGTCGCCGCTGCGCGGACGCATCCGCCTGCTCGCGTCGCCCGACGTGCGGTCGCCCGCGTGCTGGGGGCTCGTGCGCGGGGTGGTCATCGTCCCGGCGGAGTCGGATCGTTTGCCGCGAGGAGGTGCGCTGCGTTGCGCGCTGTTGCACGAGCTCGTGCACCTCGAGCGCGGGGACGTTCGCACGGCACTGCTTCAGGCGCTCCTCTGTTCGGCATTCTGGTTTCACCCGGCTGCGTGGTGGCTGGCGCGTCAGCTCGACACGTTCCGCGAGCTGTCCTGCGATGCCGAGGTGGTCGGGCGCACAGGACGCCGCCAGTCCTATGCCCGCGCCCTCATCGACTGTGCGGAGCGGTTGCTACCCGCGCACGGACTGCCCTGTCCATCGCTCATTCAGTGGTCCCGCAACGGGACCCAACTACGAAGGAGGATCGAGATGCTGGTCGAGAGTCGAAAAGCGGGTCATCCGCTTACCCGCGTGGTCTCCATGGTCGGGGCCGTGGTCGTGTTCTGTGCGCTGTGGACCGGGCAGGTCGCGATCGCAGCGACCCTGTTCCCGGGTGAGCAGATCCCCGATGAATCGGTGATCAGCGACGAGGCGATCCGCGTCGACCCCGCACTCCTCGCTGCCGGGCGGTATCGCCTGGCCGCCGGATCCACCTTGGACCCGGCGCTCGCCGATCGCATGGGGATCAGCGTCGAACGCCCCAGTGCGGCGCTCGCTGCTCAGGTCGGGCATCGCAAGTCCGCGATCCTCGTCGTGACTCAGGTTGTCGATGGATCTCCCGCTGCCCGCGCCGGCATCCGCAAGTTCGACGTCATTACCCATGTCGACGGCACGAACCCCATCACCGTGGACACCCTGCGAAGCCGGTGGAATACCAACCACGGCATGCGGCTCACGATCGTCCGCTCGGGGCGGACGATGAAGCTCCACCTGGGGCGGCGGCGCGTGGCGGTGGATCCCAAGCGCCGGCTCACCGCTGACGGGCGGTTCGGCGAGTGGCGGAAGAGGACGACCGACCTCACCCGAGCGCGGCGCATCATCGAGGAAGCGATAAAGAAGAACGACGTTTCGGAAGACCTCCACAAGGCGCTTCGGGAGGCGCGGAAGTTGCTCGATGAGGGGCGCGCCGGCGCGGTTCGCGACTGGCTGTTGCGCGGACGCCTGAGCGAGTCCCGCGGAGAGTTCATGAAGGCGTTGGAGTTCTACCAGCGTGCGGCCAAGCAGCCCGTCGACGAGAGCTCCGGACACGGCGCTGAGCCGTGGCTCGGACTGGGGCGCATGTATCACCGGATGAAGCGCTACGACGACGCCCGCAAGGCGTACGAGAAGGCCATCCGGTTCTACGAGCGCCTTCAGAAGACGGACGGTTGGCGCGAGAATTCGTCGACCGAGGTCGACCGGACCCGACGCTGGCTCCGCGAGCTTCCAGACGCCGACTCGAAGCAGTTTGAGGCGCTTCGCCGGTTCATCGAACGACAGCGTCGAGTGACCCCGGATCGCTCCGCCGAGGAGGCCTTCCGTGCGCTGCTCGACGCCCGCCGCCGCGAAACCGCCGACGAGGAGATCGAGGAAGTGCCACCGGAGGAGGAGATCGAGGAGGAGGCCGTGGAGACCGAGGAAGTGATCCCGGAGAACAAGGCCGCCAAGAAGCCGGCGAAGGGCAAAGTTGGCCCGAAGTCGCGCAAGAAGCAGTAGGCCGGACAGCGGTAACATGGGGGAGCATGGTCACCCCCGACAAGAAGCAGCGGGGAATCGAAGCCCTCAACCAGGACTTCATCCGCTACGAACAGGTCGACAAGGCGCAGCAGTATCGGCTCGCCGAGTCGGCCGGCGCGGAGGAGTACGACGACGAGACCGTCATCCCCGCCTGCGACCTCTCGCAGTGGATCGATGGGGATTCCGCGACGCGGGCTCAGTTCGCGAAAGAGCTGACGGACGCACTCCGTGGGATCGGATTCGCAATCCTAGTCGGGCACGGGGTCGATCCTGACCGTTACGTTGCCGCGGCCGACCGGGTTTCGCGCTTCTTCGAGACGACCCCGAGCGACGTCAAGCAGCGCTATCGAGCGGAGCGGCACGGCGCGATCAACCAGGGGTACTTCCCCAAGGAGGAGACCAGCGACATCCATCCCGACCTCGTCGAGGGATGGGTGTTCTGTCGGCGGGCTTTCGCACTCGACGACGGTCGCGGCGCTCCCTGCCGCGTCGCCGACTTCTGGCCGGACGCGGATCAGGAGGCGTTCTTCCGGGATCTGTGCAGCACGCAGTTCTCGCTCGTGCAGCCGATCGTGCACGCGATCCTGACGGGGCTCGGCGTCGATCCCGAGCACCTCGACGACGCGTTGGAGTCGACGAACTTCGCATTGCGGATGAACTACTACCCACCCGTCACGGCCGCGGACGCTGCGTCTGGCGCGGGGCGCCTCCTCGGGCACGAAGACGTGACCCTGTTCACGCTGCTGCCGGCGCCGACCGTCGAGGGGCTGCAAGTGCTGAATCGCCGCAACGAGCGCTGGATTCGTCTCGCCGCGCCGCCCGGATCGATCATCCTGAACACGGGCGACTACATGCAACGCATCTCGAACGACGTGCTGCCCTCGACCACGCACCGAGTCGCCCAGCCGACGGACCCCGCGCTGCGCAGCACCCCGCGGGTCTCGTTCCCCATGAACGTGTACCTGCCGGAAGACGCCATGCTCCAGGTCTTGCCGGGACTCGGTGAGCCCCGGTACGAGCCGATCCGCGCGCTGACCTTCCACACCCGCGCGACCGCCAAGTACTACGGCGACGATTATCCCGTTGAATGACTGTGCTGTCGATTGACTGGGCCATTGAAGAACTGATGATGGACTCGGCGCGGCCGCGGCTCACCGCTAACATGTCGGTATGAAGCAGGATCGGGTGGGTCCCTACCAGCTCGTGAACGAGCTTGGCCGCGGCGGTCAGGGTGCCGTGTGGCTCGCGGAAGACACGCGCTTGCACCGCCGCGTGGCGTTGAAGGTCCTGTCCGGACTCGGGCCGTCCGCCGACAAGGCGGTCGAGCGCTTTCGGCGCGAGGCGGAAGTGACCTCGAGGCTCGAGCATCCCGGCATCTGTGCCGTCTACGACGCGGGGGTCGACGACGAGGTGCCGTGGATCGCCATGCGGTACGTCGAGGGCGAGACGCTCTCGGCGCGCCTCGCGCGCACGGTGAGCGGCCCCGACGTCCATTCCTACGTCGATCTCGATTCCGACGACGAAGTGGCTCTCGGCGCGTCCTCCGCCGAGACCACAACCTCCACGCGCGAGCAGGTCATGGAGACGGTGGAGATCTTCGAGAAGGTGGCCCGCGCCGTTCATGCGGCGCACGAGGAAGGGGTCATCCACCGCGACCTCAAGCCCGGCAACATCATCGTCAGCACGAGCGGCGATCCCGTCGTGCTCGATTTCGGGCTCGCGCGCGACACCGAGGGCGACCTCCAGACGCTCACCAACACCGGCGACTTCTTCGGGACGCCGGCATACATGGCACCGGAGCAGCTGACCGGCCGCCGCATTCGCCCGGACCGTCGAGCCGACGTGTGGTCGCTGGGCGTGGCACTGTACGAGTGCCTCGCGAACCGCCGGCCCTTCCACGCGCCCACGCGCGAGGGCCTCTACCAGGCCATCCTGACCAAGGAGCCGCAGCGTCCGGCGAGGGCGGTTCCCGCGGCACCGCGCGACCTCGCCGTCGTCGTCGAGACCGCGCTCGCGAAGGACCGCGACCGTCGCTACCAGACCGCTGCGGTACTCGCGGATGACCTCGCGGCCGTGCGCCGCGGCGATCCCGTCACCGCGCGTCCGGTCGGACTGATCGGGCGTTGTGTTCGGTGGGCCAGGCGGCGCCCGGCCGCCGCGGCGCTCGCCGTCGTGATTCCGCTCGCGGCGATTCTCATCGCCGGATCGGTCGGCTTCCTGCTGGCGGAACGCGACACGCTCGAGGCCGGTCGGCGCCACCAGCACGAGGAGGCCTTCGAGCGCGAGCTGGAGCGGGGGTTCTTCGGGCTGATCAACCGCGACACGTTCTCGTCGTTCGAGCGCGCGCTCGAGATGGAACCGGACAACCCGCTACCGCTCGCGCTGCTCATGCTTGGCAACAACACGCGCAAGATCCTCGATGAGAAGCTCGATCGGTTCTCCGGCCGGCTTTGGAAGCACCCGGAGCTCGCACGCCTTCACACGCTCCTGCTCACGGCTGCGCGCCGTCCCGCCGACGCGACCCGCCGCTCGAAGGACATTCGTGAGCCGGAGACGGCGCTCGAACATTTCCTGGAGGCCGTTCTGGCGCTGCCAGACGACACCTCCCTCGCGCGGACGCGCGTGAGTCCGGAGCGGCTGGCGCGGAGTCAGGGACACATCAACCGCGCCATCATGATGGTGAAGCGGCCGCGGTCCCTCTTTCACTGCGTGAGGCTGTTCATTGCGTCACTCGCGGGCGACCAGGTCGCCGCGACCGAGACCATCGACGCGATGTCGTTGCTCTGGCCCGACCGCCCCGACGTCTGGACGGCGATCGCGTTGTGCGCCGCGCGCCTCGACGCGGAGACGTCGGTCGAGGCGACGCGCCGGGCGCTCTTCGTCGGGCAGCCGTGGGGGAGTTCGCTCATCGCGATCGGCGAGATGTTGTCGGAGGAAGGGCACCACAGTCACGCCGCGGAGGTGTTCGAGCAGCTGGCGGAGCGTGAGCCGAATCGGCCCGGCCCATGGATGGGGCTGGCCCTGTCCCGGCTTTGGTCGGGCGACATGGATGCGGCCCGCAGAGCCTTCGACGCGGCCGAGGCGCGATGCGGCGATGACGTGAACTCGCTGAACATGGTGTCCTCCGCCGCGGTCCGTGCGTTCGACGACGAGCGGGCCGAGCGCCTGCTGAAGAACGCTCGGCGCCTGGCCAAGGACGCTCGCTGGCCCGTACTGCGCCTCGCCGACATCGAGCTCAAGCGGTTCGACAGCAAGCGCTGCGTAGGATTGCTGGAGCAAGCTGGTGAGCAGTTCCCCGATGCCGGAATCGTGTGGGATCTGCGCGCAGCTGCCCGCATCTGGTTCGGCGACGTGGACGGAGCGCGAGCGGCCCACGCCACCGCCTTGAAGAAAGGCTGGACGGGCGAGATGTACGTCCTCCAGACGCTCGACCATCCAGCCACGAGGGCGGAGGGCAGGGAGCTCCTCCGGTCGTTCAAAGGGGCGCGTCGCCGTGGACACCGTCTCGCGCTTCTGGCCGCCGAACTCCTGAAGGACGGTCAAGCCGAAGGCGCCCTCGATCTCTCTCGCAAGGCCCAGATCGAAACACCCCGCCTCCTGATGGCGTTGGGAGTCGAGGGTGCCGCGCTGTGCGCACTCGGCCGTGCTGACGAGGGCCGGCCCAAGCTCCTGGCCTCCGTGAAAGGTCATCCGCTGGGCGAGCTCATGATTCGCCGCCGATGGCTCGCCGACGCTCTCGTGGAGGTCAATGATCTCGAGGCCGCGCGCGCCGCGCTCGAGGACTGGACGAAGCTCCAGCCCCGTTATCCCATCGCTTGGCACGACCTCGCCGCATGGCTCGTGGCTCACGACCCCGAGGCCGCCCGCGACGCCGCGCGACGGGCCGTCGATCTCGCCGTCGATCCGCCGCCGCGCTTCCTCGTCACGCTCGCCCACGCATGCGCGGCGTGCAGTGACGCGGCCGGGGCCCGCAAGGCGGCCGCCGACGCATCACGGCTCGCCAGCGACCGAGACGCGTGGCGCCTCCCGGTGAAAGAGCTGCGGGCGGCGGTCGCGAAGTACCGCTAGCCGTGAAGCTGCGCTAGGGGCCACAAGAACGCAGAGACGCCGAGGCGGACGCCGAACTCAGAAAGCTACTTTCCAAACTCTGCTTCTGTCCCCGCGCCTTCGCGTCTCTGCGCTTTGATGGCCCCTACTGACGCCCCCTTCCAGACCGACGCTAGTTCAGCAAGAAGTCATACCGATCCAGGAACGAATCGATCACCCCGCGGTAGGTGCCCGGGTACGCGCGGAGGATGACCTTGCCGGACGCGCTGATGTCGGTGACGGGTTGGACCCAGAGGTGGCGTGGCTTGCGTTGCTTCTGGCCGTAGCTGCGGATGCCGAGCATCTTCTCGTCGACGGCGGTGTACTTGGCGTAGAGCTTCTGGCCTTCGGTGACGTTGGCGGTGGCCTTGAGGATGTTGAGCTTGCGGAGGAACTTGCCGATAGCCGGGCGTCCGACCGAGTTGATCTTGCTGCGGTCCATGCGGACGAGGTAGTGGCCCTCGGAGTTCTTTGCGATCTCGACGAAGCCCTCGCCGGCTTCCATCATGACGCGCAGCAGCGCGTAGCGGCCCTGCATGTGGGCCTGGCCCCAGGCTTTGCTGTTCGGGTTGTAGAACGGGAGCGCGGCGAGTCCGGCGCGGGCCATCGAGAGCCAGTTGACGTAGGTGATGTCCTCGCCTTCGCGACCCTGGTGGTGGAAGATCTTCAGGATGTCGGCTTCGGTGCAAAGGTAGATGCCTACTGCTTCGGCGCGGCACTCTTCCCACGATGATGCGATGCGGCCGAACTGCGAGCCCCAGGTCTGGCCCGGTTTGTACCAGCTCTTCACCCTCTCGCCGGTGAGCGGGTTCAGCATGTTGCGATCGAAGTTGAGCTTGCCCGCCGCGGTCTCCATGAGCAGCTTGCCGGACCCGTGCCCGAGCAACTCGTGCAGCCCGACCTGGACTTCGAAAGCCTGGTTGCGCAGCTCCTTGTAGAGCCCCTGGTCCTCGTCGCCGATGTACATCACGCGGCTCTTGGATTTGCCCGACCCGCGCAACACGTTGCCGAGGCTGACGTTCTTGAAGCCCTCGTTCTGCCGGATCTCGTCGTAGTTCGGGATGTTGATGCCAGCGGGGATACCGCCGTTGGCGAAGCACAACACCTCGAGCGAGGTGAAGTCAGGGCGCTTGAACACGTCGTGCTCGAACTCCTTCGGCCACGGCAGGCGCGGGATGTACTTCTCCGCGCTGTCGACGAGGACTCCGAACTTCGCGCTCTGCTCCTTGTTCACGATGGCGACCAGGCCTTCCCATTCCGCGCGGACGTGCATCGGGTCGCGGTAGGTCTCGATGAAACCGAGGTTGGTTTCGACGACGGGACCCTTGTCCTTCACCCAGGCCCGCATCGCGTCCTTGTGCTGGTCGATGCTGCCGGAGCGGAAGTGCGCGATGTACTCGCGGATCATCTTCCGCTGGTCGTCGTTCGCGGCGTAGTGGTACGCCATCTCGAACGCTTCATTGACCTTGGTGAGCACGTCCTTGAAGTCGCCGTACTGGATCAGGATCGCATCGCTCCCGGATGCATGGATGAAGCTGCCGCCGGTCTCGCGGACGGAAGCGACGCGAACCGTGAGACCGCCGAGTTTGCGGCGGAACACTCGCGTGTTCCACGCCTCCATGCCGGCCTCTTGCATGGCGTCCTTGACCCGCTCGATCTCCTTCTGCGTGACGTCTTCGCCGTAGTAGCCGGACGTCCCGATCTCGTCGAGCCCGAGCTCGCGTTCGTCCCTCTCCAGGGACCAGATCTTGAACCGGGTCTTCGTCCAGAGGTCGAGCAGCCGCTGGTCCGGCTTCTCGCCCATGTGGGCCGCGACGTCGATCACCACGCCTACCTTTTGCGGCGAGACCCGCGGGACGAACTTGCTGTCGCCGAAGCTGAGGTAGTTGCCGGTGTTCGACAGGAAACGCGCGGCGTATCCGTCGAGCCAATGGAGTTCCTGGTCAGTGACTCCGCGTCGGGTCGCCTCCTTGCGCAACGTAACCCGATCTCGCGAGTAGACGTGCAGCAACAGCTCGAGGATCGCCGGCGACTCCGCCGAAACCTGCTCGAAGCAGATCACTGCGCCCACCCAGCTCGCCACGCTCATCCAGTGTGCGTAGTGCTTTTCCCGCGCCGTCAGCTTCTCGAACGCTGCGGTCGCGTCGAGGACCCGTACCGGAACGGTGTCGGGCGTCACGTAGACCGAGAGATCGTCCTGCGCGGGAACCGCACCGACGAGAACACCCGCGACCAGGATGACCGCGACCGGGAATACACACTTGTTCATCGGGAGGCTCCGTCCTGAAAAGGGACGCGGAGTCTACCGGATCGTCAAGCGCAGCGCGTTGGTCGTAAGCGGGTCGGGCGGGAACGAGCCCGGGGTGTCGATGACGGCCTGACAGGCGATGGTTGCGCCGATCAGCGCCGGGTCGTTGGGGACGGAGAACACCCAGCGCTGCAGTCCGTTGTTCGGGATCGGGCTCAGGCCCTGAGCGATGAACGCAGTCGCGCTCACCGGGTCGAGGTGGACCGGGCAGAGGTTGGCGAGCGCGGTCGGCGCAGCGGTGTCGTTCGCGAAGAAGAGGAGACCGGGAGTCGGCCCGAAGATGCCCCCGATGGAAAACGAGATCGTGAGCCGAGGCTCCCCAAGGAAGGGCAGGCGCGATGTGAACACCACCGGCAAGTAGAAACTCGCGGTACAACCCACGCCGACCGTCTCGGCCACGGGCGGGTTCGGGAGCGCGCGGAAGGTCAGGCGCAGTTTGGGTCCCAGGTAGAGACCCTGCAGAATCGCCGTTGGAGCGTTACCGATCCGGACCAGGGGTGCGCCCGGGGCCGTCCGCAAGTTCGCCAATCCGCTCACCAGGGTCGCCGAGATGACGATCGCGACGTCATCGAGTCCATTCCACACGAAGCCCGTCCCGTTGGCGCCGCTGGGTCCGAACGGAGCCCATGCGTCCGGTTGCGGGACCCAGGTGAACACTCCGTCCACGACCGAGTCGTAGATGAGGACCGCGTCGCGGAAGTCGCCGAGATCGGAGAAGCCTCCGGCGAAGACGAGCGGAACGAAGTTGAGATTCGTTCCTGGCGTCACGTGGCCGACAAAGAACCTGAATTCGGTTGGCGACCAGGCCGCAGTCTGCGCGGGGCATGCGGCGAATGCGATCGCCTCCAGCAACCGGTGCGTACCGACGAGCTGTCCCGCCGGCACCTGGATCATCGCGAGCCCGTTCGTCAGACCGAGCGGCGCCGCAGCGCACGCGCCGGTTGCCGGATCCGCATCCGGTAGGTGGAGGTCGATCGTCTGCGCGGCCGTGGTCGCCGCCATCGTAGTCACGACGATCCACGTGGTCAGCCGCATCGGACTAGTTGAAGTTGAGGCAGAGTCCGTTGCTCGTCGAGAGCCCGATCGGGTTGGTCGCGTCGATGACCGCGGCCTGGAAGTAGAGCGATTGGCCGATCAGAGCGGCCACCCCCGGAATCGGGACTGGATGGACTGCCGTCGTTCCAACGGAGTTGACCGGACCGAACGGGGAGAACCCGGTGTTGACGAACAGCAACATCGAGGTGGGTTCGAGGTAGAGGTTGCACCCGCCACCCAGCGGGATCCCCGGGCTCGAAGCGAACGCGGAGAAGATGAACGTCGGCGCGCCGGACACCGCGGTGGTCACCTCGAATGTGAACGCGGCGTTTCCGACTCCCGGCGGGAGGGGTGCGGAGAGCGCGGGCCACGTCGTGTTGCAGGGGGTGCCGTACACGGACGAGCTCGGCAGGTTACCCGGCTGCAGCGAGAACGAGATCTTGAGGCCGCTGTTGCCTTGCCCGGTCGGAGTCGGGGACTGGTACACGCCGCTGCTGTACAAGCGGTAGGGCTCGGTGCTCGTGCGGTGCATCGACGATGTGCCAGTCGCCCCCTGCATCGTCACGTAGAACCCGACGTCGTCGATGCCGTTCCAGATGAACCCGGTCCCCCCCATCGGACCGAACCCGAGTGGCGACCAGGTGCCCGCGGTGTACGGCCACGAGAAGGAACCCCCGACCGATGAATCCCACAGGACCGTCATGTCGAGGAAGCTCCCGAGCGACGTGGCGATCCCGCCGCTGATGGTCGGGAACGAGAAGGCGGCGGTCGTGGGCAGCGGGTTGGGGACGTGTCCGATCGCGATCTGAACGTCCGCCGCCGACCACGTTCCCGAGTTACACGGTGCGAAGAAGACGTCTTCGATCAGCGGGTTCAGCGGGTCCATGTACGAAGCGGGGATCCGCGACATGTACGTGAAGTTCGGCTGGCCCCACGGGAATACATTGCACGTTCCGACCCCGGGCTGGTTGTCCGGGCAGTAGACCACATTCTGCGCGGCCAACGGGGCGACCGCGCAGATCACGAGCAGAAGAATGAGGGGGCGCATGGCAGCTCCAGGGATTCCGGTCAGGGCGACAGGGCTCCAAGGAGATCGTACCTCGGACACGATGTGCGCGGTTGGGTTGGTTTGGTGCGAGCCGGGGTCTCGCGAACGCCCCCGGCCAAGGGAGCTGATCACCGTCAGCTCATCGCCGCGGCTTCGACTTCCCGAGCCAGACCGGGAGGCCCGCGCCCTTGATTGCCTTGGCGTCGCAGCCGAGGACGATGGCCCAGGTCGCGGGGGTCCAGACCTGGCCGAACGAGACGTCGGAGTTCGTGCCCATGGACAGGGTCTCGTGCCAGGGCCGGGGTTGGAGCGAGCCGTCCGGCGCGCGGGCGAGGACGAGGTCGCGTTGGAGCTTGGCCCAGAACTTCTTGGTGGCGCCGCTGCCGGATGCGTGCGCTGCGACACCGGCATGAAAGACGTGCAGCTGCAGCGACGCATGGCCATCGAGCACGTCGCCAGCGTGCCCCGAAACGTAGCGGCCCATCTTCAATCCCCACGGGCTCTTGCCGAGCCCGAGGTTACGCGCGCCGAGCCACGCGACGGCGGTGCGGCCGATGTTGCCCTGGCCCTTCTGGCCGGCCTTGTCCGCGTACGCGACGCCGCCGTCACCGGAGCCGGACTGCGCCAGGTACTTCATTGCGCGCTTCACGCAGTCCTTGTCCACCGCGATCCCGGCGACCTTCGCCGACCCGAGTCCGGACAGCGCGAGTCCAGTCACGATGTTCAGCTCGAGATAGTCGAGTGCGTTCGGACCGCCCGGCCCGTGGGCCCACCCGCCGCTCTTCTCTTGATGCTTCACGATCGCGTCGGCGATGCTCTGGAGCTGGACCTTCACCTTGCCGGTGGGCGACCGCACTTGCAGCTCGCCCAGGAAGATCGCCGCGTACACGTAGCCCCAGTTGCTCTGGTTCCAGTTCGCGCCGCCACGATTGGTGAGTCCGCCCATGGTGTCACGCTTGTCGACGTAGCGAATGACGAAATCGGCGGCCTTCTGGATCTGGCTCTGGTACTTGCCGGACTGCAGGTCCGATCCGTCGCACAGCCATGCGAGTCCCGCGAGGCTCGCCTGCACGACCGCGCCGGTGTGCGAGGAGAGCGTCTGCGAGAACCCGCCGTCCTCGTCCTGCCGCTGGGCCAGCCACGCGAGCGCCTGGTCGAAGATGTAGCGGCGCCCCTTGCCCCGGGTCGGCTTGGCGAGATCGCGTCCGCCCTTGCCGACGTCGACGGTGACCTTGATCTTCTTGCCGTCGCGCTCGACGTTGAGCACGAACGTGCCCTTGCCGGACTCCGCCTTCACGAGCGCCTTGGCGAGCGGGTCGAGGCAGCCCTTGGTGAACGGACGCTTGTTGACTCCGTACACCACATCGCCGAGCTGCAGCCCGGCCTTCTTGCCCGGGCCCTCGGGATGGAGGATCTCGATGAGGAGGCGCTTCGGTCCGGGGTCGCCGCGCTCGGCGGGCCGCAGGCGAGCGACTTGACGCCGTCCGCCCCGAGCCGGGGGCGGCGGCTCGGTGTCGGCGTCGCGGGCTTTCGCGCCGATGATGCCGAGGTTCCAATCGTCCTTGGCGTTCATCGACACCCGGCCGGTGGTCCCGAAGGGCCAGGCGGACCCGTCCTGGGCGGCGGTGATCGAGGGCAGAAGGATCAGCAGGAGCGGTGCCAGGACCGCGAGGCGGGCGGGGTGGGTCCGCAAGACGCGAACTCCTTGGTCGGGGGAACAGGAGGGACGCCAGGGCTCGACCGAGCTAGCTGGTGGGTGTGCCCCTCATCATCCCCGACCCGGGGTGGTCAGATCAAGCGATCACCTCCTCCTGGAACCCAATGAAGGGCTCGAGGGTGCTCTTCAGCCAGAGTTCGAGGCGCTGGTAGGCCTCGTGGCCGAGTTCCCCGGCCCGGATGCCGAAGTCCTCACGAATGCGGGGGAGGAGCGCCAGGACCTCCTCCCGCGGTCTGACGGATAGGTAGGGCGGGTAGTCGCCGTCGAACCCCCCGAAGATCTCGGCGAGATGGAAGGCCTCCTGCCCGGGCTGCGGGTCGTCGCTGGCGCGATGAAGGCGGTAGAAGGCGAGGTGGCTCGTGGTCCGGACCTGGTATCGGCGGTCAGGTTCCCCTCCCGGCAACTCGCGCTCGAGCTGGTACACGGTCCACTGGTGCGCGTGCTCAGCCCGCCAGCGCCGGATCGCGAGCACATCGTCGATGGCGTCGATGTCAGCGCCGATCTTCACCATGACGTCGTCCAGCTCCCGGGTGAAATCGGCGGCATCCAGGATCGTGCCGATGGGGCCACGATCGGCGAGGAGCTTGTCATCGAGGGCGATGGAATCGATGGAGAACCGGACGTCCGAGGACTCGATGATCCGGTCATCCTCGAGGGCGTAGAACACCAATCTCCACGGCCGGCCCGTGCGCAGGGTAAGGGTCATACCTGCTTCGTCGGCTCCAGCCCCGAAGGGAATCCTCAGGAAACCCGGATTCGAGGCGTCAGATCATCAGCTCTCGCCACACGACCCCGAACCCTGATGTATGTCGGAGGCGAGCCATGGATGCCCAGTCACCGACCCCGATCCCTGATGCCCCGCTCGTCACATGTCGCCGGAACAGCTCCGCGCCGCCGCTCCGGCCTTTCTCGACCAGAAAGGACTGCGAGAGCTGACCGAGGCGGAGCGGGCGCGGTTCGAGCCTGGGCAGAAGTGAGGCTACGATGCGGACGCTGGGCCGGCACACCGTCGAGCCGGCGTGAGCGTCGCTCGCTCGGTCCGCTCCATGTCCGACGACACTTCGACTCGCGTCCGGTGCGCCATCGACGGCGACGCCGAGGCCGTCGAGGGGGTGGTGGCCCGCATCTCGCCACTGCTCATGGTGCAGGCGCGGTTCCGGCTCGGGCCGAAGTTGCGGAAGCACTACGACGAGCTGCCGGACTGAACCGTAGGATCTGCACTTGATGTCGAAACCGACGAGCCGGCCTCAACCCGTCCGCGCCACCGAACGCGTCGTCTACTGGGACGTCTTGCGGGGCGTCGCCGTCCTCGGGGTGCTGATGGCGAACATGCCGCTGATGTCGATGACCCGCGGCCTGGCGTTCGACAGCCACGAGCTGTTCGGTGGGCTTGACGCGTTCGGATTCTGGTTCGTTCGCGTCTTCGCCGACACGAAGTTCATCACGATCTTCTCGGTTCTCTTCGGCGCCGGGCTCGCACTGATGAGCGAGAAGGCGATCGAGCGCGAGGCGCCGTTCAAACGCATGTACTTCCGTCGGCTCGTTGCGCTCGCCGTGTTCGGTGCGATGCACGGGATCTTGCTGTGGTGGGGCGACATCCTCTTCCACTACGCGCTCATGGGCCTGATCGCGATGTGGATGCGGAAGCTCTCTCCGGCGACGCTCCTCATCATCGCGCTCGCGCTGCTCAGCGTCGGTTTGGTGATCAACCTGGCCTTCGCCGCCGCCGATCCGGAGGGCTTCGCCGAGCCGGGGATGACGGCCGCGGAGGCGGCGACGGAGCGGAGCAGAGCCATCGAGGAGGCCTACGGGTCGGGGAGCTTCGTCGAGACGACGGTCCGTCGCTGGCAGGATTTCCTTTTCGCCATGCTCTTCATGCTCATCTGGGCACCGCGCACGCTCGGGCTGTTTCTCGTCGGCATGGCGCTCGTCCGGAGCGGGGTCATCCTGCGCATCGCGGACCATCGCGCAGCGGCGGAGCGAGCCGTTCGACTCGGCTTCCCCATCGGGGTCCTGTTCACGCTCGGTCACGTGGTCGTCGGGACCCACCCGGAGGGCCCGATGCAGCGCGTGCTGAGCCTGGCCACGCTGTACCTGCTTGGGTTCTTCCTCTCCCCGGCGTACATGGGGTTGATCGCGCTGTGGACCCTCGGCGACACCCTGGCTGGCTTGCAGCGACGCCTGGCCGCCGTCGGACGCATGGCGTTCACCAACTACATCTCCCACAGCGTGATCACCGGTGCGATCTTCATCTACGGTCGCCAGTGGGATCAGTGGAACCGGTTCGAGGGGCTCTTGCTTACGTTCGGGATCTACCTGTTCCAGATGTGGCTCAGTCCGCGGTGGCTCGCGCATTTCCGCTTCGGCCCGCTGGAGTGGTTGTGGCGGTCCGCGGCGTACTGGAAGCTGCAGCCGATGCAAAGGGAGGCCGCGGCGTGAGCCGGATCGTCGGGATCGTTCGTGAGTGGAAGACCGCGTCGGAGCGGCGCGCACCGCTTACTCCCCAGGCGGTCTTCGATCTGCGCGACCAGGGCGTCACCGTCAAGGTCGAGTCGTCGCCACACCGCGTCTACTCCGACGACGCCTACGCGCGGGCGGGGGCCGAGGTGACGTCCGACCTCGACGGCTGCGACCTCTACCTCGGCATCAAGGAGATGCCCGCCGAACGACTCCATGCCGGACGGCCGCACGTCTTCTTCTCCCACACCATCAAGGGGCAGCCCTACAACATGCCCCTTCTGACGGCCGTGCTCGAGCGACGATGCACGCTGCTCGACTACGAGGTCATCACTGATGACGCTGGACGCCGCCTGATCTTCTTTGGCGTACAAGCCGGGCAGGCCGGCATGATCAACTCCCTGTGGACGCTCGGCCGACGCTTGCTCGTGCGGGGCCATGACACGGCACTGTCGACGCTCGAGCAGGCGCGACACTATGACTCCCTCGTCGAAGCGAAGGCCGCGATTCTCGCCGCGGGCGACACCATGCGCGAGGAAGGCCTCGGGGACGCGCTGCACCCGATTGCCGTGGGTATCACCGGCGTCGGCAACGTGTCGCGGGGAGCGCAGGAGATCCTCGACATGCTCGAGCCCGTCGCGATCCGACCCGAAGACCTCGTGAAGGGTCGTGCGAAGGAGCTCGCGGGCGATGCCCCCGTGGTCAAGGTCGTGTTTCGCGAACGACACATGGTCGAACGACGGACGTCCGAGGAGCCGTACTCTCGCAGCGAGTACCGCGCCCATCCGGATCGGTACCGTGGGCGCTTCGACGACTATCTCCCGCACCTGCACCTGCTCGTCACTGGCAACTATTGGGACGCGCGCTACCCCCGCCTCGTCAACCTGGCGTGGTTGCGTGAGCACCTCCAGGACCCGGCGACCCGGCTCGTCGCGATCGGCGACGTCTCGTGCGATCCCGACGGCGGGGTCGAGTGCACGGTGCGCTCCACGCTCCCGGAGGATCCGGTGTACGTCTACGATCCGGCCACTGGCGAGACCCGCGCCGGATTCGACGGCCCAGGCATCGCCATGATGGCGGTCGACATCCTGCCCACAGAGTTGCCGCGTGAATCGTCGGAGCAGTTCTCACGATTGCTCGGACCGCTGGTGGAGCCCTTGCTCGACGCCGAGTGGATGCGTCCGTTCGACGACCTCGACGTGCCGGGTCCGCTGAAGCGCGCGATCATCGCGCACGCCGGCTCGCTGACGCCGGCGTACGCGCATCTCCGCGATCATTGCTGATTCACGACGCCTCCTGAGCGCGTCGCTCCTCGATCAGCCGCTCCACGTTCTTGATCAGCAAGCTGGGCGGGAATGGCTTTCGTAGGAACGGAGCGCCTCGTAGGAGCAGGCGCGGCGACTCTGGATACCCCGACATGAAGAGTATCTTCATGGACGGGTAGCGAACGCGGACGAGCTCCGCGAGTTCGGGTCCTGAGAGGCCGGGCATCACGACGTCGCACACGGCGACATCGATCGACGCGTGCCGCTGCAGGAGAACTTGTTGTGCCTCGGCCGCGTCCCCCGCTTCGAGCACGCGATAGCCATGACGCTCGAGCGTGCGACGGACGACGTCGCGTACTGGTGTTTCGTCCTCGACGATGAGCACGGTTCCCGACCGGAGGTCCGGAGTCTGGGTTGGGATCATCGGCGTTGTTGAGCGCGCTGGGCTGTTCTGCTCCGGCAGGTAGACGCGGACTCGGGTGCCATGTCCCACGTCGCTCTTGACCTCGATCGCGCCGCCGCACTGTCTCACGATGCCGTAGACCGTAGACAGGCCGAGTCCGGTGCCGAGGCTCATGGGTTTCGTCGTGAAGAAGGGCTCGAAGATACGCGCCTTCGTCTCCTCACTCATCCCGCAACCGGTGTCGGAGACCTCGAGGCACACGTAGCGTCCTTCGCACAAACCCAAGGACGTTGCCCACCCGTTGAGGCGAACCGTCTCGGATGAGATCGACAGCCGGCCGCCGCCGGGCATGGCGTCGCGTGCGTTGACGACGAGGTTCATGATCACCTGCTCGAGCTGCAGCGGATCGGCCTCGACGAGACAAGGACTCTCCGGTTGCGAGGTCTTCAAGACGACGTCTGCACTGATGAGTCGTTGCAGCATGCCTTCGGCGTCCGAGAGCAGCACACCGAGGTCGAGCACGCGCGGTTCGAAGTCCTGCTTGCGGCTGAACGTCAGCAACTTGCGGGTGAGCGTGGCCGCCTTCTTGCCGGCGCGAGCTATCTCCGTCGCGTGGCGCCGTAGAGGATCGGTCTCCGCCAGGCTTGCCAGCAACAGCTCCGCGAATCCCGAGACGACGGTCAGGAAGTTGTTGAAGTCGTGGGCGATCCCTCCTACGAGCCTCCCCAGCACCTCCATCTTCTGCGAGTGGACGAGCTGGGCCTGCACACGCCGCTCTTCGGTTACGTCTCGCAGGACGGCCACCAGGTGGGTTGCTTCCTGCTCGCCGCCGTCGCGGACGGGCGAGACGGTCGCCTGCAGGTCGATCTGTGTTCCATCACTGCGCTGGTGGCGTAGGTTGCCTGACCATGACCGCCGACCGCGCATCGCGGCGCGGATACGACGATATACGTAGCTCGCGTTGGTCGACCCAAAGCTCGCGGGATCCTGGCCGAGCAGCGTTTCCCGATCGAGCCCGGCGATCTGCTCGAACGCGCGGTTGACGTAGACAAACCCCCCGTCCCGTTCCGCGATGGCGATGGGCTCGGCGGCCTGCTCGAGCGCGAGCACCAGGCGATCGCGTTCGGCCTCCGCTGTCCGACGATGAGAGCGTTCGCCGCGCTCGCGCCGCCCACGCTCGATAGCGGGCACGAGTCGGTACGGCCGGTCTCGATGCACACACTCGGCGACGCCGATCCGCAGCGCGTCCACCTCCACGTCGGCATCCTGACCGTCCGTGAGGAGGATCAGGGGGATCTCGCCAGCATCGCATCCCCACGCTACGTGCGTGCGAATGCTCCGCGAGTCCGGAGCCGTGCCGAGGATGATCGCATCCCATGCCGCGTCGCGAACCAGTGTCGAGATGTCTTCGCTTGGATCGGCTTTTTGAATAAGGGCGTCAGCGCCCCGCAGTCTCAGCTCGTCGTCGATGAGACCGACGTCCCCTGGGACGTCGGTCACCATCAGCACCCGGAGTCGTTCTCGCATCGGTGCTCCCCCCTGGCCACCGTTGCGCGGGAGGCGCGAGCGGCGGACGTGCGTAGAGCTTCCAGCACAGTCGAGAGCGGAATCCCCGGCGGATCAGCGGGATTGGTGAGCCGAGAGGGCTCGTTCTTCCAGGCCGCCAGGGGTCAGGAACGTTTGGGGTAGGTTGGTTGGGTCGTGAGTTGGGATGCCGGACGTGCCAGGTGGGGGTCACGTCGGAAACCGGGCAGCGGATCACGGACGCTCCGGAAGGTCCCCCCGGGCCCCCCTTCGCGATCCGGGCGCTGCGAACTGACGGCCCGGCTGGCCGTCTTGCTCGGTGCTGGCTCCTCATATGGTGAGTCTCCCTCCCCAGTCGGAGTCTCACCGCCACGTATTGGTGGGTTCGGAAGTCAGCCATGCTCGTTGCCTCGGGCCCCGGCTCAGCGGAACCCCGGTCGCACTTCCTTCTGCCTGGGTCTGAAGCCGCGGTGGCTTCTGACAAAGGAAGCGGCGGGCAACCATCTACAGTACGGGTTCACCTCCCGCCGCTGGGGGGTCAAAAGCGAAAAAACCCGACTCTGGCCAAGGCCCGAGTCGGGCTGTTTCCACGGATCGCGACTACCTCCTGCCTTACGAGGCAGTTAGGGCGATCCGTCACTCCGACAAAGCCTCCAGCTCCTCCTCGACGGTGTTCCGGAAGTACTCCGTCTCGTCGCTGCCGGGGCTGAGGACGGCGGCCTGATCGAGGGCGGCCTCCGCATCGGAGCGTCGGCCTTCCTTTGCGTGAGCCCAGGCGAGCATGTGGAAGACGTTCGCGTCGCCCGGGGCCTGCTCGGCGAGGTCCGCGAAGATGGCGACCGCCTCGGGAGCCTGATCGACGTGGAGCGCGAGGACTCCGAGCAAGTACGCCCCTTCCATGGCGTGGACCGGGTGGTTCCGCGCTGCCTCGAGGTGCTCGCGCGCTTCGTCGAAGTTCCCGCTCTGGACCAGGAGGCGGCCCAGGCTGAGCCGGATCCGGACCTCGCGTGGCGCTCGTTTCTGCGCCTGCTCATACCAGTGGATGGCGTCGGTCAGCAGATTGGCATCGGTCAGGCTGAGCGCGAGCTCGCCAGTCAGTCCGGCGATCGCGATGCAGGAGGCGATGTCCTCTCCCGCGTTCTTGGCTGCCTCGCGGAGGTTGAGGAGGGCGGCGTCGGAGTCACCGCAGGCCATCTCCAGGCGGGCCAGGGCGAGCCACGCGTCGGCGTCGTCCGGGCGCGCCTTCGAGACGTGGGTCAGCAGACGTCGGGCATCCGCGTCGCGATGAGGGCTGACCTCGGCGATGAAGGCTCCGGCCCGCAGGCAGGCGTCCAGGCAGGCAGAGCGGACGAGGTCCCCCTGGGGTGCCGGGTCGGTGACGAGACCATGGCCGTCCACGAGGACGAATTCAGTCCGCCGGGTCTTGGCTTCGTGCTCGACCACCAGGTCTCGCTGCAGGGACGCAGCCATGAAGAAGAGCCGAAGACCCTGGAGCCGGGCCATCTCGTGGCACTCGGGGCACTTGCGGCTGGCGTACAGCTTGGCCTGCTTCTCGGCGAAAGCGATGAGGTCGGACGGTTTCTCGAACGCCTGGTCCGGCCAGGCGGTGAAAAACCCATCCCAGCCCGAGAAGCCGCACTCTCCACACTGGATGTAGAAGATGCCCTTGTTGACCTGGGCATTGCCGAGCTCGTCGAACGTCTCGAGACGATGCGCGAACACGGGATCCGACTTGTCCAGCGGCGGTAGCCCCATGGTGGAGGGAAAGGCTATCACGGGGGGCGGCAGCCGAAACCCCGGGTAAGATGCAGGGTCCGAACCCCAATCGAGGAGGAACGCCGTGATCCGCATCATCCTCGTCCTGACGTCGTTGACGATCTTGGGCCACGCGCAGGACGTCCAGTGGTGGCGAAAGAGCTGGGACGCCGCCTTCGAAGAAGCCAAGCGGCGGAACGTCCCGCTGCTCATCGCCTTCATCCAGGACGGTGAAGAAGCGAACGAACGGATCGTCTCCGGCCTCTACAAGGACCCGACGTTCATCAAAGGGACGTCCAAAGCCGTCCCCATCATGGCCTGCATGAAGATCCACAAACCGAAAGAGCAGAAGATCAGCGGGAGCTCCGAGAGCGTCTGCGGCCGCTTCGGTTGGACCAAGTGCTCGACGCACAAGAAGCATGAGGCCATGGCGCGGACGACGTACTGGAAGACGGGCCTGGTGCGAACGCCCACGCACATCGTCGTCTTGCCGGACGGGACGGAGGTGGACCGGCTGATCGATGTCCACGGCACGGACTCGTACCTCGGCCTCATTGCGCAAGGCCAGAAGAAGCTCGGCGGACGCGGGATGTCGGCGGCGCACTACGTGAAGTCTCAGCGACTGCTGCGCGACGCGCGGCTGGCGGTGCAGAAGCAGGAAGTGCTCGCGTCGGTGACGGTTCTCGACGAGCTCGACAAGCTCGTGCGGGGCACGCCCCTCGCCAAGGAAGTGAAGGAGCTGCGCGCCAAGGTCGACGCGATCGGTCATCTAGCACTCGCGCGTTCGCGTGAGCTCGCGGCCGCAGGAAAACCCGTCGAAGCGCTGCGGTTGCTCGACGACAGCATCGTTGCGTTCGAGTCGTCGCCGCTCCGTCGCGACCTGAAGCGGGCGCGCGCCAAACTGGCGTCGTCGAAGGAAGGGCGTGTGGCGGCGCGGATCCTGAAGAGCGAGAACCGCGCCCGTCCGAGCTACGACAAGGCCGTCGTCTTCGAGCGGGAGAAGGACTACGTCAACGCCGTGCGCGCGTACTACCGGGTGCTCGGCGTCGCGCCGGGATCACCCATGGCTGACCGCGCCCGAGTCCGCGTCGACGAGCTGCGGGCCGACAAGGACCTCGCCGCGATTCTCGGCGACGTGATCACCGATCGCGAAGCTGATCTGCTGTTCAAGAAGGGACAGCGCCTGCGCCGGCAGAAGAAGAAGGCCGACGCCCAACGCGTCTTCGCCGAGCTCGTCGAGAAATACCCGGGCTCCGCCTCGGCGGCCAAGGCCAAGAAGCTCCTCGGGAAGTAGGGACCGCGCACCTTGAAGATCGTCTTCGCCGGGACAGCGGAGTTCGGAGTCCCGTCGCTGCGCCGTCTCGTCGCGGAGGGACTCGCGCCCGAGCTCGTGATCTCGCAGCCCGACCGACCCAAGGGACGCCGCGGGACACCCACGCCGCCGCCACTGGCGGCCGAGGCCGCGGCGCTCGGCTTGCCGCTGTATCAGCCGCAGCGCCTGAACCGGCCCGAGCCGCGGGAGCGGATCGGAGCGCTGCAGCCCGATGTCCTCGTCGTCATCGCCTATGGGCAGATCCTGAAGCCGAAGGTCCTGGCTCTCCCGCGCCTCGGATGCGTCAACCTGCACGGGTCGTTGCTCCCTCGACATCGGGGCGCCTCGCCGGTGCAGGCGGCGATCCTCGCGGCCGATGCCGAGACCGGGGTCACCGTCATGTGCATGGACGAGGGGTTGGACAGCGGCCCGTTGCTGCTCGCGGGCCGCACGCCGATCGCGGGGGACGACACCGGGGGCACCCTGCATGACCGGCTGTCGGAGATGGGAGCGCCGTTGCTCGTCGAGGCGCTGCGAGGCCTCGACGCAGGCACGATCGTGCCGGAGCCGCAGGACCCCGCGCAGATCACGACGTGCGGGCTGATCGACAAGCGCGACGGACTCATCGACTGGACGTCGGGAGCGACCGAGATCGAGCGTCGGTCCCGGGCGTACGACCCGTGGCCCGGGGGATACACGTTCGCGACCGTCCGCGATCGCGAGCTGCGACTCGTGGTCGAGCGAGCGGAAGTCGTCGAGCCGTCTGATCGCGCCGCGGGAGCGGTGCCCGGGTGCGTGGTGCATGCCGAGGGCGATGACCTCCAGGTCGCGACGGGCCAGGGCGTGCTGCGCCTGCTGCGTCTGAAGCCTGCAGGCAAGCGTGCGATGGTGACGGCGGAGTTCCTCCGCGGTTACCCTCTGAAACCGGGCGAGCACCTGGGCTCGCCGTCCGAGACCCCGTCATGATTCTGGACTTCTGTCTCGCCTGGGATGCCGAGCTCGATCGATCGCTCACGATCGATGCGCTCCACCGCAACCTCGGGATCATCGAAGACCACGGGCCGGACATGGAGCTGACGTCCAGCCAGGTCCAGGCGGTGCTGGTGTCCGGGCTGTTCGAAGCCGTCCAGGGCGGCGAGCGCGTCATCGACGGTCGCGAGGTGAGCCGCTTCGACGAGATCCGCTCGCCGAACGCCGCCGAGTATGCCCGCCTGATCTCCAAAGGCCGCATCCTCTATGAGCACTGCATGACCGAAGTCAGCCACATGTGCGTGATCGGGTTCATGGACCACGAACTCAAGAAGAGCCGGTCGTCAGAGCGGATCGTTCTGGATTTGGTGGGTTGGATGCTCGAGCAGCGTCTCGAGTTCGAGGCGCTCGCGGCGGACGAGGGCCAAGAAGCGCTCCGCCGCTGTGTCCACACGGACTACATCGTCGACTACGGAGTGAGCTTCCTGCATGGGCTGGATCGGGAAGGCGCTCGCTACCTCGCCGAGTCCAAGGAACCCGACGACTGACGAAACGGGAGCGCGGACGTGGAGGTCCGCGCTCCCGAAAGAGCAGATTGCTTCAAACGTTCTCCAGGTCCGCGCTCCCGCGTTGCGTCTGCCTCCGGATTGCGCTCCCGGGTCGGAGACGACCTGATGTGGTCACAACTGACGCGACCTTCGCTTCTCGCCCGTCTGCGTGACGGACACGACGAGCTCGCCTGGCGCGAATTCGACCAGCGCTACCGAGATCTCATCGTTCGCTACGCGCGCCAGTCGGGCCTGCAACCGGCCGACGCCGAGGACGTGCGCCAGGTCGTGATGATGAACCTCGCCCGCGCGATGCCCGGGTTCCAGTACGACCCAGGTCGAGGCCGCTTCCGAGGCTACCTCGGCCGCGTTGTCCGTAATGCCGTCCGCCGCCACCAGCGAGGCCAGGGCGCCCGCTTCCTGGAGCTCGGTCACGACCTCGCGGAAGCCTCCGGAATGGCGGACCCGATCTGGGACCGCGAGTGGATGCTCCACCACTACCGCCGGGCCATGGGCACCGTCCGCCGTGGCTTCGAAGCCCGGAGCGTCTCCGTCTTCGACCGCATCCTCGCTGGCGACCCCGTCCAAGAGGTCGCCACCGACTTCGATCTGACCGTTCAGGCCGTCCACAAGGTCAAGCAACGCATCCGCCGCCGCCTGCAGGACCTGGTGGCGAGGCAGGTCGCGGAAGAGGATGGCCTCTGACGGGACCATGCGTCGACGTCCGGAGTACGTGCGGACTGGGTTCTGGTGTCCCGTGGCCTGGTGACACACGATGCTCCCCATGCCTGGCCCACATCCCGGACGCTCCGCCGCCGTCACGACCCTCCTCCATCGAAGGAAGGGGCGAGTCGATCTCGATGGGGCCGCGATGGCACGGCTCGCGCCGAAGAACCGCTGGCTTGCGCATGACCTGGTCCTCGGCGTGCGGCGGCGGCTGTTCCTGATCGATGCGGTGCTGCGGCGGTTCCTGGACCGGCAGTTGAAGAGCGTGGCGCCGCCGGTGCTCGAGGCGCTGCGGTGCGGGGTGTACGACTTGCTGTTCAACGACCGGACGCCGTCGGCGATGATCGTGTCGGAGACGGTGGAGCTGGCGGGGCGGAGCCGTCCGTTGCGGGGGCTCGTGAACGCGGTGCTGCGGAATGTGGCAGGTGGATTCGAGGTCGAGACGGGAGACCCGGCCGGGGAGGCCCTCGATCGCCACCGGGTGTGGCTTTCGGGCGACCGGTACGCGCGGTTCGAGAAGGCGGTCCTTCCGGATCCGAAGGTGGACGTGGTCAAGCACCTCTCGACGATGCACAGCCTGACCGAGCTGTTCGTCGGGGCGTTCCGCACCGCGTTGCCCGACGAGGCAGAGGCGTTGTTCCGGGCGTGCTCGGCGCGTCGTTCGCTGGCGGTGCGTCCGCGGGTGGGGACGTCGATGGACGCTCTGCGGCAGGCGGTCGAGGCGGACGGAGGAACTTGGCTCGACGTGAAGGGCATGGTCGCCGAGATCCACGTCGAGGGGGCGATCGGTGAGCTCGTGCCGTTGCGGGACGGGCTCGCCGTCGTCCAGGACCTGGTCGCGGCGGAGGTGGCGCCGTTCGTCGCGCCCGAGCCCGGCGAACGCGTGCTCGACGTCTGCGCCCCGCCCGGCGGCAAGACCGTCCACCTCGCGGAGTTGATGCACGGCGAGGGCGAGATCGTCGCGGCCTACCCCGGGGCGTCGCGGATCGGCCGGCTCCAGGAGAACGTCGCCCGCCTCGGTCTCGAGGACTTCGTGACGCTCCACGACCTCGGCGACGGCGGCGATCTCTGGCCCGATGGGACGTTCGACCGCGTGCTGGTGGACGCTCCGTGCTCCAACTCCGGCGTCCTCATGAAGCGGGTGGATGCCCGCTACCGCATCCAGGCCGATGAACTCACCCGACTGCAGGATCTCCAGCTCGGCCTCCTCACTGCTGCTGCCGATCGGGTCCGCGAAGGCGGGGTCCTGGTCCACAGTACCTGCAGCATCCTGCCCGGCGAGAACCAGGGCCTGGTCCACCGTTTTCTCGACGATCGCAGCGATTTCACGCTGGATGAGGAGTGCCTGCGCTATCCCCACCAAACTGCCCGCGACGGGGGCTATGTGGCGAGGTTGCGGCGTCGCAGCTGACGCGGGAGCGCCTCCCCCGGGACAACCTTGGAACATCGAGCCTCAACCCGCTATGTTCTGGGCTGCCCCCTACACCGCTCGCCCCACCCTGTCCTCCTACCCATTGGCAGCGGAAACGATGGTTATGAAGCGTCTCCTGATCCTGACCCTAGCGCCTCTTCTGCTCGTCGGCTGTGCGCCCGAGCCTCGCCCGCAGACCGCTCGCCGCGGCAACGGCGAAGGTGGATACAACAGCGGCAGTGGTACTCAGAAGCCCAAGGGGCCGAAGTACAACTACACGCAGATGATGTCCAAGGCCCGCAACGTCGAGAGCCGGAAGACGAAGATCCTCGAGCTCATGGACGAAGCGGTCACGAAGTACACCCAGTACAAACGTGACGCGAAGGCGGGCACGCCGAACAAGGCGCTGCTCAAGGCGGCGCAGAATCTCAAGATCCGCGCAGGCACGATCTACGACGAGCTCTACGAAGACGTCATCAGCTGCGCGCCCAACGAGGATGTAGGTGACAGGCTCTGGAACATGCGCCTGCGCACCTTTCAAACCACCTACGACCGTCAATCGAAGAAGGTGCGGCGGATCGAGTTCATCTCGACCAAGTAGGCGGACTTGCCGCTCAGCCGACCAGTAGATCCACGCGCGACAGCAGCTTGTAGTAGCGCCGCTCCATGTCGCGCGCATCGTCCTGGATGGACTTGAGTTCGAGGGACGCGGGGTCGAAAGCGGCGATGGGGTCGGTGAGGAAGGAGAGGATCTTCTCGCGAAGGTCCTCGACTCCGCCGAGGCGGAAGTGGCGGCCCGTTACCTCGGGCGTGACGTACTCGGCCAGCCCGCCCTGGTCGGAGGTGAGGACCGGGACTCCGCACGCGGCCGCCTCGTGGACGGTGAGCGGCGAATTCTCGAACCACAGCGACGGGACGACGAGGAGATCTGTCTGGCCGAGGACCTCGGCGATGCGGCCGTTCTCGAACGGACCCATGAGCAGGGTCCTGTCGTTGCGGGTCACGTAGCGGAGGTGATTCGTGTACGCGTCGAATGCCGTGAGGTCTCCCCAGATCTTGCAGGTGACCCGGGGATCTTCGATGCCGTTCATCGCTTCGATGAGGACGTGGATGCCCTTGTGCTCGGCGATCGTGCCGACGTAAGCGACGCGAAGCCGGGAGGGGTCGTGGACTCGCGGCGCCGCCTGCGGCAGACGCGAGAGGTCGTAGCCGTTGTCGGAAGCGATGATGGCGTCCGCGTCGACCAGCCCCGAGTCGATGAACTTCTGGCGCAGGAACTTGCTGGGCGAGATGAAGAGATCGACGTCCGTGAGCACCCGGCGGACGTAGTCGAGACGTTCCGCAGCCGCTTCCTCGAAGGGATCGTCCGCGCTTTCCCCGACGCGGGTACGGCGGACGACGCGGGTGACCTCTCCGGTGACGATGGCGTCGATGCCGGGTCGCAGTGCGCGCGGAAGCACCGGCGCGGGTGTGTCCGCGAGGTCGTGGTGGGCGATGCAATCGCGGCAGTTCGCCGGCGCGGGACCCTCGCAGAGCTCACCGTCTTCTCGGCGGAGCGTGCCGTCTCGCGGACACATGAGCATGTAATCGTGCAGGGTGTAGACGACCGGGATGCCCCGCGAGCGCGCGATGGTCACGAAGTTCGCCGAGAAGTAGTGCAGGTGCTGGATGTGGACGATGTCGGGCTGTTCCTCGCGCACGACGCGACGGAAGATCGCATCGGCCTCGGGGCAGTCGTAGGTCTCGCGGAAGTGGTCCCACTTGTAGTTGTGGATGACCTGGTGAACCGGGACGCCGTCGACTTCGTGCCGGCTCTCTTCGAAGCGCGGGCGCGAGTGATCCGACTCCGCCGACAGGACGAGCACGTCGTGGCGGCGGGACAGCTCCTTGGCGAGGTTGTGCGTGTAGACCTCGGTCCCCGCGACGTGGTGGGGCAGGTACTGGTGGACGACCATCAGCACCTTGAGGCGGTCGCCGGGCCGCTTGACCCCGGTCTTCGAGGTTCCACTACTCGTCGTCCCGCGTCGCTTGCGTTCGAGGCTCTCGACCGTGTCGAGGAGGCCGTCTAGTGACTTCGCCATCTCCAGAATGAGCTGGTCGCGCTGCCCGAGCTGGGTCTGGAGCCACCCCTGCCGGTCCACGACGTGGTCGATGATTCGGGTGACGTCGGATTCTGCGCGGTCGAGCTCCCTGGCGAGTGAGTCGTCTCCATCGCCGCCGTTGGTGGGCGCGCAGTCGAGCGCGTCCGACTCCGGGGCGCGCCCATCGGTCAGCGCCGTCAGGTCCTTGTCGTCGAGGCGCGTGGAGACGTCGTGCACGATCTCACTCAGGTTCGACCCAAGCGACTTCAACCGGTCGCCCAGCGTCGTGCCGTGGCCCTCGAGGACCTTGAGCCGGTTCTGCTGTGACTCGAGCGTTTCCCGCAGGGATCGCATGGCCGTGCGCTCGTTCTGCAACTCTGTCTCGACCTCGGAGATCCGCTCCTCGCCCCGGGTGACGAGCGAGTGCTTCGTCCTGAGAACCTCGGTGAGCTTCTCCTCGAGGGATCCCATCTCCGCGGAGCGGGTCGCGACGGACTGCTCGAGTTCGTCCCGGCGGCGCTTGAGTTCGATGCTGGTAGCCTCGAGAGTCCCGCGGCTCTCGGTGAGCTCGTCACGTTCGCGTTCGAGCTGCGTGCGGGTGTCGGAGAGCTCACGGTTCTCGGCCTGGAGTTCCTGCGCCGACTTTTGTTGCTCGCCGAGGTCCTTCTCGAGCTGCACGATGCGCGTCGACATGTCCTCGAGGTCGCTCCGCGTGCGTTCGACCCGCCGCTGCTTCTTGCGGTCCTTCTTCTCGAGCGTCTTGACCTTGCGTGCCGTTTCGACGAGCTCGTCTCTGGCTTTGCGCGCTTCGTCGGCAAGATCCTCCTTGGCCTTCGCCACCTCCTTCAGGGCCTCGAGGTCGACGTTGTTCTCGTTGAAGTTCTCCACCACGCCGGAGAGACGATCGAGCTCCTTGTCCTTTTCGCCGTGGTAGTACTCCATTTCCTCCAGAGTCTTCTTTGCCTTGCCGTAGTCACTCTCGAGGTTCTTGATCCTCCCCTGTTCGTCCTCCATCTGTCGGTTGCGCGCTTCGAGCTGATAGCTGCGCACGTGGAGCCGACGCGCTCGCAGGGCCGGGGGCGTGCGGGGCAGGGGAGCGCGGGAGGAGAGCACCTCGTGGTACACGGACTCGATGGAACGGGTGTGCTGGCGCATCAGCGGGAGGGGCGCGATGCACAGCTTCCACTGTTCGAGCAGTTCCGGACTCTTGAAGATCTCTCCCAGCACGCGTCGAAGGTCGCGCGCGTCGTCGGCGAGATAGATAGCGCCCGCGCCATTGATGCGCTCGGCCAGAGCCCCCCGGTCGGGGACGATCGCGGGCAGGCCGAGCAGGAACGCCTCATCGAGGACGAAGCTCCACGACTCGCTGCACCGCGACGGGATGATCGCGATGTCCATCGGGACCTTGGTGAGCGCCTTCGGCCTATAGGCGCCGTGCCAGGTGATGTTGAGGTCCTTCGCCAGCTCGTCGACGCGTTCGCGTTCGCCGGGATAGACGACCTCCCCGAACAACTCGAGCTCCACCTCTTCGCGGTGCTCGAAGCCCTGCAGCGCCTCGAGGAGGACGTCGAGGCCCTTGAAGAACGAGAGGTGGCCCCAGTGTCCGATGCGGAGCGGTCCAGACGGAAAGTCTCCCTTGCGCGGACGCCGTCGCCGCAAGGTGGAGATGTTGCCGTGATTGACGACGCGGAACTTGCCCTGGAGCCACGGCATGTGCGCGAGCACGACGTCGCGGTGGGCGTTGCTTGGCACGATGACCCGGCGGACGAGGTCGAGCTCATTTCGGGTGTCGTCGCGGAACAGGGCGAGCTCCCGCTGGATCTCGTCCTCGGACATGTTCTCGCCGCCGGGAACACAGCCGACGCAATTGGTCGGACCGACGTCACGCCCGCAGTGGGTCTCCTCGCGGACTCGGAACGCGATCGGGCACGTCGTCCACAGGTCGTGCAGCGTGCATACCGCCGGGATGCCGAGGTCGTGGCAGATCTCGACCAGGTTGCGGGTGAGCCGGATCCAGTGATGGACGTGGACGATGTCCGGCGAGAAGTCCTTGATCAGGTACTGGAGGAGCGGCTCGACCTCAGGCGCGAGGCTCTTCTCCCAGTTGTCTACGAAGAGCCCGGTGCGGTGGAGGCGGTGCACGGGGATGCCGTGGTACTCCGAGTGCCGGAGCTGGGGCTCCCAGTTGCCCACCCCGGCGCCTTCGTGCGATCCGCACAGCACCTCGACCTTGTGGCCGAGCTCGATGAGTTCGCGGCACAGCCGTTGGACGTGGGACTCGGTTCCCCCGCTGCACTCCGGCGGGAAACCGTGCGTGATCATGAGGATCTTCATCGCGAAGCATCGATGATAGCAAGGCGCCTATCTTTGTCACTTCGGGCGGCCGGGGCCGGGGGCTTCAACGCGACGAACCGGTACGGATCTGCCGGTTTAGCGTCTCTTTGGGACTGCGGTATGATGCCCGTCCTTCAATCCCTGTACCTACCGGAGTTCCTGCGATGTCAGACACCAACCGCAGAGGTTTCATCAAGACGTCGGCGGCTGCCGCGGGGGCTGTGGCCCTTTCGGCGTCCACCGCACCTGGCCGGGATTTCGGTTCCGGCCCGAATGACGCGATCGGCGTCGGCGTGATCGGCGTCGGCGGCATGGGCGGCGGGCACTGCGGCTCGCTCATGAAGATCGCCAAGGCCAAGAAGGAAAACCTGAAGCTCGTCGCTGTGTGCGACGTCGCGAAACCGCGGGTCGACCGTCACGCCGCCGCCGCCAAGAAGAAGCAAGGCATCGACGTCAAGGCGTACCGCTACTACAAGGACCTCCTCGCCAACCAGGACGTCGACTGCGTCTGGATCGCCAGCCCGGAGCACTGGCACGCGCAGATGGCCATCGACGCGATGGCGGCCGGCAAGGACGTCTACTGCGAGAAGCCGATGACGTATGACCTGCCGGACGCCGTCCGCCTCTACCACGCGGCGAAGGGCAGCGACCGCATGCTTCAGGTCGGCACTCAGTACGTGACCGATCCGAAGTACCACAAGGCCGAGGAGCTGATCAAAGCCGGAAAGATCGGCAAGCCCGTCTCCAGCGTCACCGGGTACTGCCGCAACTCGAAGGCGGGTGAGTGGAACTACTACCGGGTCGAGAAGGCGATCGTCCCCGGTCCGAACCTGGACTGGGAGGCGTGGTGCGGCCCCCTCGGTCCGCAGAAGTGGGACCCGCTCGTGTACCACCGTTGGCGGCGGTACAAGAAGTTCTCGACGGGCATCATCGGTGACCTCCTGGTCCACCAGATGACGCCGATGGTGAAGCTCCTCGGCGACTGCTGGCCGAAGCGCATCGTCGCGACGGGCGTTCACAACATCGACATGGCCATGGAGAACTTCGATCAGGTCAACCTGACCATCGAGTTCGACAACGGACACACCATGGTGGTGTGGGGTTCGACCTGCAACGCGACGAGCCCGGCGCCCCAGGTCCGCGGCTACAAGGCGAACCTGGCCCTCTCCGGGAACAACTGCAATCTCACCCCGGAGAACATCTGGTCCGAGGACATCGACCGCGAGAACCACAAGTTCAATCGCAGCTCCAGCCAAGATGAGCTGCGCATCGACCTCCTCCAGCGTTCGCGGGATCGCGGTACGGTCCTCAGCCCGGTCGAGATCGGTCTGAAGATCATGGTCATCGTCGACCTCGCTGCCCGCTCCATGTGGGAGGGCAAGGCGTTCGGCTACGACAAGAAGAACATGCGGGCCGTCGCCCTCTGAGCGCGACCCCGCCCGTCCTCCGCCTCGCCGTCCCCGCCATGGGCACCCGCTTCGAGCTGGTGCTCGGCGGGGACGATAAGACCCAGTTGCGCGCCGCGGGCGAGGAAGCCCTCGAAGAGATCGCGCTCTGGGACCGCCATCTCAGCCGCTTCCGCCGGGACAGCCAGGTCAGCCACGCCAACCGCCACGCGGCCGCCGGGTGGGTCTCGCTCGCGCCGGAGGTGTTCCGGCTGCTCGAGCGTTGCCGCGACCTCTGGGAAGCGACGGATGGCCGGTTCGACCCCGCGCTCGGCGCGGTGATGCAGCGGTTGGGGTTCCATGGCGACCGTGAGCCTGGGTCCGAGAACGACTCGAACCCGGTCCCGTTGGCCCACCGGTTCGATCGCGTCGCCCTCGACGCCGACCGCCACGCCATCCGGTTCGCCACCGCAGGTCTGAGCCTCGACCTCGGAGCCGTCGGCAAGGGCTGGGCCCTCGACCGCGCCGCCCAGATCCTCGATGACCACGACGTCGGCTGCGCGTTGATCCACGGGGGCACCAGCACGGTGATCGCACGCGGCGCCCCGCCGGATGCGGAGGGCTGGATCGTCGGCGTCGCGGACCCTCTGGTCCCGGAACGGCCGCTGGCCCGCTGCGTCCTCGGCGACGGTGAGGCGCTGTCCGTCTCCGCTCCACACGGTCGTTCCGTGGACGTCGGTGGCCACATCCTCGACCCCCGGACGGGGGCTTCCGCCGGTGACGTGGCGCTCGCTGCGGTCGTCGATACGGAGGCCGTGCGGGCGGACGCGTGGTCGACGGCTCTCGTCGTGTCTGCGAGCCCTGCTGCGGTCGGCTGCTTCATCGTGCACGGCGACGGACGGAGGGAGTCCTCAGCGCATCAGTTCCGCTCGCACGATTCGGAATGACGCGGGGCCGACTGGTGGCTGCCGCGTGCGAGCTTCGCGACGGTTGCCGCATGACGGAGCTGGAATCCGCGGGCCGCGGGCGCCCCTGATATCCTGGTCTCCACGACGTAGGATACCCACGTCATGTCTTCCACAGATCGTCGTGAGTTCCTTCATTCGGCCGCCGGTCTTGCCGCGGCCGCCGCCATCGTTCCCTCAGCTGCCGAACTCGAAGCTGTCTGGCGTCCCCGTCGCGCGATCGACGTCGCGGTCATCGGGGGCGGGCGACAGGGTCGAGACATCCTCGCCGAGCTTGCGAAGATCGAAGGCGTCAACGTGGCGGCGGTCTGCGAGCTCGACAAGCGTCGGCTCCGGCGCGCGCTCCGCCGAACCACCGGAGCCAAGGGCTATTCGGAGTGGAACAAGATGCTGGCGGCGCACGCCGGCGTCACTGCGGTGTTCGTTGCGACCCCGACCCATCTCCACAAGGACGTCGTCATCGGGTTGCTCCGCGCGGGCAAGCACGTCTACTGCGAGGCGCCGATGGCATCGACGATCGACGACGCCAAGGCGATCGCCAAGGCCGGGTTGTCCGCGAAGACGACGTTCCAGGTCGGGCACTACGCGCGCGCGAACCCGGTCTACAAGCTGGCCCGGTCGTTCTATCGTTCCGGCTCCATCGAGACCCTGATCTCGGCACGCTGCCAGTGGCACCGCAAGACGACGTGGCGGCTGGCGACGAGCGATGCCTCTCGCGAGAAGGTGCTGAACTGGCGGCTCTACCAGGCGACGTCGTCCGGTCTGCCGGGTGAGTTCGGCAGCCATTGGTTCGATGCGATCCGCTGGTTCACGAGGAAGACGCCGGTGTCGGTTCGTGGTGTCGGGTCGACGATGCTGCACAACGACGGCCGCGAGATCCCCGACACCGTGCTCTGCCAGTTCGACTTCGGCGAGGGCGTCAGCATGCTCTTCGATGCGACGCTCGCGAATTCGTTCGGGTCGCGTCACGCCCTGCTCAACGGAACGATGGGCACGATCAAGCTCGCCGGCCGGCACGGCTGGTTGTTCAAGGAGGCTGACGCTCCCGTCCAGGGTTGGGAGGTGTATGCGAACCGCCAGCAGTTCCACGACGAGAGCGGCATCACGTTGATCGCCGACGCGACCCAGCTCGCCGCCCAGGGTAGGCTCAAGGACGGCGTCGGACTGCCACACCCCGAGCTGCACTACTCCCTCGAGCGGTTCTTGCAGAGCGCGACCGAGGGCAAACCCGTGTGCTGTACCGCGCTCGACGGGTTGTACGCGGCCGCGGTGTCGATCAAGGCGCATGAAGCCGTGCTCGCCAACGCCGAGATCAAGATCGACCCGAGCCTGTTCAAGGTCTGATCCATGAAGCTCGTCCGCCTTCGCGACTTCAGCTTCGAGCTCCGCATCGCGGTCTCGTGCCTCGCGCTCGTCATCGGCGGAGGCTATACGGCGTCGCTGTACTTCATGTCGCACCACGTCGGCCGGAAGGACGGGCAAGAGGGGTTGACCGTTCTCGATGTCGAGGGGACGTATCACGGCGTGAACCGCCCCGCGCGGTTGCTGGTCGTGCTCGAAGACGACTCGCAGCACCGGAAGGACTACGTGAAAGGCATGCCCACGGAGGAAGTCGAGCTCCTCCGGTCCTGGCTCAAACTGACCGAACCCAGCGCGCTGCAGGAGCAGTACGACGAGCTCCCGGAAGATGCGCCCGAGGAAGCGCTGGCTCCTGCGGACGTGATCGACGAGCGCTGTACGCGCTGCCACTCGCCGGGGGCGAAGGAAGGCGACGGCATCGGTGCGACGGTACCGCTGCACAATCTGCCGGCGGTCGAGAAGGTGGCCTACTCGAAGAAGCTCGATCCGATCTCGGTCGATATCCTCGCGCAGTCGACCCACGCGCACGCGCTCAGCATCCCCGTATTCACGCTGATCGCGGCCGGGATGTTGCTCATGACCGCGTGGCCTCGTTGGTTCCGGCACGGCGTCGTGATGCTGTGCTTTCTCGGCTTGCTGGCGGACTTCGCCGGGATGTGGCTCGCGCGCCTCAATCCGGGTTTCGTCTGGCTCTTGCTGGGCGGCGGGGCCGTCTACGGCGCGGCGCTCGTGACGGCGCTGCTCGCGGGTCTCGTCGACATGTGGTTCGGACGCCCCTCGCCTCCGCCGTCGACCTGAACCGACGTCGCTCCGCATCGGGTGGTGACGGGTATGATCCCGCCATGGTCACCCGCGCCTTTCCCATCCTGCTCGCGTTCCTCGCCTCGGTCTTCTTCTTCGCCTGCGGGGGTATCTCCACGGAGGTTGCGAGCGAGGTTCGCCCCGGATACGCCGCCATCGTCGGGGTCGAGGGGGGACGGATCATCGTGACCAACGTGGGACCGGGTCGCGTGGAACTACGCCGTCGCGCCGCGAGCGGTGAGACCGTCGGTACGACGTCGCTCGGTGCGGGGGAGACGTGGGAAGGCGCCGGGGACCGCTTTCGTACGATGGAGATCTGCAACTCGCAGGAACGACCAGCGCGCTTCAAGGTCGACGTGGAGGGGGCGAACAACGCCGGGCGCGCCCAGGTGGCGGTCCTCGGCCAGAAGCCCCTCTGAGCAGGCGGGACGTGACTCGCGTCCCGCCGGTCCCTGATCAGCGGCCCCGGTGGTGGCCCGGGTGTCCCCCTCCTCCGCCATGGTGGGGCGGTTGGTGGTGGTGCCCTCTGCGATGGCCGAGGTGCGGCTGAGAGGGGTAGTAGGGCTCCTCGCACTGCTGGTAGCCGTGGCTGTATCCGAGGTGGCATCCGGTCAGCGCGACGGCCAGCAGGGCGAGAAGGACGAGATTGCGAAAGAGGCGCATCATTGGGCTCCAGGGGTTCGGGGTCGAACTGGAGCCGCTCCATCGAGTCCGTCATCATAGGGAGGATCGGATCTGTCCCCAAAGGTCCGGCCCCGATACGTTCCGAACGGCATGGGTAGGCGACGATGAGCGAACAGACCCCGACCCCCAAGGACACGAAGCCCGACCCCGAGGCGACGCTGCCCTGCAAGCCTTCAGCAGCGCCACTCGAGGTGGCCGGGCTGGGCCGTCTCGACCAGGTGCTGGGTGAGGACGCGGCGGAGCTCCCCGACCCGGATCATCGTTACCGCTTGACCGGCGAGTTGGGTCGCGGAGGCATGGGGATCGTCCTCGCGGGTCGGGACGGGACGTTCCGTCGCGACGTCGCGATCAAGGTCATGCTCGCGGCCGGAGCGGGACCGCGGCAGATCGCCCGGTTCCTGTCCGAGGCGCAGATCCAGGCGCAGCTCGACCATCCCAACATCTGTCCCGTCCACGAGCTGGGCCTCGATGCCGAAGGGCGGCCGTACTTCACGATGAAGTTGGTGCGAGGCGAGTCGTTGGGACAGGTGCTGCGTCGTGTGCCCGATCTCGATCACGTCGCGCTGACCGACCGGCTGCGGATCTTCATCAAGGCGTGTGACGCCGTCGCGTTCGCACACAGTCGCGGTGTCGTTCATCGTGACCTCAAGCCCGGGAACATCATGGTCGGCGCGTTCGGCGAGGTCCTCGTCATGGACTGGGGGGTCGCGCGCATCCTGGATGACGACGAGGTGCGCGACGTCGAAACGCTGCGCCATGACGACGGCGGCCAACACTCACTCGAAGGCGAGGTGCTCGGGACGCCTGCGTACATGCCACCGGAGCAGGCGCGGGGGGACGCCGCCGAGATCGGTCCGCACACCGACGTCTATTCGCTCGGTGCGATTCTCTACCGCATCCTCTGCGGCGAAGCTCCGTACCGGGGAGACACTGCGGCCGAGACGATCGAACTCGCGCGGGTTGGTGGATGGGTGCCGCTCGTCGAACGAATGGCCGGACGTCCGTTGCCGCGCGAACTCGCGGCGGTCGTCGAGAAGGCGATGGCGATGGAGCCGGCGGACCGCTACGCGTCTGCGGCCGCGATGGCCGAGGACGTGCAGGCGTGGCTCGACGGGCGCACCCTCGTGGCCGCGACCTACAGTCCGTTGCAGTGGCTCGCGCTGTGGACTCGTCGGTATCGCGCCGCGGTGGTGGCCGCGCTCCTCGTGGTCGTTGCGGTGGGGGCCTCGATCGGGTTCTCCCAGTGGCGAGCTGCCGCCGAGCTGCGCGCCGCCGAAGATGCGACGCTCCGATCCGTAGCGGAACTGAACGAGCGCCGTCACGCCGCCGAGGTTGCGGTCGCGGCGGTGGTCGACGCGGGGCCTTCGCTGCGCGAGCCGAACGGCGAACTCGTCTCGTCGGCGGTCGACGCCTGGTACGACGCACACGATGCGCTCGTGGCGATCCTCGAGCAGCTGTCGGAGATCGGGGTCTCCGCGAAGAGCGGGCGCGTCGCGCAGGCCGTCGACGTCGACGGGTTGTCGTCCCTGCGGCAGGTGCTCTGCTT
>NZBC01000122.1 GCA_002687715.1 Planctomycetota bacterium | reverse complement strand
GGGAGCCGTATCCACGAGACTCTGGAGATCTCCCACTCGACGGCGTTCATCGTGCTGGGAGTCGCGTTCTTCGGAATCCTCTTCCTGATGCACTACCTCTCGCGCGGCAAGGACTTCATCGTCTTCGCCAAGAAACAGCCCTGAGCCGGGTCAGTAGTCTTCTGGGTCAGTAGTCTTCTGGGAAGAGCGCACGCACCCGTTTCTGCAGGCGACCGCGGGGGCGCTTCCACTTCCCCTTCTCGAAGAACCAGTTCGTCTCGTGGGCTTCGTTCTTGCCGATCCACACGAGGACGTCTTTCGGGCCGACGTCGAAAAGACGCCTGGCGAATGACGTCAGCAGCGCGTGAGCGCCGTCGTCGTAGGGCACGGATTCATCCGAGTGGGGGAACGCAACGAGCAGAACCCGCTTCCCCGTGCCCTCCTCGCGCATCTGCACCTGGACCTGCTCGGCGGAGGCGAACCTCGATTCGTCTTCGGTGCCGTAGGTCGGCAACGGCTCCATCCCGTCGATGATGCGGAAGAGGTACTGCTGCGTGCGACGGCAGTTCTGGACGATCTCGGTGGGCGGCCGATCCTGGAACACGAGCTTCTTGTCACTCGCCTTCACGCGTCGTAGGTCGTTGCGACCCGTGCGAGCGACCGCCGGAGCGCCGGGTCGGAGCCCGTATCGGAACGCTCCGCTGCCGACGCTGCGGATGAGGACGTCGGAGCCGAACACCTTCATCGAGTAGTCGCGAACCGGGAATGCAGGAGACGCACCCTCGAGCACGACCTCCTTGCCGGCCACGTTCTTGGTCTCCCGCTTTACGCCCGGCCCGCCAAGTGGGAGGAGCTTGTCCTTGGTCAACGCGACCGTCACCGTCAGCAGCCCCTTCGACGGATCGTAGTCGTCGTGGATGCGGAGTCCCGCCCACTGATTCACTCCCCGCAACACGATCACCTCGCCCGCTCCGATCGTCCACAACGACCACTCTGGCTGCGGCGCTTTCACGTCCTTGGCGATGAGGTCCTTGCCCTCGACCCAGTCGAGCTTCCGCATCGCCTCGAAGACCTCGCCTCGCTCCGGGTGCTTCTGCGCCAACCCAAGAAGGTACTTGTGGAGCGGATCACCAAACGGGGCGATCTTGCGCACTGCGAGCAGCTTGTCGCTGTCGGTGCCATCCTTCACGGCCTTCAGCGCGGCGTCGACCTTGCGCTTCTGCGTCGAGCTCAGGGCGCGCTGAGCGGCAAGGTCGGTGGAGACGGTGGAAAGGAAGAGGAGGGCGAGGACGAGAGGACGGATTCCCTTCATCCGGGAATCCTATCAAGCGGGCGGGGCTCGCTTGGATAGAGAAGAGATTCAAGAGGAGAACCCAGGAACCCTGGATCAAAACCAGATCGGAGTCCTTTCTGAGTCCTGGGTTCTCCTCTTGAATCTCCTCTTCTTCTTCCCTACTGGATCGCCACCGGAAGCGGGTCGGAGATACCCCAGGGTGCGCCGGTCGTCGGTATCCCTACGAAGGCGACGTTGAAGCTGAGGCCGCTGACTCCGGCCGGGATGTTGATCAAGGCCAGTGCGGTGCCCCCGGCCAGGAAGTTGCCGGTGAAGTTGATGAAGATGCCGGCTGCTGCGGGGCTGGTGCTGAACTGGAAGAGGGGGTCGATGGCGAGCGGGACGGTGCCGAACGGCGTCGGGATGCCGGGGGACGTTGCGAACGACGCGGCCGCGACGTAGGGGTAGCCATCGAAGCTCGGAGCGATGAAGTTCATCGCGATGTTGCCGGGTGAGGTCGCGGGCAGCGGCGTGATGACCTGGATCTGGAACGGGTTCGCCGGGGGAGCGTCGATGGAGCACGCGCGGATCACCCACACACCCGCATAGAACAGCGGGCAGAGCGGGAAGCCGGTGACCTGGGCCACCGTGACGTCGACCCAGCCCTGGCCGAGGATGTCGATCAGGCTGGTCTGCGACGGCGTGATCGCGGGATTACAGCCGCCGAACGGCGCCGCGCTGTTGTCGGTGAACAGGCTCGATTGATACCCGGTGGCGCAAGTGCCGTTCGGGTTGAAGGTCAACCGGAAGGCGACGGTGAAGCGCCGGTTCGCCGGATCGTTGCCGACGTCGATGTTGTACTGCGACACGTCCAGCGTGTTGAGCCCGTGGCTCGTGACTTGCAGGTCGTTGCCCGTCGCCGAGTTCAGGTTGAACACCGGATTCCCGATGCTCACGGTCGGGCCCGAGAAGCTGGTCCCGTCATAGACCTCGAGGTTCACGAGTGCGACCGCACCGTTGGCTCCGCCGGGCGAGCCCATGGGACAGACGACCTGGGTCAGCCGCTGCGGCGGCATGCCGGGGGGAAGCTCGAACACGACGGCGGCGGCCTCACCCTCGCACATCCCCTGGATGATCGACACGCCAGTCGGATTGGAGCCCGGGTTCTGCGGAATCGAGTCTCGGCTCCAGAACGTCTGACCCGCCGCGGGGCAGAGCTGGGCGCCGGCGGGCGCTGCGCACAGCGCAATCGCCACGAAGCAGGACAGGGTGCGGAACATCAGATTGGCTCCCGGGCACGCAACTGGGGACGACAAGAAACGAGGTCTCGGGGAGAGACCCTCAACAAGGATTGTGCCCCGTTTCTGGCAGCGAGGTCAATCTCTGCTGGTATTTCAGGTGCCCGCGACCGGGGGGACTTCGATCAGCGCGCGTCCCTGGAGGCGCGCGAGGAGCTCTCCGCCGCGTCGGGTCATCCGGTCGTCGCGGATTGACTGGTGGAGCGCGCGGTGGGTCCCGACGATGACCAGGACGCGCTGCGCCCTCGTGACGGCGGTGTAGAGCACGTTGCGTTTGAGCATCAGATAGTGCTCGCCGAGCAAGGGGAGGATGACCGCCGGGAACTCGCCGCCCTGCGCTTTGTGGACGGTCACCGCGAACGCGGGTTCCAGGTCGTCGAGATGTCCCTTGTCGAGGGTGACCCGGCGTCCGTAGAAGTCGACCTCGACCGCGGACCGTTCGATGTCGACGGCGATGACCACGCCCATGTCACCGTTCATGACGTCGACGTCGTAGTCGTTACGCGTCTGCATGACGCGGTCGCCTTCACGGAAGGTCCGGTTGCCGCGTTCGAGTGTCTTGCGCCCACCGTTCAGGGCTTCGCTCAGCCGACGGTTCAGTGCCTCGGTGCCGACGGCGCCGCGGTGCATCGGGCTCAGGACCTGGATGCCGCTGCGCGGGTCGATCCCGAACCGGGCGGGGATGCGTTCGAGGAACAGGCGCTGGATCATCTCCGCCGCGGCCTCGGCGGTGTCCTTCGCGACGAAGAAGCAGTCCCCGGGTTCGCCTTGCGCCGGGAACGCGGGGGTCTCGCCGCGATTGATGCGGTGGGCGTTCTCGATGATGCGGCTGCCTTCGGCCTGGCGGAACACTCGCGTGAGGCGTGCGGTCGGGAACTGCTCCGACGCGAGCACGTCGGCGAGGACGCTGCCCGGGCCGACCGATGGCAACTGGTCGGGGTCACCGACGAGCACCAGGCTGGTGCCGTCGGGCACGCGACGGAGCACGCGGACGAAGAGCGGCAGGTCGAGCATCGACGTTTCATCGATGACGAGTACGTCGGCCCCGAGCGTCTTGCCCTCGGACGGAGCGCCCGGGATCAAGCCGAAGAGCTTGTGCAGCGTCGAGGCGCCATGTCCCGCGGCCTCGGCGAGACGGCGCGCAGCCCGCCCGGTTGGCGACGCAAGTGCGACCTTGAGCCCGGCCTGCCGCCACGCTTCGACCGCGAGTCGGAGCACGGTCGTCTTGCCGACGCCGGGCCCGCCGGAGAGCACGGACACCCTCGAGGACAACAGCAACCGAACCGCCGATTCTTGTTCAGAGGTCAGCGCGAGCGAGGCGGTGGAGTCGAAGGGGAGGCGGTCCGCGACGCGCGGAGCCGGTGCTTTCGCGAGCGCGAGCATCCGGGCGGCGACCTCGACTTCGGCTTTGAGCATGACGGGCAGGTAGACGCGAGAGACCTCCTCGGCTCCGGGGGCGACGCTGAGCAGGGCGCGGGAGGCGACGGCGTTCTCCAGCGCCCCCTCCACTACTCCCTCCGCGATGCTCAGCAACTCAGCGGCGCGGGCGACCAGCCCGGGGGCCGCGCAGCATACGTGACCGGCGTCGAGCCCTTCGTTCAGCACGTGCTGCAGCCCAGCCCGGAGGCGTGCCGGGTGATCACCGGCGAGTCCGAGCGATCCCGCGATGCGGTCCGCAGTCAGGAACCCGACGCCGGCGACATCGTCGGCGAGCCCCCACGGGTCGTTGCGGACTCGCCCCAGCGTGTCCCCGCCGACGCGTTGCCAGATCTCCTGGGAGACGGCGGGACCCAGGCCGAGGCCCTGGAGGAATACGAGCGTGTCGCGCTGCTCCTTGCCCTCCGAGAACACGCGGACGAGCTCCTCCAGGCGGGCCTTCCCGACGCCGGTGACCGTGAGCAGCCGATCGGGTTCGTCCTCCAGGACCCGCAGCGTGTCGGTGCCGAAAGCGTCGACGAGCCGTTCGGCGAGCTTCGGTCCGATGCCGCGGATGCGCCCGGAACGCAGGTAGCGGCGGATGCCATCTTCGGTCACGGGCAGCCGCGGTCGGGCGGCCGCGACCTTGAATCGCCGTCCGAAGCGAGGGTGCTCCTCGAAGCGACCGGTGACTGCGAGCGGGTCGCCCTCCGCGAGGTGGATGGGGAACCGCCCCGCAGCGACGAACGCGGATCCGCCCGCCTCTGCCGCGACCCGGACGACCGAGAAAGCTCCGTCATCCGACGTGAACACGACGTGCTCGACGACGACGTCCTGTTCGACTTCCCCGCCCGTGGGCTCCATTGGACCAAGAGCGTAGCGTCCGGCGCGGACGGCGACAGGGCTCCCCGCATAACATGACGCCATGAACGAGGACGGGCGGACCCGAATCCTGCGCCTCATCACGCGGCTCAACGTCGGCGGACCGACGCGTCACGTGGCGTTGCTCATGGCCGGTATCGACCGGGATCGTTATGTACAGGTCCTGCTGAGCGGAGTGGCCGCGTCCCACGAGGGCGAGGGGCGGCTGGAGGTGCCGGGAGAGGTGCGCCGCGTGGCCGCGCTCGGCCGCGAGATCCGGCCGGTCCGGGACGTCGTCGCCCAGAGGTCCATCCGACGAGAGATCGCCGGGTTCCTGCCCCACGTCGTCCACACCCACCAGGGCAAGGCCGGGGTGCTGGGTCGACTCGAGGCTGCTCGGTCCGGAGTGGGTGTGATCGTCCACACCTATCACGGGCACACGTTCAGGGGGTACTTCGGGCCGTTCAAGGGGCGCGCTGTGCGTTGGATGGAACGCCGCGCGGCCCGAGTCTCGCACGCGTTGGTGTGCCAGTCGGCGTCTCAGGAGCGCGACGTCCGGCAGGGGCTTGGTCGCGCGGCGGAAGGCAAGACGTGCATCGTTCCTCCCGCGATTCCGATTCCGACGTGCGCGCCGCTGGACCGCGCGGCCGCGCGCGCGACGCTCGGGCTTTCGGACGATCAGCTCGTCCTGCTCTTCCCGGCTCGCCTGGTTCCGATCAAGCGTCCTGACCGGGCGGTGGCGTGGCTGGCGGCGCTTCGCCGGCAGCGCGACGCCGTGCTCCTGATCGCGGGCGAGGGGCCGCTCGATCGCGCCGTTCGCGATCAGGCCAGGGCCATCGGCGTGGTGGACGCGGTCCAGTTCCTCGGCTGGCGAGACGACCTGGCCGAGCTCCACGCCGCCGCAGACGTCGTGGTGCTCACCAGCGCGCTCGAAGGGACGCCGCTCGCACTGCTGGAAGCGATGGCCGCGGGGGCCCTCGTCGCGGGGACCGCCGTGGGCGGCGTTGCGGACATCGTTCGTGAAGACGGGCTGCTTCTGGATCCGGATGCGTCCGAGGACGTGTGGGCGGCGGACTTGCTGGCGCTGGTGGATGACGCCTCTCGTCGGGCGGGAATGGTGGAGGCGGCGCGCGTGCGGGTCCGGACGGAGCACGCGCCGGCTCGCCTCGTGGATGACATCTGCGCCCTCTACGACCGCTTGCGCCGGTGATCCGCGGCGCCTACGGCCGAAGGGTTCAGACTTCGGACGACGGATCGTCGCTGAGCGTGCTCGAGATGAAGGTCCGGATCTGCTCCTGGGCACTCTGGTCTTCCCAGCCCACCCACCAGAACTCGATCCCGACGTCCCATTCGTCATCAGCCGGTCGGGTCCAGCAGACCTTGCCGAGCGAGATGACCGAGGTGGGCAGGTTCGGGAGCTGAATGGTCAGGGCCAGGAGCTTCCCGTCGCCGGGGTTCTCCGGCATCCGCACGCAGATACCGCCGCCCGAGATGTTCTGAAGCAGCCCTTGCGAGCTGTTCTTGATCACGTCGAAGCGGCTGTCATCGTCCACCTGTCGGAAGTCGACGAGGCAGCGCGAGGACACGCGCGGGAAGTCTCTCTGCTCTGCCGTCATGCTGCTCTGGTCGCCCCCGTGGGGGTCTTGATCGGGCGTGCTCATCAGGTGCTCCCTGCTGCAACCGAAGCTGACCGCGAATCCACGGTCACCTGTCGGGACGGAACCCGACGCCCTCATATCGACCCGCCGTTGCGTGTTACTTGACGGGTTTCTCCTCCTCACCGGGTCGGAACGCCGGGATCTCGCCGTCCCAGATCATCCCTTCGCCGTGCTCCTTCCAGACTGCGGCGAGGCCTGCAACGAGGTCGGCGTCGTCCTCGAGCAGCTTCGCGACGTCCCCCTTGAGCTCGGGTCCGGACACGAACGTCCTCAGCAGCCGAACGATGACGGGCTGGGCCGAGCCGTCGAGGTCCTGGAAGGCAGCGCGCGACAGGGTCTGGAAGAAGCCGCGCGGTCCGAGCGCTGCCAGCAGCTTCACGTGTTCGCCGGTGGTCGAGCCGAGGCCCTCGACGACTCCTGACATCACCAGCGCGTACAGCTCCTTGCTCCTCTTGTCGTAGCCATCGCGCACGGGGTATCCCCGTGCCTTGCTCACCGCGCCGACGGCGATGAACGCCCGGGCGATCTTCAGGCCGCGAAGCAGCACCCCGGGTTCGATCGACTTGGGACCGTCGCGCGGCGTCCACATCCGGGCCAGGAAGTCGGGTCGCTTCGGGCGGCGTCCTCCGGGAGTTCGTTTCCACGTCAGGTGGGCGCGAAGCTCGTCCAGCTCCGCACCCGGCGCCATCACGAGCCCGACTGCGTCGACGCCGCACCGGGCGAAGGCCCGGGACGGGCTGGGGGGCATCTTCGGGAGCGAGGCGCGCGGTTGCTCGGCCGCGGCAAGGCCGGCGAGCGCCTTCTCCAGCAACGCCCTGGCGCCGTTCTCGACCCCCGGTGCGACGGGGCCGTAGACGGCGGTGTCGCCGCCGCCCATGAAGTCGAGTGAGAGGGCACCGGCGATCCGGTGCGGGCCCGACTCCTGGAGGAACCCGGCCGCCCCCACCGTGCCCGTTGCCGATCGATCGAGGAAAGCGAGCACGATGCGCCGTCCATCGACGGGCCAGCTCTTCAGCGCATCGACGAGCCCGAGCAACACCGCGCACCCTGCGGCCGACCCGTTGGCCCCGGGGGAGACCCGGATCCGGTCGTACCGAGCCAGGACGACGACGGTGGGCTCCGTCTTGCCATAGGTCACGAGGATGTTGTTGCCGAGGGCACCGGACTTCGGAATGAACTGCTGAACCGTGGCCGGCGCGCCCTTCGCCTTGAGCGTGTTCACCAGCCAGGTGAGGCGACCGGAGGAGTCACGGCGGCACAGCTCCTCGACGGTCCGCTGGAGGGCCGCACCGTCGGTCTGGGCCGGGGCGAGCGAGGCGAGGGCGATCACGGTCAGGGCGGCGCGGAGATCCATGGGCAGATGATAAGCCCCTTGGGCTGCTCTTGAGGCGTTCACGAGGAGTTTCAGGAGGTCAGAAATACCAAGGAGGACCCGGGAACCCGGGCTCAGAGCAAGAGCAGACCTCGTTCCCGGGCCCCTGGGTCGTCCATTTCTCGTCTGCGCTTCTGATGCGCAAGCTCCTTGGTCGAGGTTGACCACGCGAGGCTGCGCCCCTGAAATGCAGCCATGAAGCGACGTCGCATCGGCGCCCTGCTCGTCATCGTAGTCCTCGCCTCCGCGTCCGCCGTTCCGTTCCTGCAGGACACGGAACCCCCGTTCGACCTGGCGTGGGACGGGGTGGCCAAAGGGATGCCATTCGTGGTGACCGAGGGGGCGCGGTATCGCAAGCTCCAGATCCGCCGCATGATAATGGTCGAGCGGAAGGGCGTTCTGAAGCGCGAGGTCGACCCGACCTACGCCGGGAAGAAGCCCGTTTCCGGGCTCCTGGATGACGACGGCAACGTCATCGCGACCGTGGAGTTCGTGGAGGGCGTCGCGACCGTGACGAGCACGGCCGGTGTCACCTCCGGGGAGGAGCCGGACCGCAACCCGACCTGTCACGTCGACGGGCCGGTCATGGTCGACGGCGAGGCGACCACCGCGCGCCAGATCTCCGGCTTCTGGTCCATTGCGCCGGCGATCATCGCGATCCTGCTCGCCATTCTGCTGCGCGAGGTGCTGCTGGCGCTGCTACTCGGAGTCTGGGTCGGCGTGATCGCCATCGAGGGCGATCTGCTGGCCGGCACGCTGCGGACGTTCGACCGCCACCTCATCGGGGCGCTCGGCGATGCCGACCGCCTGAAGATCCTCGTGTTCTCGTGCCTGCTCGGTGGCGTGGTCGCGATGATCTCGCGCATGGGGGGCGTGCGCGCGATCGTCGAGGCGCTCGCGCAGCGGGGCAAGACGCCGCGGGCGGCTCAGCTCACGACGTGGGTCTCGGGCATCCTCGTGTTCTTCGACGACTACGCCAATGCGCTGCTCGTCGGCAACACGATGCGGCCGGTGTCCGATCGGTTCCGGGTCAGCCGCGAGAAGCTCGCGTACCTCGTCGATTCGACGTCGGCGCCCGTCGCGTGCATTGCGCCCGTCTCGACGTGGATCGCCGCAGAGGTCGGCTACATCGACGACTGGCTGGACCCCTTCAAGAAGACCAACCCCGAGGGCCTCGCGGACTACACGAGCGGGTACGACCTGTTCCTGGACTCGATCCCATACAACTTCTATCCCATCCTCGCGCTGGTCTTCGGGTTGTTCGTCGTATGGCTGCGTCGCGATTTCGGACCGATGGCCAAGGCCGAGGTGCGGGCGGCGGGTGGCAAGCTGCACGTCGACGGTGCACGGCCGCTGACGAGCTCGGACATGGACGACACGGAGCCGGTTGATCCGAACCGCCTGCGCTGGTGGAACGGCGCGCTTCCGATCGCCACCCTCGTGCTCACCGTGATGGTCGGCCTCTATCTCGACGGCATCGGGGGGGTGAAGGACGCCGATTCGATGGGGACGATCGAGCGTCTCCGGGCAGCGTACGGGAAGGCGAGCTCCTACAACGTGTTGCTGTGGGCGAGCGCCGCGGGACTCCTGATGGCGTGGCTGCTCGCGCTCGGTCAGAGGTTGATGTCACTGAAGGACGCGAGTGAGACCACGGTCCGCGGGATCAAGGCGATGATCATGGCGTGCCTCGTCCTGATCATGGCGTGGATGCTCGGCGACGTTTGCAAGACGATGAACACCGCCGGATGGTTGATCGAGCGGGTCTCCTTCTCGTTCTCGATGTTGCCCCTGATCATGTTCCTGCTGGCGGGGGTGATCGGGTTCTCGACGGGGTCGTCGTGGAGCACGATGATCATCCTCATCCCGCTCGCCATGGCGTACGCCCAGCAGCTCGGACTGGCGGAGGAGGCCGATGCTGCGACCCTGGCCCCGGTCCTCCTGGCGAGCCTGGGAGGCGTGCTGGCGGGGGCGGTGTTCGGGGACCACTGCTCGCCCATTTCGGACACGACGGTCATGAGCAGCATGGCGTCGGGTTGCGACCACATGGAGCACGTGAAGACCCAACTCCCGTACGCGCTGACGGTGGGCACCGTGGCCGTCGCTCTCGGATATCTCCCGGCGGGGTTCGGGGTGCCGCCGTGGGTGTCCCTGATGGCCGGGGCCGCGGTTCTGTTCGCCGTCGCCCGCTGGGTCGGGCGCCCGACGGCCGCCTCAACGCTTTGACTGGAAATGGGTTGCGTTATCCGCTTCGTCGCGGAGCGTCGGTACTGACCCTGACTGCGGATTTCCGGGAAGAGTCCCCCGGGGCCCGCCGTCGAAGGAGATATGGACGCCCGGGGTGCCGGTACGCCGTTCCGCGTCCCCTTTGTCCCAGGTAGTCGTCATTGAGGCGAGAGCGCCCATTAGGTTCGGAGGGTTTGGCCGTGAAAGGCTCCATCTCGATCGTCACGATCTTCGTCGTCCTGATCCTTTTCGCCGTGGCCGGTTTCTTCGTGCTCAACCTGATGGACGAAGGGGCCGAACCCGAGCCCGCGAGAATCGAAGAGCCCGCTCCCACCGAGACCGGGGACGGTGATGGGGTCAAGACACCTCCGCCGATCAGCAACGGACCTCCAAAGTCGCTGCAGCCCCGCCCGGCCCCGCCGGTGCGGAAGGGTGTCCCCACCGAGCTCGCGGGCACGGTCCAGGATGCGTTCGGAAACGTCCTCAAGGACGCCACCGTCCAGATCATCACCTACGTGTTCGACCGCGCCAGCACGCGGCGGATGCACGAGCGCTTCCAGAGGAAGATCGTGCAGCAGACCACGACCGATGACGAGGGCGAGTACAAGTTCGAGAAGCTGACGCCTGGCGCCCTCCATTACATCGAGGCATCGGCGCCGGAGTACATCGCCCAGATCAAGGACAGCGTTCGGGTGGGGCTGCGCGTCAACTTCACGCTGAAGCCCGGGGCCCGCGTCGAGGGCGTGATCACGGACACGAACTCCGGCCAGCCCGTCGAGGGCGTGAAGGTCCGCGGATGGTTCAAGACGCCGGCCGGGATGCGCAACGTCAATCGTCTCTATCGCTGGCAGGAGACCGTGCACACGAAGAAAGACGGGAGCTACGTCTTCGAAGCCGTTCCGGCGGAGACGGTGAAGTTCATGCTCTATCACGACGAGTACGAGGACTTCCAGGAGGACCAGGAGGTCGCCGCGCAGCGCACCAACCGGATCGATTTCAAGATCACGCGCGGCATCGTGGTCGTGGGCGTGCTGGTGGACAAGCTCAGTAACGAGCCGATCCCGAGAGTCACCGTGGCGATCACGGACGGCCTCATTCCCAAGCAGTCCACCAAGACCGACGAGAACGGCGTGTTCCGGGCCACGGGCCTCACTCGTGGTACCCAGATCTTCCAGTTCCGCGCCGACGGCTTCACATCCATGCGCGACCCCCGGGAGATCGGGAACGCCGACGACTACGTCGAAGAGAAGAACAACCAGCTCGTGTTCCGCCTCGACCCCGCGGGGAGCGCAGCCGGCGTCGTCATGGATCCTGATGGCAACCCGATCGCGAATGCACGGGTCTTCGTAGCCCAGGAGAACCCGTTGATGAAGCAGGTGCGTGGCAAGGCCGAATTCCGGACTCAGGCCAACGGCCAGTTCCTGGTCAAGAACCTGGGCACCTCCACGACCTACGTCATCGCGGCCCACGTCGATGGATACGGCATCGGCGTCTCCCAGCCGATTCAGGTCGGACCCGCGGAGTTGAGGGACGACGTCGTCGTTCGTCTTCGCCGTGGCAGCTCCATCACCGGCGTCGTGACCGACGAGAACAATTCGCCGATCTCCGGCGTCCGCATGCAGGTCGCCGTGCCGCCGTTCGCGGACGTCTGGTTCCCGCCCGGCATGGACCTCGGGCAGCAGGCGAACAAGGTCATCGTCACGGGTGATAATGGTCGGTTCGCGCTCCAGGGCCTCTGGAAGGGTGCGTTCTCGTTCTCGCTCACCCACGACCGCCACGTGCCGATGGAGAAGCAGCGCGTGATGATCAAGGACGTGGACCAGCAGGTGACCCGCGACTTCTCGATGAAGATCGGCCGGTTCCTCGCCGGTACGTGCCTCGACGACACCGGCCGCCCGGCGCAGGGCGCCATGGTCACGGTCACGCGGCCATGGTCGGAGAAGGTCGAGGCCCGCGTGGAAGTGGATGCTGACGGCAAGTGGCGCGTCGACGGTCTCGTGAAGGGCACCTACCGGGTGCAGGCCCGCAAACCCAAGTTCTCGTCCGAGGCGTTCAACGACATTCCCGCGGACTCGGGCAACCTCCACTTCCGCCTGCGCGGAAACGGCGGCATCCTCGGCGCGGTCCAGGACAGCACCGGCCAGCCGGTGAAGGTCTTCTCCCTTTCGCTCGTGCTCCAGTTCGACGGGACGGCCGAGGAAGCCAAGGACGTGATGCCCTACGCGCCGAAGGTGCGGAACTTCCGGGATGAGTCCGGCCTGTTCCACATGGACGACATCGATCCCGGTGAGTACATCCTCGCGATCCGGTCGCCGAGCTTCGCGGAGTACCGGCAGGAGCACGTGAGAATCCTCCCCTCCGATGTCTCCGACCTGGGCACGATTCGGCTTCCGATCGGCGGCACGGTCGTTGGCACCGTGGTCGACGATCAGGGCGAGCCGGTACGTTCGGCGCTCGTGACCGTGAGGGTCAAGGATCTGAAGGGCGGTCGCGAGCTCGGCGGCCGCGGCAAGCTCCAGAAGCCGGCAACTTCCGGTCCGGGGGGGTTCGGTGACATTTCGGAGAAGCCGTTCGCCGGTACCAAGCAGACATCGTGGACCGGTCGGGTGATGGCCGACGCCACCTATCGCGTCTCCGGACTACCGGCGGGCGAGTACGTGGTCCTGGTGCAGAGCGGTCGGTACGTCGCACCGGCGCCCGCGCCGGTCGTCGTGACGGAGGCCCAGGAGACCCGAAAGGACTTCAAGCTCGTCCTGGCCGGCACGGTCATCATCACGGTGAATGACGACGTCGGCGATCCGGTCATCGCGGCCGCGGCGCTCATCCGCGACTCCAAGACCGGGCGCAGGCCCGCCGGCATCAAGACCAACTTCCGCACCGATGCGCGTGGCACCATCACGATCGGCAACGTTCCTCCGGGTGACTACGTGGTGACGATCCAACGGTCGGGCTACATCTCACGCGAGGTGAACATCACGATGAACCCGGGGCAGCAGGTCCGGAAGACGGAGCAGATCGAGAAGCTCCGGTAGGCTGGCGCGACCCGTTCGCGCGACATCAGACAAGCCCGCGAGGCGAGAGCTTCGTGGGCTTGCTGCGTTGATGGCCGAGCGGGTTTCCCGTTCGGCCAAAAAAACGTGGGGCCCGTCGAACCGAGGCTCGACAGACCCCATTGAAAGCTAGAACTCTGAGCCAGAGAGGGCGGTTGGGGAGGGAAAATTCTCGTCAGCCCAAAGCTCTTTGCTTGTGCGATCTTCCGGCGGGAGACCTGATACCTCGCCGTCGGGCCGGCCATCGTATCAGACGGTTTCAGGGTGTGGGAAAATTCAGATGCGCTTTTCCAAATGGCTCCCTGGACCCCGCTTGGGCGCGCTTGTGGTCGGTGACAAAGGCCTCCGGTCGGGCCTCGCGATCCAACAAAAAAGGGCGCGCCCTCATGGGCGCGCCCCGTTGAAAGTGTTGCCAAGGGAACTGCTGGTTGGAATAGGAGAAAAAGGGGAAAAAAGATGGAATATCAGAGTTTTACGTGCTGGAACACAACCTCGGCAACGTTGACTGCTGTCACCTACTACGAACCCTCTACGGAGTTCTTTGTTCATTCTTCCCTGGAGGTTTTCCGGACGGAAGAAACCATCTCCAACCCTTTGCCGGGTCGCCTGTTCCGTCTCCATTCCAGCCGGACTGCCCCTGGGGGCTTCGCACTCAGCATAGGCGCGAGAGGGTGATTTGGTCAAGAGGGCGGAGCGTGTGTGAAGATCTCGGGGACACGTGATCGGATCAGGGTGATCAGGCGTTGCAGACACTCGCGGTAGACCCCGGGTCCGCAACCGATCGGATCGGGAATGTCGTGCCCCGACGGGTCGAGCAGGGAGCGAGGGGGAGGTTGGTCCGGTCCCATGGCGAAGAGGTGGTGACGAGTCATTGCGTAGGCGCGATCGACGTGTCCGGCGAGCTCGGGGGTCCACCCCTGCGAGCGATGAGACGGCACCGGGATGCCGGCGTCCTCGAGCGCATCCGCCGCCTCCGGCGTGATGGGTGACCCGCCCCACGCCTCGACGCCGGCAGACACCACTCGGAACCCGTTTCGGAGCAGCTCCTCTGGCGCGACGTCGAGTTCCGTGGCCAGCACGTGGCGAAGCACGGCTTCGGCCATGGGCGAGCGGCAGGTGTTGCCGGTGCAGACGAAAGCGATGGTCGTCGCCGCGGCGCTCTGCACGTCTTCCTCCGAGAGGGCGCCGGTGCGCAGGATCTCGATGTCGCCGTCGTCGGAGACCCGGGCGATCGTGGACTCGGTGCCGTTGACGGGGCCGCCATCGACGACGAGGTCGATGCCCTCTGGCAGCGCCTCGCGCACCTCGTCTGCGGTCCGCGGCGGGGGCTCTCCACTGGCATTGGCGCTCGTGGCACACACCACGCCGGAGCTGGCACGCAGCACCACCCGAGCAAAGTCGTGATCGGGAGCGCGAACGGCGATCCCGTCGCCCGGCCCCAGGATCAGGGTCAAGGCCCCAGGCCAGGCGCGGCGCATCAAGCGGTGGCCCACCAGCGGGACTCGAGAGACCAGCCCCCGGACCGACTCGGGGTCGGGTACGAGGCGGGGCAGCGGTTTTTCCGCCGGGCGGTCCTTGATGGCGAAGATGCGCTCCACGGCGTCCGGCCGATCGACCCGGCAGGCCAGGCCGTAGACCGTGTCGGTGGGGAGGACGATCACGCCGCCGTCTTCGAGGCACGCGGTGACCTCCTCCGCGGTCGGGAGGAGGGGCGGCTGGGGGGGAATGGTGATGATCCGGGGCGTGCTCATCGGGGGGGTACGACCTTAGCCCGGATCGCGATCGGGTCCCACCGCGGCTTGACCACGGTTGTGCCCACTGCTATTCGGGTCGGTCATGAGAGAGCCCAAGGGCGACGATCGGTTGGCTCAATGGGGTGCGCTGGCGGCCGGGCTTGCGCACGAGATCAAGAATCCGCTGAGCACGATGAACATCAGCCTCCAGCTCATGCTCGAGGATCTGTCGGATCGCCAGCAGATCGCGAGCGCGCGCCTGGTCCCGCGGGTCGAGATGCTGATCTCCGAGGTGCAGCGGCTGCAGCGGACCCTCAACGAGTTCCTTTCGCTCGCTCGCGAGCCGGACCTCGAGTTGAAAGAGCGGGACCCCAACGCGCTGATCGAGGAGATCCGGGTCTTCATCGAACCCGAGCTCAGTCGCCAGTCGATCGACCTCGTGACGCAGGTGGATCGCGCGAGTCGTGGATTGCGGGTCGACCCCGACCTGATGCGGCAGGCGTTGCTCAACATCATCCGCAACGGGATGCAGGCGATGGAGGACGGGGGCACGCTCACGCTCCAGACTCGATGGTCGGACGACACGTTCGTGATCGAGGTCATCGACACCGGCGATGGCGTGGCGGACGAGATTCGTGACCGCATCTTCGACGGCTTCTTCGGAACCCGTCCGGGCAGCACAGGCATCGGGCTCGCGATTACGCGGCAGATCATCCAGCTCCACGGTGGTGACGTCACTTGCGAGAGCACGGTGGGCGTCGGCACGCGCTTCACGGTGACGCTGCCGGTCGTCGGGGGAGAGGCTGGCCGATGACCGCAGAGGCGCGGGCGACCATCCTCGTCGTCGAGGACGAACGCAATCATGCCGACGTCCTCGCGGAGCTGCTCGAACGCGAGGGGTACGAGGTCGAGATCGCGAACACGTTCGACGAAGGACGGCGGCGGCTCGAAGCGGGACGGCCGGACATCGTGATCACCGACCTCAACCTCGGCGCGCACCGGGGTACGGAGCTGCTCGCGCTCGCGCACGAGCTCAAGCCGGCGCCGGCGGTGATGCTGATCTCCGGCGTCGGGAGTATCGAAGACGCCGTCGAAGCGCTCCAGATGGGCGCGGTGCACTACTTCACGAAGCCCCTCGACGTGAACGAGATCCGGTCCGTCGTCGCCAAGGAGACGGAGCGCCTGCGCGGCCGCCGCGGTCGCGAGGCCGAGGGATTCGAGGGGATCATCGGCAGCAGCCCGGCGATGCTGCGGGTCTACGACACCATCGAGCGCATCGCACCCACGACGGCAACGGTCCTCATCCAGGGCGAGAACGGAACCGGCAAGGAGCTCGTCGCGAAGGCGATCCACAACCTCTCGCCGCGCAATCAACGGCCCTTCGTGGCGCTGAACTGCGCCGCGCTGTCAGAGGGGTTGCTCGAGTCCGAACTCTTCGGCCACGAACGCGGCGCGTTCACGGGTGCGGCCGCAGCTCGCGAAGGCAAGTTCGAGTACGCCAACGGAGGAACGATGTTCCTCGACGAGGTCGGCGACATGCCGCTCTCCCTCCAGGTCAAGCTTCTTCGCGTCATCCAGGAGCGCGAGGTCGTCCGCCTCGGCAGCAACAAGACGGTCAAGGTCGACGTTCGGCTCCTTTGCGCCAGCAACAAGAATCTCGAGACCGAGATCCAGGAGGGCCGGTTTCGCGAGGACCTCTACTACCGCATCAAGGTCGTCTCCATCCTCCTCCCGCCGCTCACCCGGCGCCGCGAGGACATCCCGGCCCTCGTCGAGGCGTTCCTCCGCGAGTTCACCGACATCCACGGCCGGGAGATCACCGGTCTCACCGAGCCCACCCTCGACATCCTCACGGGCTACCGCTGGCCCGGCAACGTCCGCGAACTCCGCAACGTGGTCGAGTCGATGGTCCTTCTCGCCCGCGGCCCCGAGCTCAATCCAACCGACATCCCCCCGGACATCATCCCCGACGCCCCCTCTTCGTCCACCGCTCTCGTCTCCGTGAACGACCTCGCCAACTACACCCTCGAGCAGATGGAACGCGAGCTCATTCGCATCCAGCTGGAGCACCACGAAGGCAACCGCTCCAAGGTCGCCAAGGCGCTCGGCATCAGCGAGCGGACGCTCTACCGCAAGCTGAAGGAGTACGGGCTATCGTAGGGGAGGAGTGAAGGATGCACGTCGACGGCTACGCTTTCTTGATGCGTACGGCCTCCGCCACGGAGGCCCAACTCGTCTGCGCCCTCCTCGCCGCCGAGGACATCCCCACGATCACCCCCGGCTTCACCACCGACACCAGCGGATGGATCGCCATGGTCCGCGCGCTCAACGACGCCTTCGGTGACATCCTCGTCCCGGAAGAACGCCTCGACGAGGCCCGTGAGATCCTCGAAGCAGCGCGCCGCTCCGGTGACCCGGAGAGCCTGTGAGTCAATCTGCTCTTCGGGAGCTCGGACCTCCCGCTAGGCCAGAGGTCGCTCTGGGTCCCGTCCGGTTCTTCTCGCGACGAGTCGGCTATGCGTGATCGCTCGCCCTCGCTGTCGGCGGCTGTCGGGCGAGTGTCTGTCTCGAGGCGCCACGCGAACTACCCAGGCCGGACCTGGAGGTCCGCGCTCCGGCTGCGAGCCGGGGATCGCGTTGCAGCGCTGTCTTCCCGCGGACGATGTCCCTATGCATGCGCCGGGCGCGGAAGTCACGAGTGCGCGATCATGCGTGTCCGCGAGTCTGTTCCAGGTACGGGTCGAGAACGTTGATCGAGAGATCGGCATTTGGCCCGACGACTCGAGCCTCACCATCGTGAGACCTTGCCCCAATGGAACGGTGCAGGTTCAGACGGTGACGCTCGCTGACCTGTGGATTGGTGCCAGTCGGTTCGGTGACCTGACCGTCTATCCCGGTGACCCCGTGATCCTCCCCAAGCTCCCGCCGACCTCAGAACGGTGAGTTCGGGTCGGAACCTCGGCGTCAGTTCGATTCTGGTTCCGCTATGCGCAGAGCGAGCAAGCCAAGCAGCCCGATCGCCAGGAGTTCGCCGATCCAGTACCCCGAAATGGTCGCGTTGACTCGACCGTCGATCCGGTCGCCGACCCCGATCCAGCGCATCGCGACGTTGCCGTAGTAGTACGGGTCGGCGGTCCGATGCAGGTCGTCGGCCGTGACGTTGACGTCCACCACAGGGAACAGCATCACGGCGGCGATGGCCGCCGAGATCCCGAGGACGATCCAACGCCGGCGGTTCATCAGCATCGGTGCCCACCAGGGGCCGGGATCGACGTGGACGCAACTCTCGTGTCCCTGCCAAGTTGGCAGCCGCAGTGTCCTCCGCACCCAATCCTGACAGAAGGGCAGGAGGGTTCGGGGGCGGGGCCGGTCCGGTTCGCAGTCCGAACGTGTTGTTCGGGCGTTGCTTATGGCAACTGTGGCGCGAGGTCGCGGACCGGCATCGCGCTTGCTTTTTGTGGGGTGAACCAGAATCTCCCGGGCGGCGACGTCCGGGCTTTGCAGCAGCGGGAGGAACCCATGTCCAAGATCATCGGAATCGATCTCGGGACCACCAACTCGGTGGTCGCCCTCGTCGAGGGGGGGAAGCCGGAGGTGATCGTCAACAACGAGGGCAACCGGACGACGCCGTCCGTGGTTGCGTTCACCGACAATGGTGAGGAGCTCGTCGGGTTGGCGGCGAAGCGTCAGGCAGTCACGAATCCCAGCAACACGATCTTCAGCATCAAGCGGTTCATGGGGCGTCGCCACGACGAGGTGAGCAGCGAAGAGAAGATCGTCCCGTACACCATCACGGGCGGCTCCGACGAGTACGTGAAGGTGAACGTGCGCGACAAGGAGATGGCGCCTCCGGAGATTTCCGCGAAGGTGTTGCGCAAGCTCAAGGAGGTCGCGGAGGCACACCTCGGGCAGGATGTCGAGAAGGCCGTCATCACGGTGCCCGCGTACTTCAACGATGCGCAGCGTCAGGCGACGAAGGACGCTGGTGCGATCGCCGGACTCGAGGTCGTACGTATTCTCAACGAGCCGACCGCGGCTGCGCTCGCGTACGGGCTCGACAAGAAGAAGGACGAGAAGATCGCCATCTACGATTTCGGTGGCGGGACGTTCGACATCTCGATCCTGGAGGTGGCGGACGCTGGTGACGGCAACACGACGTTCGAGGTGCTCGCCACGAACGGGGACACGCACCTCGGCGGCGACGACCTCGACCAGGCGCTCATCGACCACGTCGCGGAGGACTTCCGCAAGGAGCAGGGAATCGACCTGCGCCAGGACCAGATGGCTCTCCAGCGCCTCAAGGAGGCCTGTGAGAAGGCGAAGTGCGAGCTGTCGAGCGGCGCGCAGACCGAGGTGAACCTCCCGTTCATCACGGCTGACGCAAGCGGACCGAAGCACCTCCAGATGCAGATCACCCGTGGAGATTTCGAGCGCCTCATCGGTCCCATCCTGGAGCGGACCAAGGAACCCTGCGTCACCGCGCTACGTGACGCGAAGCTCTCGCCGTCGGAGGTGGACGAGGTCATTCTCGTTGGTGGCTCGACGCGCATTCCGGCGGTCCAGAAGCTCGTCAAGGAGCTCTTCGACAAGGAGCCGAACCGGAGCGTCAACCCGGACGAGGTCGTCGCCATGGGCGCCGCGATCCAGGGCTCGATCCTCGCGGGTGACCGCAGCGACGTACTCCTGCTCGACGTGACTCCGCTCAGTCTCGGCATCGAGACGCAGGGCGGCGTCATGACCAAGCTCATCGAGAAGAACACGACCATTCCGTCCAAGAAGACTCAGATCTTCTCGACGGCGGACGACAGCCAGCCCACGGTGACCATCCAGGTCTTCCAGGGCGAGCGTCCAATGGCGCTGCACAACCGCCTCCTCGACCGCTTCGATCTCGAGGGCATTCCGCCGGCACCGCGCGGCGTCCCGAAGATCGAGGTCACGTTCGACATCGATGCGAACGGCATCCTGAACGTGTCCGCGAAGGACATGGGCACGGGCCAGGAGAAGAAGACCACCATCAACAACTCGTCCGGCATCAGCGACGATGAGATCGAGAAGATGAAGGCCGATGCCGAGGCCAACGCGGACGAGGACAAGAAGCGCCGCGACCTCATCGACGCCAAGAACAAGGGCGACGGGTTCGCCTACGAGGTCGAGAAGAACCTCAAGGAGCACGGGGACAAGCTCGAGGCCGCCGAGAAGGAAGCCATCGAGACGGCCGTTGCCGAACTCAAGACCGCTCTCGAGGGCGACGACCTCGCTACCATCGAGCAGAAGACCGAGACCCTCCAGTCCGCGTCCTACAAGCTCGCCGAGAAGATCTACGCCGATGTCCAGGCCGAGCAGGGCGAGGCGGGCGCTGAAGGCGCTGCGGGTGACGCCCCGCCGCCCGAGCAAGCTGACGAGTCCGCTTCGTCCAGCGGCGATGAGAAGATCATCGACGCGGACTTCGAAGTGAAGAGCTGATCCGGTCCTCGCGCTGGCTGCGGCGTCTCGATGCCGCGGCAATCCGCGCCGCCGGAGAGCGCGGTGTGTGTTTTCTCGACTTACCCCAGTGGCTGGGCCTGGACGCCAGCCTGGTGCAGTGGTTCGAGTTCCGGGCCGGCGTGCTGGCTCATAATCTGAAACAGCTG
>NZBC01000121.1 GCA_002687715.1 Planctomycetota bacterium | reverse complement strand
GAGCAGCGGTGAGAGCGACGGAATAGAGGAGCTTCATGGTGTTTCCTTTCCGATGGGGACAGGAACCCATGAGGCTCGGGAGTGCCCGGTGGACACGAATCCTGGTTTCTTGGGCCGAGAAGTCGGTTCGTGGAGGTGGCTCTGAGGCGCACCTCGCCGACTTCGATGCCGGCAGGACCGTGGAGCCTGCGTTGGGGCCTATCGGTACCCCAAGGCCCGTAGCTTCGCCGTCAGGGCGCCCGCGATGACCTGGTTGCCGAGGTCGTTGTGGTGTCCGTCGGAATACAGGTCCGAGAGTGCCCCTCCCCGAGACCGGACGTGGTCCAACAGCAACGGGCGCGTGTCCAGGAACGAGACACCGTGCCGTGCGAGTTCGGCCTTGAGCAACTGCTCGCGCCAGTCCGGGGCGCCGGTCAGCGCCAGCTCCGAATAGAACACTACGTACAGCAGGGACAGGCCGTTCTTCCGCGTCAGCGCGACGTTCTCCTCGATGATCTTCGCGTTGACCCTCTGCTTCTCGGTCCGGCGGGGATCACCGCCGCGGAGCGGAGTGACGAGGAGTCGCCACAGGTAGCTCCTGATCCCGAGCGGTGCGGTGTCGGCGAACGCCTGCTGGTCCGTGCCCACTGGGAGCCCGCTGACCGCGAGCGCTCCGTCGTCGTCGACCCCGAACCTCGGCTTCTGGCACGTCCGCACGCCCAGCACCGCACGGTCGAGGTCGTACGTCATGACGCCGATGATGATGAACGGGTTCTCGACCAGCCGGTGCGTCTCGCGGAACAGGAGGTGGATCTGGCCCGTGCCGTACCCACCGACACCGAGGTGCACCACGTCGGCCGACGCGATCTCCCGGTCCATGATCCGGGGGATGCCGTTCTCGGGCTTCGAGCGGCCCGCGACGAAGGAGTCACCATAGAAGAGGATCTTGCGGCGTCCGTCGTCGGTCATCTGCTTGCGCGTGCGGCGAGCGAATCCCCACGGATTGTCCTCACTGATGACGCTCTGCGACCACCCGAGGAGCGGATGCACCCGGTCGGACGCTCGCAACTTCGCGCCGTCGGTCGACCAACGCAGCCGCAACAGCCAGTGAGCGTCTTCCGAGAAGTAGCTGGCGTAGAGGTTCGGATCGCGGGTCGGCGACCCCTCGAGGAGGAACGAGACCCGTAGCAGCCCCTCGCCGAGCAGCGGCGTGATCACGAAGAGGCTGATCATCAGGGCATTCAGCTTCCTCACCAGCGGGTGCCTGTGGCGTCGCCAGGTGAGGAGGCCCCATCCGACCAATGCCACGTCCACGACCCAGATCGCGATCCGCAGTCCCAGCCGATCGATCCGGTGATCATCCGTGAGGAGGTGAGCCAGGACCCACTCGTTGGCGAGGAGACCCGTGGCGATGAGCAGACCGGCCCAGAGCCGAGGGAGCATGAAAGCGAATGTACCGGGTCGGGGAGGAGTTTGTAGAACGGAAGTCGTTTGTAGAACGGAAGTCGTAGAACGGATCAACCAACCCGACCTCCCTGATTCCCTATTGAGCTCTTCGATGACCACACTGTCCTCGCCCGTCCGCACGCTCGGCCTGGTGATCATGCTCTCGGCCGCCGTCTCCGCCCAGATCACGCCCGCGGAGCGTCCGTTCGGCGCCGGGGCGTTTACCAAGGGAGAGTTCGCGGCGCGTCGGGCCAAGGTCTATGACGCGATCGGCGACGGCATGGTCATCCTCTATGGCGCTCCCAAACGCGAGCGCTATCGCCGGTGGCGCCAACACAACAACTTCTTCTGGCTCTGTGGCGTCGAGCGGGCGGACACGGTCTTGGTGCTCGATGGCAAGAAGCGCGAGGCGACGCTGTTCACCAAGCGCATCAAGGCGGGCGCGACGGCGGAGCAGGAGCGCACCGGTCTCGAGCACGTGGTGTCGATCGGACGCTTCGAGCCGATTCTGATTGAGCTCACGAAGGACGCGAAGCGGCTTTACCTGCCGCGCTGGCCGGGGGAGGGCAGTGCACAGGCGCGCGACAGCTTCTCGCGATGGGGCAAGCCGGACCCGCCGTTCGACGGACGCTCTTCGCGCCCCCAGGACTTCCGCAGCGGCATCCTCCGGATCGCGGGCGAGAAGGAGGTCAAGGACCTGGAGACGATCCTCGATCCGCTCCGACGCGTGAAGAGCGCGGCGGAGATCGCGGTCATGCGGAAGGCGGCGCGGATCGGTGCAATCGCCATTCGAGACGCGATCACGGCCACGCGTCCGGGCATTCTCGAAGCCGAGCTGCAGGGTGTCGTCGAGCTGGCGTGCCTGCGCGCCGGAGCTCACGCCAGTGCCTGGACGCCGATCGTCGCTGCGGGGCCGAACATCACCGACTTCCACTACATGGACAACCAGCGGCGGCTCGTGGCGGATGACATGGTTCTCATCGACGCGGGACCGGACTACGCGTACTACACGACTGACATCACGCGGGTGTGGCCGACGAGTGGGACCTACCCGAAGCGGTGGCGCGAGATCTACGACAAGCTCCTGATCGTCCACCGGAAGACGATCGCGGCGGTCAAACCGGGGATGACCTACCGCAAGCTCACCGGCATACTCCGAAGCGAGGCGCGCGCTCAGGGCATCGCGAACCTGGTCGTCGGCGGCGCCGGCCACTACACCGGGATGTCACCGCACGACGTGGGGAGTTGGGGCGAGCCGTTCGTGGCCGGCGTGGTGTTCAACGTAGAGCCGCTGGTCATCGTCCCGGAGGAGCACCTTCACATCCGCTTCGAGGACACCGTGCTCTGCACGGAGAACGGAGGCGAGGTGCTCACCCCGCTCGACGTATTGCCGTGGGGAGCAGACGCGCTGCTGAAGATCCGCGACGAGCAGCGGTGAATGACCTCTCCTGGAGCCGACGCGTAGATGACGCAGGAACGCCAAGGAGAACCCAGGAACCAGATCAGTTCTGTTTCTGCTCCTGGGTTCTCCTTGGCCTCTCTTGATCTCCTACCGGCGGACGGGCTGGCAGAGGGTGCGCTCCTCGGTTCCGCTCGCTCGGTTGACGTACGCGAGCTGGCCGCTCGGCAGGACCTCGAACTCCTCCTTGGCCCCTGGGTCGGAGAAGTGCCGGGCGTCGTGGACCCGGAGCTTCTTTGACAACCGCCGGGGGCGTCGGGCGCCGGTGATCATGGCGACGCACGTGACCTCGCCGTTCGCTCCACGGACCAGTTCGATGGTCGTCAGCGCGTCGAAACGCCACACGCCGAGGGAGCCGGCGCTCAGCGACTCCGCTCGCGCTTGCGGCTCACCCCCCGAGCCCGTCGATTCCGCGGAGCCCGCTGCGCATCCGCTCACCACCGCCGCGGCCACGATCCACGTGGCCAAGCTTCCCCATCGCATCATCGAAAGACCTCCCAGGTTTCGACGACGGAGTCTACCGCGAAGTCCCCGGCGGACGTTCACCACTTGAGGCGGGTGTCGCCCCGGAGGAGCTTGCCCGCGGGTCGCACCCCCTTGCCGGGGCGCTTGGTGAGGCGGTCTCCGAGGTCGTCGCGTGCGATCTCGGCGAGCTTCTGGAGCCGGGCCACCACGTCGGAGTGCTTTGAAGCGACGTCGGTGATCTCGCTGATGTCGTTCTTCAGGTCGTAGAGCTCGGTGCCGCTTCGCCGGTGGTCGTACGCGACCGGGATTCCGCCCGTTCCGCCTTTGCGTCCCGACAGCGTGCGGTAGCGATGGGGGAAATAGAGCTTCCAACGGCGATCACGCACGGCCTGGAGCTCGCCGTTCGCGTAGTAGCAGTAGAACGCGTCGTGGGGAGAGCGTGCGTCGGGCTTGCCGAACATCAGCGGGCGGATGTCCTTGCCGTCGATCTTGTGATCCGGCAGCTTCGCGCCGATCAAGCTGGCGACCGTAGGCAGGACGTCGATCGTCGACGCGAGCTCGTCGCACTTGGAGCCAGCCGGAATCTGGCCCGGCCACCACATCAGCGTGGGCTCGCGGATGCCGCCCTCCCACATCGTCCCTTTGCCTTCTCGCAGCGGCGAGGCCGATCCCGCGTGGTCGCCGTAGTTCAGCCACGGTCCGTTGTCTCCCGTGAACACTACCAGTGTCTCGTCGTCGATCCCGTGCTTGCGCAACGCACCGAGAATCTGCCCGACCGACCAGTCGACCTCCATCATCACGTCGCCGAACAGCCCCGCCTTGCTCTTCCCCTTGAACTTGTCCGACACGTACAACGGCACGTGCACCATCGAGTGCGGCACGTAGAGGAAGAACGGCCGCTCGCGGTTCTTTTCGATGAATCGAACCGCTCGCTCCGTGTACTGGGTAGTCAGCTTCGTCTGGTCCTCACCGGTGACCTCGGCGTCGACGACGGTCTCGTTTTCGATCAGCGGCAACTTCGGATACGGAATCTTCGGCGACCCTGCCGGGAGATGGCGGTATGCCGGGTGGTGCGGCCACATGTCGTTCGAGTACGGCAACCCGAAGTACTCGTCGAACCCGTGTTGCCGGGGCAAGAACTTCGGGTGGTGTCCGAGATGCCACTTCCCGTAGCAAGCCGTCGCGTATCCCTTCTGTTTGCACACCTCGGCGAGCGTCATCTCCCGCGCGTTGATCCCTCGCTTCGCTCCGGGTCCGAACGCTCCCGCAATCCCCACTCGCCGGTGATAGCACCCGGTCAACAACGCGGCCCGCGACGCCGAACATACCGCCGTGGACGACACGAAGTCGGTGAACCGCCGCCCCTCTTTCGCCATCCGATCCAGATGCGGCGTTGCATACTCCTTCGCCCCGAACGCGCCGATGTCGGCGTACCCGAGGTCATCGATGAAGATCACCACCAGGTTGGGCAAGCGGGCCGGTGCCGCCGTCTGGGGAGTGGCGAGTGCTGACGAGGAGATCACGGCTGCCGAAACGCAACCAAGCACGAGTGAGCGAAGAGCGGGCACGGTGTCAACTCCGGTTGGGGGACGGGAATGATACTGAAGACTCGGCTTTTCGTTTCCCGGTCACCTTTCGCTCGTGCACGCCGCGTCGACCACGCGTGCGAAGTGGTTGCGCGGATTCTTGCCACCCGGGCTCTGCGTGAAGACCAGGATGATGAGCTGGCGTTTCGGATCGACCGAGGCGTAGGTGCCGTCGGAGCCGCCGTGGCGGTAGATGCCGTTGATGCCGACGGCCCAGCCCAGCCCGTAGTACGCCCCGCGGCTGGCGCGTTCGGTCGCGGAGTGGGCGTGACGGGTCTGGATGGACGTGGCTTCCTTGATCGACTCCGGGGTGAGGATGCGCCGTCCGCCGTAGGTGCCGCCGTTGAGGAATGCCTGGCAGAGCACGGCGTAGTCGTGAGCCGACGAGATCATGCCACCTGACGCGCGGGGGAACGGGTAATCGGGCTGGTCGCCCGGTTTCCAGCCCACGCGCCACTTCTTGCTCGTGCCGCGGCGGCGGAAGATCGCGGACATCCGGCCGTGGTCCGCGTCCGGCTCGTGGTTGCAGGAGTCGGCCATCCCGAGCGGGGTGTAGACGTTGCGCTTGAGGTACGTCTTCAGTGGAAGGCCCGACACCTTCGCGACGAGCGCTCCGAGGGTGTTGAAGCCTGCGTTCGAGTATGCGTACGACGTGCCCGGCGGCACCTTCGCGCCGATCGCTCCGAAGCGTCGGACTTCGGCCGCGAGGCTCGGTGCATCGGGGTTCTCGGGCGACTTCTCGAGCAACGGATTCAGGAAGATCGGCCGGACGCGGAAACCGCTCGTGTGACTCAGCAGCTGGCGGATGGTCATCGCCTGTGCGCGTTCGGTGCGGAACGACGGGAGATGGTGGGCCACGGGGTCGTCGATCGAGAGCTTTCCGGCTTCCGCCAGCTGAAGGACCGCCGTTGCGACGACGGGCTTGGTGTTCGAGGCCATGCGGAACAGCGAGTCGGTCCGCATGGGCTTCTTGCCCTCGGGATCGCGGACGCCGATGGCTTCGTGGAGGACGATCTTGCCGCTACGGGCGACGAGGAGCACGACCCCCTTCAGGTCGTCGCGCCCGATCGCATCGCGAAACAGCTGGACGCCGGCTCGGAGCACGGGCTCCGACATACCGACGTCCGCGGGGCGCACGGTGGACAGCGTGTCCTGGCCACAGGCGGGGACGCCGAGCGACAGGCAAGTGAAGGCGAGGGCAAAGAGGCGAGCGGTGCGACGGGTCATCGGGTCCTCCGGGGGCCGCCACTGTACCGGCGTCAGCGCGAAGACCGCCGGGAGCGCGGACCTCCAGAGCGTGTGAACCAATCTGCTCTGACGGGAGCGCGGACCTCCAGGTCCGCTCTGGGGTCGGAATTTGGCTTCGCCGTCGGAGCGGACCTGGAGGTCCGCGCTCCCGCCAGACCGGAGCGGACCTGGAGGTCCGCGCTCCCGCCAGACCGGAGCGGGACCTGGATACCCGTGGCGTCAGCGGGTTCGGTTGCGGAAGTACTTGTCCACGATCCACTTCGGCTGGTGGCGATCCGGCTTGCGGCTCTTGCCTCGCAGGTCGATCTCCTTGGGCTTTGGGCTCGGGACGCGGAGCGGGTGGGGATCGGCGACGCGCCGTTGCCAGACTCCGAGGAGGCGGGTCATGCGGGTGACGCGGGCTGCGTGTTCCGGGCGGTCGGAGAGGTCCTCGAGCTCGTCCGGATCCTCCTGGAGATCGAAGAGCTGATCGTGATCGATGAGGGGGTAGCGGATGAGCTTCCAGCGGTCGTCACGGACGGCACGCATCACGTTCTCGTAGGTCGTGAACAGCGTGTCACGGACGCCGCGAGCGCGGCCAGCCCAGATCGGGCGCAGGCTCTTGCCCTCGACGCCGGCGGGAATCGGGGTGGCGGTGAGGTCACAGAGCGTCGGCATGATGTCGAGGAGATAGGTGAGGGCGGCGGTGCGACCCTTCGGGATGCCCGGACCTACCATCACCAGCGGGCATCCCATCGAGTGCTCGTAGAGGTTCTGCTTGCCGAGCAGGCCGTGGCTGCCGACGGCGAGCCCATGGTCGGCGGCGTAGACGATGATCGTGTTCTTCGCCCGCCCGGTCTGCTCGAGGGCGGCGAGGATGCGGCCGATGTGATCGTCCATGTGGGTGATCAGGCCGTAGTACTCGGCGAGCTGATCCGAGATGTCGGCCTTCGTTCGCGGCCAGGCGGCGAGCTGCTCGTCGCGACCGGTCATCCACCCGGTGTGGAAGGGGTGGTGTTCCAGGTAGTTCTTGGGCAGTGGCGGCCGCTGGTCGTAGTAGCGCTGTCGGTAGGACATCGGAGGCTGGCGCGGATCGTGAGGCGCCGTGAAGGCTACGTAGGCGAGGAACGGGCGCTCGCCCTGCTTCTGCTTCTCGAGGAAGCGGATGGCGGCATCGGCGAAGAGCTCGCTCGAGAACTTCCTGGCTGTGCGGCGCTTGGTGAACGTCCCGTCGGGTTTCACGTCCTGCACGGGGACCTTCAGGTGATTCGACATTCCGCCGAGCATCACGGACTCTCCGTGCTGGAAGCTCTTGAGAAACGAGGCGCCGCCGTTGTGCCATTTGCCCGTGCCAAAGGTCACGTAGCCGGCACGACCCAGCGCCTCGGGCAGCGTCGTGGCGTTCTTGAGCCTCATGCCGACCCGGTACAGGGTCCGTCCGCTCATGAGCATGGCGCGGGACGGTTGACAGACGGCCCCGTGAATCGAGCCCATGCAGTAGTTGCGGGAGAAGCGGTAGCCCGAGTTGACCAGGCCATCGATGTTCGGCGTGTGGATGTGCTCATTGCCGAACGCACCCACAGCGTCCGGGCGTTGGTCGTCGGCGAAGAGGAAGAGGATGTTGGGGCGGGCTTGACTGATTGCGGTCGCGGCGACGACCAGCAGGGCGGCGGGGATCAGGAGCGTGCGCATGGCGATCAGTGTACGCTCGGTTGAGAATCCGGTCGGTGAGGGATGAAGCGCTGAAGAAAGCCAACGGCAGCCAGGACCAGAGGGTCAGCGGAGTGACGTGATGCGCTGGGTCCTCCTCACCGCCGCCGTTGCGTTGGCGCTCTCCCTTTTCCTCTTTGCCTGGGACGCCGACGGAGCGTTCCTGGTCCACGACCCCCTCTTCTTCGCGGTCAATGCGGAGACGAGGCCGTGGAGCAGCCTGATCGGGCATCATCCGGCGTTTCACGTGCTCGTCAACTTTACGACTGCCGGCGCCCGGGCCTGCGGATTGGAGCATCCCGGGCACGTCGGGGTGCGCGTCGTGAGCGGGCTCGGTGCCGCCGCGATCGTGCTCCTGCTCGCGGCGATCGCTGGACCCGGGCGGCGCGGGCTCGGCGCAGCGTTCGCACTTCCGCTCTTGGCGACGCGGGGGTTCCTGCTCGAGGCAGGGGCGGGGGAGAATGTCCTGCCGGCGTGTGCGGCCGGGTTGGCGGCGCTGTGGTTCGCGTCGCGGGCCGAGGTGGGCTCGTGGAAGGTCGGAATCGCACTCGTCGTCGCGCTGGTGCTGCGGCAGGACAACATCCTCATCCTGCCCGGAGTACTGACCGCGTTCGCGATGACGCGGTCGGCTGGGGAGCGCTGGCGAGGCAGCCTGCGTCTACTCGCGGGGGCGGGGCTGGCGGCGCTCGGCCTGTATCTGGTCGGGTGGTGGATCTCGGCGCCGGAGCTTCGCTTCGATCACTACCTGTTCCACATGATGACCTACGAGTGGATGCCGGTGCACGACCAGCTGCCGTCGGCGGCGCGGTTCGCCGACCACTTCGCCGTCTCCGGAGTTGCCGTGGTCGGTCTGCAGGGACCGCCCGACGCACGCTGGATGCACGTGCTCGTGGGCATCGGGTTCTGCGCGGCGATGCTCGCGGCCGGATCACTTCTGCGCGGGCGAGATCGAACCACGCCGTTCGCAATCTCGGCGATCGTCGTCCTTGCGGTGCGTGCGCCGTTCTACGCGTGGTTCGAGCCGCACAACTTCGAGTGGTGGATGCTCTCGCTAGTGGTCATCGTGGGCGCCAGCGTGGCGACGGCCCGGGGTGAAGCCCGATTCGCCATCGGAGTGCGGCGGCTCGCGATCGGGTTGCTGGTCGTTCTCACGGCCGCGATCCTGGCCTGGCACCTCCCGTGGACGTTGCGCCTTCAGGACCGAACGCTGGCGCGCGCGAGAGACGACGCTCTCGAGCTGGGCAAATCTGCGGAGGGCTGCCGCTACTTCGCCTACCGGTCGCGCGCCGAGGCTGCTTTCGTCATCGTCGGCGCCCCGGTCAACGGGTACACCCTGAAGGGCTCGCCGGAAGAGGCGATGAAGACGCTGGGCGTGGTCGTCGGCCAGAGCGAGGGACCGGTGGTCCTGCTCCTCGATCGCTTCATCTACATGGGCACTCCCTATGGGATGCGCCACGGCTTCGATCCGCTGGCCCGTTTCGTCATGGACGAGGCCGAGATCCCCGGCCGGGAGTCCCGGAGCGAGAAGGGCCGGGTGCGCGTCCTGGGCTGGCGAGTTGGCGGCGGCTAAGGCGCGCCAGGGGGACCGGTATTCGTTCGTGCCATCGATCGGAGATGCCCGGGGATCCGCAGATCATGGCCCGAACTCCGGGTCCAATAAAAACCCCGTAGATATCGTCATGCCGTGCCGGACCATGACGCTGGAGATGCCATGACGCATCCCTACGCTTTGCGGCGGACCCCGGGTGCCGCCCTCTGCTACGGTGGGCGCCACGGCATCCAACCGAGCCCCTCCGGAGATCAGCCATGCAATACCGCACTCTGATTGCGATCGGCCTACTCGCCACGGGCCTCGCGGCTCAGACCATGAGCGGAACCTACACCGTCGACAACTCGGCGTTGGGGGGGCCGGGCGTCTTCACGAATCTCCAATCGGCGGCAGACGCGTTGAAGAACCAGGGCGTGTCGGGCGCGGTCGTCATCGACGTCATCGGTACCGGGACGAACTATGCGGGGTTCCGCCTCGAGGCGGTACCCGGAGCGTCCCCCTCGAATCCGGTGACATTCCGCGGCCAGAATGCGCCAGTCATTACCGGGTCGCCCCCGCTGGGGACCCGTGGAGTCATCGAGGTGACGGCGTGGAACCCGCCGATGAGCGGGCAACCCGGGTATCCGGTTCCGGGCGTTCCGTCCGTGGGCACCGGGCCGACTGACATCACATTCGAGAACCTCGACGTCACCGCTGGTATCGGCGCTTCCACCGCGGGAGTCTACATCCAGGGTTGCGCCCGCTTCACGTTGCGAGGGTGCCGGATCTTCCAGAGCGACATGGGCGTCTACGCCGTCGCCAGCAATACGGTGAACATCGAGGCCAACGAGTTCGCGGACATCAGCCCGACCGGTGGCGCCGGATGGACTCCGTTCGACGGCGTCATCTCATTCGATTCGGGCGCGTTCGGATCGATCGTGCAACGCAACCGGATTCACGATTGCAATACTCGCGGCATCATGGCGCTCGACGTCTCGCCGCTCGTCGGCAGCGGCGCCAACCTCCCGATCACCGACTTCAGGGTCATCAACAACTTCTTCTGGAACTTCACCGGCCTCGCACCGTACTTCGCGACGTGTGCGCCCCCGTTTTGCCGCGGCGGTGCGGTCATCGTTGGCAATGCGAACAACGACAGCCTCATTGCCAACAACTCCATCTGGATGACGCAGCACCCGACGGCCACGATCGGGCTCGAGGCGACGGCTATCCAGCTCTTTACGACGGTCGCGCTCAACGAGGTCATCAACAACATCGTCAAGCACGACGGTTCGGGCGCCTGCATCCGGCTGGAGGATATGAGCGTTCCCGTGCCGCCGACCCTGGATTCGAACGTGTACGACGTCGGACCCAACGCGGTCATCGGTGCCGTTGGAACGACGACACACGCCACGCTCCTGACGTGGCAGGCCTACCTCGCCGGTCTGGGGTCGGCGCAGGAGATGCTCTCGGTCGCAGGAACTGCCGGCTTCGTGGGACCGAGCGACCTCCACGTGGTCTACACCTCGCTTCCGTGCATGATTCCGGGCACCGCGCACCCGCTCGTGACCCGCGACATCGACGGCGAGCTACGGGGCCCATTCCAGGCGCCCTGCCGTGGTGCGGACGAGGTCGTGCCCACGATCGCGGTGACCCAGTCCGGTCCCGGTGCGAACTTCACGGTCAATATCGGAAGCCTCATCACCGGGGCCGAGTACTTCACGGCGTTCTCGTTCGACCTCTGTCCGAACGGCCCGGGCACGGGGCCGTACCTCGGTCTGTGCTCGAACAACATCGTGGCGCTCCTGCAGACGCTGATCGTCCCGTCGGCCGCTAGCCTGCCGATGCACTTCATCGCCGCCGGCCCGAGCCAGACCTTCGGTCCGTACGGCTCGCCCGGTCCGTTCTCCGTCGAGGCGATCACGTTCGATGGTTCGTCGGGCACCATCCGCGCGGTGTCGGCCGGCTACCGGCTGAACATCCTCTAGTCACTTCTTCTCGTTCGGTGACTTCGCGGTGCCGGCCAGGGTGGCGGTCGCGTCCGCGGCTGCCTGCTTGACCTCTTGCCACCTTGTCGCGCGGGCGTCGTCGTTCTGTTTGCGGGCGATGTCGATGAGGAGGTCGAGGAGGTCTGGGTGGAGACAGACCTGGGCCCACTGCTCGCCGAGTGCGAGAGCGGGTTCGGGGCCGCGGTCGGCGAGGACCCAGGCGACCACGCTCGGGATGCGCTCGGGGTGGAGTCGGCCCTGTTCGAGGAGCTTCTCCTCGATGGTGAACGCGCCGATCTCCCGGCCGGTGTGACGCAGGACGTCCGCCTGCCAGAGGTAGTGGGACGGATGAGGCTTCTCGAACGAGGCGAGGCGGGGGAGGACGTCTCCGGTGACGTTCGTCGCACCCGCCTCGTGCGCTCGGATCGCGACGACGCAAAGGGCTCGGTAGCCGTCGAGGTGGTCGATGCGCTGGGCTTCGATCCAGGCCGTGATCTTCGGCGCGACGGCGGCGTACCACGCGCTCGCCCCTGTCCAGTCGTCGAGGGCCTTGGGGAAGAGCCAGCGCAGCGCCTCGTCGTCGAACCTGCCCGGATTCGTCCAGGCGCGCGGATTACGGATGTAGGTGGCGGACGTTGGCACCGGATGCTTGCACATCGCGATCTCGAGGAGACGGATGGCTCGCTCCACCTCCCCGGCGCGGGCCAGGAGTCCGGCGGCCGTGCGTGCGGTGAGGCGGCGGGGCTCACCCTCGAGATCGTCAAGGCTGTCGACGATGGGCCGAGCGGCGGTGTACGCGGCGCGAGTCCCTTCGAGTGCCGCGATCGTGGTCAGCACCTCGTTCTCGAACCGATCGATGCCCGCATTGCTGCGGATCGTCCCGAGACGCCCGGGGCTTCCCGCACGCAGGATCGCGGCGACGGCGGCGCTGCGGGGAGCACCGGACAGACGGCTCAGCACCTCCTGGAGCAGGCTCGTCTGATCGGTCTGCTTTATCGGGCGTCCCGTGCGTTCGTCCACCTTGCCGAGGTCGACCGCACACCAACGGTAGAGGGCGGATGCCATCTTCGCGTCGCCGAAGCGGGCGACGATCCCGGCGAGGCCTCGGAGCTGGACCCCTTCGGTGCCGACAGCGTGGAGCAGCGCGATGAGGGTGTCGTCCTTCAGTGCGGCGGGCCGACTCTCTTGGCGTCCGAGCATCGCGAATAGGCGCGCGTAGTCGGACCGGCTCGCCGAACCCGCGTCGTGGCGAGCGAGGATCTTGGAGATGACTCCCTCGGCACCGTCATCGTCGACTTCACGTTCGGTGAGCGCGAGCACGACGTTCTGGACCTGCGGCATACCGTACGTCTTCGGCGATAGCGATCTCAGCTCGCGACGCAGCTCGTCGGCGCCGAACGGCGCCTTGGCCACCACGAACGGCGCCTGGTTGCGATCGGGCGCGGGCGGCTTCCAAGGCGTCGGCTTCTTGGAAAGGAACGCTGCGGGCTGATCGAGCGCGGGGTCGAAGCCGCCCCGCGGGTTCGAGGAGCTCAATACCACCCCCGGGCGGTTCGACCCCCCCCGCGCCGGGATCCTGGATGCAACGCCGTAGTACCGCGCCATCGCCAGCTGAGCGGACTGTGCCCGCCAGAGGTTGCGATAGAGGCGCCGCGCCGTTTCGAAGTCCTTCTTGCGGAGGGCGCGCTTGATGGCGGACACGTCGTTCACGGCGCGCCCGGTGGAGTTGAACAGTCCGGGCAGGACCAGACGCGACGAGCGGATGGTGGTCGCAGATCCGGCGCTGCCCCCGCGCCCGATCGGCCGGTTCCGCCGGTTCGGCCGGTTCGGCTTCGGCTTCCGGCTTCCGGCTGCCCCAGGGGCGACCTTCAGCGCACGGATCGGGTTGCGCAGGCTGATCCACTCGCTGCAAAGGGCACGGCGTTCGTGGCTCGAGACTCGGAGCCCGAGCATGCGCTCCTGGATCGCCGCCGCCTCAAAGCGTCGGCCGGTGGACGCCAGCCGACTCTTCAGTGCGCCGAGCGCACCCAGGTCCTTCGGCGTGGCCTGAACGATGGCTCGTAGGCTATCGAGGTCCCTGACCTGCACCATCGTTGGAGCATCGAGATAGCGCTTCAAGCGGAGTTCGAGTCTTGCTCTGACCTCGGCATTCTCGACGTCGGCGCAGAGCGTGGCGAGTTCCTTCGCGTGCGTAGAACCCAGCGCGGTGATGATGCCCTCGATATCCTGCTGGTGGGTCTTGGCGTCGACGAGGTAGTGCTTCCACAGCATCTGCCCCACCTTCCACGCGTCGTCGAGCCGCCCGTTCCGAACGTACCGGTGGATCCAGTTGGCCCGCGGCATGACCTGTTTGGGATGCCGCTCGCGGACCACGGCCAGGATGCGCAAGGCCAACGTCACGTTCGCGATCGGGATCCCGCCGGCGTCGCTGACGAGGCGTCGCGCCGCGCTCGTCACGAGCAGCGGATTATCGGCGTTGCGCAGACCCTCGTCGAACGCCTTGAGGATGAAGCTGTCCAACCCGGGGTCGCCCTCGATCGAGTTCATGCGGACCCAGTTGCCGATGAAGTACCCCTGCTGGGACTTAGCGACCAACGGCCATACGCGTCGGAGGACGGGGCCCCGGGATTCGGCCGGGAGGAACCCGAACAGCTCCGGGATTCCGTAGGTCGTCTGGACACTCGACGCGAGGCCCGTGCGGATCAGCCGCTCGACCTGTTCCGGCTTGAGCAGGCCTTCCTCGACGGACATCAGCGTCCACAGGCGGCGGATGATGGTCGAGAATCGATCCGGTTCCGACGCCACACGCTCGACGATGCCTTCCATGAGGCTCGCGCGTTGCGCCGACGAGAGGATGCGGATCTGCCGGGTCTGGTTCATCAGGCCGGTGACGGCGACGCTGAGCTTCGCGGTGTCGGTGAGGTGACCGATCGCGACGCCGCCCCAGAAGCGGAGTAGCGACAGACAGAGATCGGAGTCGCCCAGGTACAGGCTCGCCGTGATCAGGATCGGGAGATGGTCGAGGTCGGTCGCGGCGCCGGACGAGAGATCGACCCGTTGCAGCAGTGTCGAGAGCGTCTCGTCGTCGGCATTGGCGATGAGCGGCATCACGAGCGTGGACGCCTCCGCGACTGGAATCAGCCCGGGCAGGTCCCGACGGCTGCTGACACCGAGGCGGAGCGACAGCCGCGCTTTGCGCTTCTCGGACGCCGGACTCTCAGCGACCAGCTTGCGGGCGGATGCCCGGAATCCCCATTCGACGCGGAACCGCACCACCTCGTCGAGCAATGCGTCGTCGTTCGGAAGCCGTGCGATCAGCTGTCCGTCGACCAGATCGCTTCGCGCGATGTCGCCGACCGAGGCACACAGCCGGCGGTGGAACGCCGCGCGCGCGGCGAGCCGCGGATACCGCCCGAGGCGGCGCGTCTCGGCAGGGTCGGCCGCCAGTCGTTCGGCGTCCTGCTTGATGTCCGCGGCGAGCTCGTCCATCAATCGTTGGGCGTCCGCGGTGTCCTTCAGCGTCGCGAGCACGCCTGCGATCAACCGGGGTCGGATGACCTCCGACGCGTCGAGACTGCGCGAGCGCAGGTACAGCAAGTCCATGCCCGACTTCTCGCGCAGGTCCTTCTCCGTGGTTTGCATGAGCGGCTTGCTGGACAGGTAGAGCCCGAGTCCGCGCCCGAACAGCTCACCCGCGACGTCGTCCCGGCCCAGGTTCTCCTGCAATTCAGCGACCTTGACCAGCAGCTCGAGGTCGCGGTTCTCGACCGTGAGAATCCGCTCGTAGGTTCGCAAGGCCTCCTTCGAAAAGCCCGCTCGTTCGAAGGCCTCGGCGATCTTCCGCTGCAGATCGTCGAACTCGGGGAGGCGACTCGCGGCGTTGAAAGTGCGAGACGCGTTCGTGACCTCGCCGGCGGCAAGGAACGACTCTCCGAGGTCGAGGTAGACCGAGGGCGGGACGACTTCGCCCTGACCGAGCAGCCGGCGCCCGAACATGAGGTGCTCGGCGGTCGGCTTGGGCCCCTTGGGGGCTCCGCGGCTCGATCCGCCGATGACGACCAACCCCGACGTCCGGCGGTTGCCCTTGCGGGTGCGGTCCATCAGCTCGCGCAGTAGGGCCGTCCGTTGTTCGCCGGCGATGGGGAGCGAGGCCTTCAACGCACGCTTCGCCATGCCGGTGTCCTTCGCCTCGTCCGCGAGGTCGGCGACCAGCTGATACAGGTAGAGCTTGTTCGGCCGGGCGGCGAGCCGTTCCAGAGTGAGGCGTCGCGCCCACGCGACGTGACGGGTCGGCGGCAGGCGTCGGCGTGGGTCGCCTTGCAGGTTGAGGATGCCGTCGATCGCGATCGTGAACAGGTCGTCGCGTTTCGCCGTCGCGGCGAGGTACTGGAACATCCCCGCTGCACGTTCCTTCTCGCCGAGTTCGACCATCAGGTTGGCGAGCAGCAGGTTGGTATCGATGCGGTCGGGGTGGCGGGCGATGCTGCGGTAGTAGGCCAGCTTGGCTTCGTCGCGCATGCCGGCGATCGAGAGCACGCCGGCCTCGAACTCGTGGCTCTCGGTGTCGGCCTCCTCGGCCTTCAACGTGGCCAGGACCTCGCGTGCTTTCCGGCGCTGACCGCGCTCGAGCAGGCTCATCGCGAGTTCCCGGAGGTGATCCGGTCGGCCGTCGGGGTCGGCCTCTACGAGCTGGCGGATGATCTGCTCGTAATTGTAGTGGTCGTTGCAGGAGAGGTAGAGCCGCGCTTTCTCCGCGAGCACTTCGGCTGAGCCGCGCTGGGTCTGGCGCATCCGCTCCTCGATGATCTCTGCCGCGGAGACGGCGTCGTTGACCCGCGTGTAGAGGCGCACGAGCATGCTCGCCTCTCGGTCGTCGGCCTTGCCTGCTTCCAGGCGCTCCTCGAGGTCGACCGCGATCCGCGCCAGTGTCCCGAGCCGCGATGCAACGGTCATCAACCGGTCCTCTATGAACCGGCGTCGCGGGATGGACTCCACCCGTCGCCACAGCTGGAACCAGATCTCCTGCGCCTTCTCCTCCTCGCCGATCTCCGAGTACAGGATCGCGAGCTTGGTGTCGGCGTCGGGGGCGCTGCGTTCGCCGCGGGCGTCTCGGAGGGATTGGAGGACCGCCGCTGCGCGCTTCTTGTCTCCGAGTCGCGCGTAGGCGTCCGCAACGTCCATCCGCACGCCCGCGTCCGGTGCCGCGACCTTCTCGAGTTCGGCGAGGGCCGTCGCCGCTTCGTCGAACCGTCCCCGGTCCTTGTGCAGCTCGAAGAGGAACAGCCATGCGGCATGCGTGGCGACAGCCTCGCGTCCGACGACGCTCATCGCGAATCGCTCCGCCTCATCGTCCAGCCCGAGCTTCATGAGGCTCTGGGCTGCGGCCAGTCGCATGCGGGTGCCGTCGGTGGCCTGGAAATGGCCGGTCCAGGTCGCGAGCGCCGCGGCGCGGTTGCCCCGCTCGAGATAGAAGCGGGCGAGGCCTTCTCGCCACTCGATGAAGGTCGGCTGTTCGGAGACGAGCTTGTCGTAGGCCTCGATGAGGGTCTGCTCGCGTCCCGTCTCCCGGCACAGCTCGAGGAGCTGGCGCCGCATGTCGTTGGTGAACTCACCGCCGTCCGAAGAATCACGGAACAGGCGCAGTGCCTCGTCGACGTTGCCCATCTCACGCAGCAAGTCGATCCAGATCTGGCGGGACTCGTCGTCGAGCGTCTCGGCTTTCGCGAACGTCTCTGCGAGCTTGTCGAGCGTCTTGTCACGGCGATAGGCTTCGACGAGCAGAGCCAGCGCGTAACGGCGGTCACGCTTCATGTTCGCGGACTTGACGGCGTCCCACGCGAAAGCCTGCGCCTTCTTCCAGCTGCGCGCTTCGATGGCCCACTCGGCGAGCCGGATCTCCTGCTGGAAGCGTCGCGTCCCGTCGCCGGATACCTTGAACAGCTCGATCGCGTCTCGCTGGTGATTGCGAAGTGCGAGGACGATGGCGGCCTGGTTTCGAAGATCGGCCGCTCGGTCCTTCTCGGCCGCGAACTCGGCGAGCGAACGGGCCAGGCGGCCGCCTCTTGCCTGCATCAACGCCGTGCGGAGCAGGATACGGTTCTTCAGCTCGGCGTCGAGGTCGTGAGCAAGCAGGCGTTGATAGGACTTCAGGGCCTCGTCATCACGACCGAGGGCGTCCAAGACCTCGGCCTTGGCGAGATTGTCGGCGATGTTCTCGTTCTTCTCGTCGATTCGCCGCAGCGTGCGGTGCGCGCGGTCGAGGTCGCCGAGCTGGCGGCACAGCCGCGCGTGCAGACGCGCCGAAGCGAGGAACGCAGCGGTCGAGGCCGGTTTCTCCATGCGGCGCGCGAGCTCGGCGAGCACGGGTTCGATGTCGCCATGGCGGCCAACGCAGGTCCGCCACACGGCGTCGGCGCCGGCACGCGGGGAGTCAGCGGCGAGCGCTGCTTCGACGGCACGACGCGACTCGGGATCGAGGTCGGGGGTCGTCTGCGCCGAGAGCGCCGTGGTCAGGGTGAGGACGGCGAGCAGCAGTCGGGCGCTTCTGGTGAGTTTGGACATCCCTGGTTCTCTCGCTCGCGATCGGACTGGCATCGCCCGGCCATGACGTCGCGATGGTCCCTATTGTGCCAGGGATGCACGAGCCGCGAGCGCCAGATGTGCGCCCGCGGCTCGGTCGAGGTCAGAGGTCAGCTATCTGCTTGCGAAGGGTCTCCGCGTCCTTCTCGGCGCGTTCCTTGAAGCGCGGGTTCTTGGCGGCGATGGCCATGAAGGCCTCCAGCATCTTGTTGGCCGCCTCCTTGTCCTTGGCCTTGATCGCGCCGTCTACGCCGTAGCGGTAGAACGCGATCTCCATGCGGTCACCCTTGGGGGGCGCATCGCCGGCCTTGAACATCTTGTAGATGGCCTCGCCGCCGTCGCTACGGGCGCCCCTCACGGCGCCCATGATCGCGTCGCTCTTCTTGGCCTGGTTGAAGGAGGCCACGAGATCCTTGTCGGCGCCCTCCACCTGCGCGTGTTTCTCGATCTCCGAGATGTCCGGCTTCTTGCGCTGGCTGCGGCCCTTGTAGTCGAGCAGGGCTGCGTTGGCCGCGGCGACCAGGTCGTCGGGGTTCTTTGCGGCCTTGGCCTGCAGGGCGTCGAGCTTCTTTGCGCTGGCGAGCGCCTCGGCGAACGCGTCCTTGCCAGTCGGGCGCGCTTCCCAGATCACGTCGCCCTTGGCGTTCATGATCGTGCAATACGGGAAACCGCGTCCGCCCTTCGGGCTGAGGAGATCCTGATCAGGAGCTCCTTCCCAGCGAGCGGTGACGTTCAGGTACGGGATGACGTCCTTGGCTGCCTCGACCCACCACTTTTCCAGGAGGGGACCCCCCTCCAGAGCGTTACAGGGAGGTCACGGCGAGTAGCTGCGCGTGAAGTAGCCGAAGATCAGCTTCCCCTGCGCTTGTGCGGCAGTCTGCGCCTTGTCCAGGCTGTGGACCCAGGAGACCTTCGAGACGAAGTCCTTCTTGAGCTTCGACTGGTACTTCTCCTCCATGGACTGTGCGGAAACGAAGGCGCTGCACACCAGCGCCAGCGCGACCGCGCCGATCAGGGTTCTCATTGCGATAGGTCTCCTATGCGAGCGACGGCGAACGTCGGTCCAACGGTCGGGATTGCGTGGTTCTTCCTCGGAATTCCCGGATCGAATGGCCAGATCATACGCTGCTCGGGGAAGAGGGGTTGCTTAGGATGGCCACATGTCAACGACTCGCCGGCTCTTGCTCGTACTTCTGTGCGCGTTCGTGGGGCCGGGGCTGGCCCAGGACCCCGTGGCGATACCGGCCGCCCAGGCGGATCCAGTGGTCCAGGCCCGAGCGAAGAACCTCGCGGTCTGGCGGCGGCAGTACCGCCCTCAGGCTGCCGCTCTGGCGAAGGAGAAGGTCACCGGCTGGGTGATGATCGTCGAGGGCATGCTCCTGCCCGTGGACGGAAAGGGAAAGGTCATGCCGGGGACCCGCTGGCCGGACCTCGTCGCCCTCGCGGAGAGACTCCATCCGGGCGCGGTTCACCGGTTCCTGTTTCAGGTCGGCGAGGACGGCGACCAGGCGCACTTCTACACCATGGGTGAGTTCCCGCATGGTATCGGATCGGGACTCGTCACCGCGGTGCGGAAGGCGACGTCGTCGGGGTGGTTGAGCACGCCGCACCAGATCTGGCTGAAGAGCAAGAGCAACAGCGAGAGCACCATCATCAGCGAGCCCGACCCGAAGGGCATTCCCTACGTCCCCTTCTCGGTCGGCGCGCCCGGTGGTGAGACCAAGGTGTCCCACGCGTTCGGTTTCGCGAGCGCATTCACGGGGCCCGCGGTCGTCTCCGAGGAGACCGCACGCAAGCTCGACCTCGCCCGCTACGAGATCCCGGGCACGATGACGCTCAACCGCCACGCGAAGTGTCGCCGCGCCCGCGCTCGATTCGTGTTGAAGAAAGCGAAGGCCGACGTCGTCGTGGGTGTGGCGGTGTGGCCGAAACCCGCTGCGACGAAGAAGTTCCCGCCGAAGTGATCCGGCGCAGGAGGAGATCAGAGGTGACAAGGAGAACCCTTGTCACCTCTGCTCTTCTACTGCTCGAGCTACTGAGCGCCGCGCGGGTCACGCGTCCCGCATGTCGTAGCGCAGCAGGCGGCAGTCGATCGGGCCGTTCATCAGCGGGATGCGCTCGGTCGACTTCAACCCCAAGTGACGCGTGATCTCGGGATCGCCCGAGAGCACCCACGCCGTCGCGCCACGGCACCCGGTGCGGAGTAGATCCCCCAGGCCCTTCCACGCGTCGATGAGGTCCTGCCCTTCGCCGAGACGCTGTCCATAGGGTGGGTTCACGACGACAGTGCGCGGCGGGACGCGCGGTCGCAGCGACTGGATCTCGCGGTGCGTGAAGATGATCTTGCCTTCGACGCCCGCTGCCGCCGCACTCTTCTTTGCGATGGCGAGCGCGCCGCGGTGACGGTCGCTGCCCTGGAGCGAACAGCGGATGTCCGGGCGGACCCGAGCTCGTGCGTCCGTGACAAGCTGGTTCCACGCCCCGGTGTCGAAATCCGGCCAGCGCGTGAACGGGAAGCCGCGCTCGAGGCCGGGAGCACGGTCCATGGCGATGTGAGCGGCTTCGATGAGGAACGTCCCCGAGCCGCACATCGGGTCGAGCAGCGCGGTGTTCGGGTCCCACCCCGTGAGGCGCAGGATGCCCGCCGCGAGCGCCTCGTTCAGCGGGCTTCTGACCTGGGCCGGGCGGTAGCCCCGCTTGTGCAGGCTCGGTCCCACGAGGTCGCGGTACAGGATCGCCTCCCGGCCTCGCCACACGACCTTCAGGGGGACGTCGGGCCGCGTGCGATCGACGGACGGCCGCCGGTCCTCGCGGTCGCGCCACCAGTCACAGACGGCATCCTTCACGCGCTGAGCCACGAACATGGAGTTCGTGTGTGCCGCATCACGTATGGACGCGTTGACGGCCATCGTCTGCGTGGGCTTGACGATTGATGACCAGTTGACGGTCCGCACGAACTGGTACAGGTCCCGGTCCGTGCGGATGTCGTTGCGTGCGGCCAGCTCTTCCTGGACGCGAATCGCCACGCGCGACCACAGGCAGGCGGCGTAGCCCACGCGGAGGTCGCCCTCGAAGTCGACGCCTCCGCGCTGCGCCTTGATCGCTCCGGCACCGAGGTCGCGAAGCTCGGTGATGAGGAGCTCCTCGAGCCCCAGCGAACACGCGGCGAAGTAGCGATGGGGTCGGGACGTCATGGTGCGGCGGGTCGAGAGGGACCGAACCTATTTCTGGAGGAGGACCAGCCAGTACGAATTGTCGTCGCGCGCGCCGGATCCAGGGGTCGTGCTCAGGATCTTCCATCCCTCGTCGAGGAGATGGGGGAGCGCCTGCCGCGTCTCCTCTCCGTCCTCGTCCTCCTCATAGGGTGGTTCGTGTTCCTGGGCGTCGCCCAATAGGAACCAGGAGCTTCCGTCGTCGGAGACGATCACGGCGCGATGGCGAGGCATGGGGTTCTCCCTGGGGACAACGCGCCCGACGGGCACGTCTCGGGTCCGGCGAAGCATAGTCGAACGCTTTCGCGACTCAAGGCGTACCCTGAGGCGGGCCGATGGGCGCGCCCGTTCGGTGGCCGCGGTGGAGGAGACGGCGATGGGAAGGAAGCGAGGCGTCGTGGACGACGGCCGGCTGGGCCGTCACCTTGGCTACGACCGGATCTGGGGGACGCTCCTCGCGTTGACCTGCGTCTCGCCGGTGGTCGTCCCGCCGGAGGGGAGTCCCGTCGAGACGGTCTGGGCGTGGCAGTTCCTCTCCGAGTGGCCCGAGGACGTGCAGATCTGGTTCTGGGCGGGGTGCGGGTGTGGTGTCCTATCGGCGCTCCTCGGCTGGTCGGGGACCCGCAGCATCTGGCGGCACGTTCTCAACGCGGGGAGTGGAATCGGTGTCGCCTACCTGTTCTTCGCCGCACGGGGCGGTGCCCTGACCGATCCCGGCAACTCGGGGTTGCTGGCTAACTACGACCAGCCGGTGCCCGTCCTGCTCGTCGGCCTGGTGTGCCTCTACGTCGGGCAGGGAATACTCGTTGCGAGCCCGGGATTGACCGTCGGTCGCTTGGTCGCGATGGGGGGGGCGCTCATGGTCGCCGCCTCTTTCTTCATGCCTGTCTTCAACGACCAGTCGTTCTTCGAGATCCTCGACTGGCTGCGTCAGCAGGACATCCTGAAGCTGGACGAGATGGACCGGTTCACGTTGCTCGCGCTGTCGATGCCGGCGGGATTCGCGCTGTCGGCGGTGCTCGGCTTCCTGGCCGCCCTCCCCATTCCGGACGCCGCGAGCGTGAAGTTCGGCCAGCTCGGACGGCTCGTGCTCGCGTGGGTCGCGTTGTCCTGCGTGTTGATCCCCCTCGCCATGCTCTCCAACGTGGGCGAGAACCTGTGGGTCGCCGTGCCCACGCTCTGGGTCTGGATCCGGATGATCGGCCCGTTCTTCATCGGGCTCGACGGGGTCACGGCGACATTCGCGTACGCGGTGACGCGCCGGTAGGCCCGCCACCCGCGTCGCGATCAGAAGTCCAGGGTGACGGGGTTGCCCGCGAACGCGACGCCGCCCACTGGTCCGGCAGCGATCCACGTGGTCGTGAGGTCGGTGTTGGTCGCGTCGAGTGCCATCACGGTCGCCGTCGGCAAGAACAGCGTGGTCGTTCGACGGCCCGCGCCGTCCAGAGTGCCGAACGGGTTCGGGAGGAACACCGAGCCTGCGAGTGAGGGGATGAGGTCGGTCAGGGCGTCGGGGTTCAGGGGAATGAGGGGCCAGGGCGCGGGACCGACGACTCCCGGAGCCGCGCCTGATGCGCCGTAGCCCTGGATGTAGCTGGCGTTGGCGTGGAGCGGACCGCCGTCGAGCGTGAACGTCCACGTCGTCCCGGTGGGACCGGTCGACTCCGTGGCTTCGAGGCCGAGGGAGTAGATCGAGCAGGTGAACGTCGGGGTCGATCCCGTGCCGATGGCGTTGATCCACTCGTCGCGTCCGTCGCCCGTGACGTCGCCGATCGACGTCAGCACCGAGTTGTTGGCGGCGCCGGGGCGCGCCTCGTCGATGATGGCGCCGGTCTGGGAGTGGACGCGGATGAGGTTCGGTTCGATGAGGTTCGTTCCGGAGCCGAGGACCACGATGTCTTCGACGCCGTCGCCGTCGACGTCACGGGCGCGGGCGACCCTCTGGCCGAAGAACCCGCCGCTCCACGGGCCGTCGAGCTGCAGCACGGGCGTCGGGCTGCCGACGGGGTACACGAGGACGACTCCGTTGTTGCCCAGGCCGTTCGAATCGCCGAGCTGCCAACCGACGGCGATGCGGGCCGATCCGACGGTCGGGCCGGGGAGGACCGCGATCGAAGCCAGGACGTTGCCGCCGAAGGGCGACGTGTACTCGAGGCTCACGCTGCCGTTGCCGCCGAGTCCGGGCGTCACCGACCACACGCGACCCTGTCCGTCCACGGCGTAGATCCCGCCGACGCCAGGGTCGGCCGCCAGGCGTTGACCGAGGCCGCCGTACCCGATGATCCCGTCCGCCCAGCCGGTGATCAGGCCGGTGATGGCGCTGATTCCGACCACTCGACCGATGCCCGCAAGCGTCGGGCTCGACCAGCCCTTCTGGGTCGCGACGAGAGACCGTGTGCCGATGACCGGCCCGACCGCGCGCATCGAGTCACCGAGCTCCCCACCGCCCGCGCTCCCTTCGAGCGCCCAGATTTCCAGGCCGGTGGCGCCAGAGAACACCTGGATGCGGCCGTGGTTCGCGCCCGGTGCCGTTCCGTCGTAGCCCGGCGTGGAGATCGCGAGGTCGCGGGTGCCGTCGCCGTCTACGTCACCGACGTCGGCGAGAGCGTGGCCGAACTTGGAGCTGGTCTGGGTGCCGTCGAACGTCTGGATGATCGTCCCGGTCCGTCCCGAGTAGATGTAGACCCGGCCTACGAAGGTCCCCTGCGGGTAGTTCGGCGCGGAGACGGCGTAGTCGGGCACGCCGTCACCGTCGAAGTCCTCGAGGCCCTGGGCCTGGTTCCCGAACATCCCCTGCTGGTACCAGTCGGGGTCGTTGCGGACGAGCTGGGTCGGCGTGCGCACGGGCGTCTGGGCGCCAATGGCGGCGGTGAGAACCAGGATGGCGAACGAGGTGAAGAGGCGTGTGGACATGACAGGCTCCCAGGTGAGGTTCGGGGTTGGGGTGGTGGACCCCACGGGGATCGGGAGCCGGGATCGGGGCAGACAGGTTTTTTCTGGTTCGAGTCGTCCCGCGGGATCCCGTTCCGCCGCCGGTCGCGGTGGGTCCAGCCAGGACGCTGTTTCGTCTCCGTCGGGGGCGCGGGCCCCGGGGTCCGCCCTGGGTCCGGATCCGGCTTCGCCGTCGGAGCGGACCTGGAGGTCCGCGCTCCCATCCAGAGCAGATTGCTTCACACGCTCTGGAGGTTCGCGCCCCCGCCAGAGCCGGGCCCTTGCCGGTCAGCGCAGTCGACCGACGTAGATCACGTGCCGGAAGCCGCCCTTGCCCTTGCGGGGGCGGATGAGGTGCTTCTCGTCTTCGAAGCCGTGGTTGCGGAGTCGGGCGGGGAAGGCGCGGTCGTCATCGACCGCAGCCCAGATAGCGAGACGGCCGTCGGCCTTCAACGCCTGGCGGATGGTGTAGAGCCCGGCGTCTGAGTAGAGCCAGGCGTTCTTCTCGTCGATGATGGCCGAGGGGCCGTTGTCGACGTCGAGCATGATCGCGTCGAAGGTGCGCGGGCGGCTCTTCAGGACGTTGGCGACGTCGTCGATCACGAGCTCCACGCGTGGATCGTCGAGAGGGTGATCGGCGAAACCTGCGAGCGGCCCGCGGTTCCACTCGACGACCTCGGGCACGAGCTCGGCCTGCACCGCCTTGCCGTCCTCGGTGAGATGGCTGAGGGCCGTGCGGAGGGTATACCCGCAGCCGAGCCCGCCGATGAGGACGCAGGCGCGGCGCGGGAGGTGCTCGCAGACGAGACGCGCCAGCTCCTCTTCCGAGAAGTGCAGGCGCGTCGACATGAGCGGGATCCCGTCGGCGTTGATGACGTAGTCCCCGTCGTGCTCGACGAGCTGGAGCTCCGTGCCGTCGGGGGACGTTGCGGTGGCGATGGTGACGCGTGGCTTCATGGGCCACGGGAGCTTACGAGGCTGTGAGGCAATCGCAATCCGGGCTGCGCTCGGCCCGGACCGCCGCTGGACTGCGTCAGGCTCAGTTTACGGGGACTGCCCCGCTCGCTTCGCCTTCCTGGCCAGCGACTCTCTGGGCGCTTCGCTCGCCTCGGAGCCGATTGACTCACAGCCTCGTTACCCGGATCAGCGCCGGCCGCGGCCCCTCATCATCTTCTCGAACTCCTCCCGGAACTGGTTTTGCTTCTGGCCGGCGGGGTTGGTGAGCGCGAGGTTGCGGTCGAACTCGAGGGTGTATTCGTAGGTGACGGCGAACGGCTTCTCGCGCGTGGAATGACGCCGGGACTTCCACGTCCCAGCGAAGCAAGCCGAGGGGGCGTTCGGATCGGATGTACACCGGGTCCTTGGAGAGCTCCGCCGAGGACTCTCCGAGCGTCACCCGCAGGTCGTCCTTGCGGCCGGTGTGGGGGAGACGATCGAAGATCCGCACCGCGATGGCGCGGCCGTGGAAGTTCTCGATCTGCAAGCGAACCGACAGCGACACGAGGCGGTTGCCACCCTGGATCTTGTCGGTCTTGTCCGTCAGCTCGCGCTTGGCGCGTAGTCTCGGGTCGGCGCCGAGGCCGATCACGAACGTCTCGCCCTGGGCGACCGTCTGCATCTCGGCGCGGCCCACGAACCGCTTCTCGAGGTAGACGCTGACGGGGCCTTCGAGCATGTCGAGGCCGCTCGTGTTCTCGACGAACGCTTCGCGGTACACCTGCGTGGACAGCACGGGGGTCGCCAT
>NZBC01000120.1 GCA_002687715.1 Planctomycetota bacterium | reverse complement strand
TTACGAAGGGCGGGATCTGCGGCGGGTGGAGTGTCCGCATGGAGCCAGAAGAAGGCGGCGCCGAGCTCGTGGTTCTCGGCGCCGGTGTAGGTGGCGGCGGTCCAGTAGAGATCGGTGTCCTGGTCGGAGTCGATGGCGCCCCCCTCCGCGATCAGGTGGTAGCCGGCGTGGAGCAGCCAGTCCTCGCTCGGCTTGCCGAACACGAGCACGCCGTCCCACGCCCGGCCCACCGGATGCCAGTCAAGTGGCGAGATCAGTCGCTGGTTCCAGAGTTTCAACTCGAACCGACCCGACCGCACGGTGAACGGCGTACCGAGGGCCTGCTCGAAGTCGATGTATCCCTGGTGCAGATCCACGCCCATGAGGTCGGTGGTCACCGACATCTCCTCGCCCCACAAGCGCGAGTCCTGAATCTCGGCGAAGATCCGGATGTGCTCGTGGACGCGCGCATCGAAGTTGATGCGCGTGCGCTGGATGACCATGTCCTCGTCCGTCGTACTCGGATTGGCGGCCTGGTAGCGCGACACGAGCCGGTACTCCGCCCGCAGCCGCAGCTGCCCGCCGATGGTCAGGCTCTGCGCCTTGCGCGCATGTGCGACCACGGCATCGTCCTGAGTGGCGAGGAGCACGTTGATGGCCTCCTCGAGCGCTTCGCCGGCGGCGCGAGCTTCATGACCGGCAAGCTGCCGCTCGAGATCGAAGACTCGGGCGGCGAGCGCGTCGGCTCGACTCGCTCTGGACTCCAGCTCGCGAACGCGGGCTTCAAGGTCTGACGTCGACTGCTGTCCGACCGCGGCGATTCCGATGAGGAGACACGAGATCAGGGTGCGCATTCCTTGCTTTCCACTCATGGCCGGGAAACGCCACCAATGCGGCGCTCTCGGCCGAACCCACCAAACGTCTTGAGAATCCTGACGGTCTGTAGCAGAAACTCGTCCGCGACGACGGATCCGCTAACGGTGCACTGATTACGCAATCAACGTGCCACGCTCGGCTCGGGGTCTCGGAGTCCCTCCGGCGGGGGACAATCCTACACGCGTGACCTTTTGGCAGACTCTCGTTGCCGTCGGTCTCACGGACCTGTCGAAGGGACTCGGTGCGTAGGATTTGCCTCGGCCGCTGCCTCGTTGCGCGTGTCGAGACCGGCCACGCCCGCGCCGCTCACGCCGTCTCCCTCGCGTCGCCGTGGTTGCGGTGCGGCGCACCCCGCACTTCGTGAAAGAACGGCTGCGCGATACTCCGCACCGTCGACTCGGCGATCGGGTCGCGCACAGACGAGCCATGAGGTCGTGAGTTGGCGATGTTCCGCACAACGAGCCGTTGATGCATCGGTGCAGTTGACAGCAACGTCGTGTCCGATTACTCTCGCAGTAGGTTGGGGATTCGTTCCGTTACCTCGCGGCATCTGGGGAGTATCGATCGCGAGCCACTAACGAGCGCCCCGCTTCAACTTCCAGGCACGACTCCTATCTGAGGGCGGAGGAGCGCCTGGAACCCCGTCATCCGGTTTGGATGCTTCTCGCGACTGCCGCGGGGAGGTTCCGTGGATCGGTCACTGTCGTCTGTTCCAATCGTCCCGGGCGGTGACGAGAGGGAGGGGTCCGTGAATCGTGCGCTGTTTGGTCTGAATGTCGTCCTGGTCGTGGTGCTTACCTTTCTCGTGCAGCGGAATGCTCGCGAGGCCCTTGAACTACGGACGTTCGTGCACGGCAACGACGAAGTCTTGCCGGCTGCGGGGATTCGCCTCCTCGATTGCAGCGACCGGTGGCGGCAGCGCTGGGTCGTGGACTTCGGAGCCGACATGGCGACCGGGGATGATGCGGAGGTGCCGGAGGGAGCGGTGAAGCTCTCGCCGGAGGTGCCGTTGGCGCTCCGATGGCGAACGCCGAGCGCGCTCGAGCTCACGCCCATGCGGAAGCTCGAGCGCGCGAAGCGTTTCGACGTCTTGCTCGGTCCCGAGCTCGAGGCGCTGGACGGCCGGCGGATTCCCGACCTGAGTCTGTTCCTGGAGACGGCGCGACCACGACTTCTCGACGTCGTGGTCGCGGCCGACTCCGGGCTCGCCAGTCCCACCCTGCTGGTGACGTTCGATCTTCCAGTGGAGGCGGGGGCCCTCCAGGAAGCGTTGAGCATTCGAGCGGGGACGCAGATGGTGCCGACGGAGGTCTCTTCGGTGCACTCCGTCGGTGAGCATGCGTTGGCGCTTCGGTTGTGGCCGGAAGGGCGAACGCTGGAAGGAGGGCGCGCACGCGCGGTCGTAGTAGAGGTGGACGGCTCGCTCGAATCGGCAATCGGCGGGCTGTCGCTGGGAAGGAGTTTGACCCGCGAGGTGCTCCTCGAGGAGGAGCTCCGTTTGCGCTCGGTGGAACCCGACGAGCACGGCATCGACTTGATCTTCAACCGAGGGATCCCGCTACCCGGGGATGGACATCACGTACGGCTGCTTCCCTCGGTGCCTTTTCAAGTCGTCCGCCGCTCGTCGGGGATCCGTTTGGTTGGTGAGTTCCCGGCCGGGGCCGGCGTGCGGGTCGTATTGCCCGTCGGTTTTCCCGGCCGGGGGCCTGCCCTGCTTTCGCGAGAGGAGACGCGCGCCGTGCGCGTCGCGGATCTTCGACCGAGTCTCGAGATCGCGGGCCAGGGATCGGTGCTGTCTTCGCGGGCCCGGCCGGAGATCCTCGTACGGGGTGTGAACGTCACCCGCCTGCGGGTTCGCGCGAGGACGGTCTACCCCAACAACCTCGTCCGGCTTGCACAGTCGCGCCGCCTGCCTGACGCTTTGTTCGGCGAGATCAAGGAGACGGAGGTCGTCATCGCGGCGGAGCGCAACGCGCGATTCCACGAGCGTATCGATCTCGCGAAGCTGCTCGGCACAGAGGCGCGCGGCATCCACGAGGTGATCGTCGAAGACATCGACAGAGGGGCGTGGCGGCAGCGGCGGCTCATCCAGATCACCGACCTCGGGATCTCTGTACGCGCGGCCGATGATGCGGTCGCGGTGCAGGTCCGGAGTCTCGCCACGGGCAAGGCCGTCGCCGACGCGGCGATTCGCGTGCTCACGCCGTCGAACCAGGAACTCGTCTCCGGAATGACGGGTGGCAACGGCATCGCCCTGCTGCGCTATCCGAAGCCGGGTGCCGACTGGACGCCGTTCATCGTTCAGGTGACCGCGGGACGCGACCTCGCCTACGTCGATCTCGAGCACTTCCGCGTCGAGCTCGCCGGGGCCGGGTTCGGAGGGCGTTCGCCCAACGTTGGGGGGCTGGAGGCATGGGTACAGGGCGATCGCGGCGTGGTCCGGCCGGGCGGGACGTTGCGTGCTGTCGCCATCGTCCGTGATGCCGGCGGCGACGCGCCGTCCGGGCACGCGTTGCGGGTGCGCTGGCGCGGCCCTGACACGCGCGTTCGCGCCACCCGCGAGGTCGACGTACCGGAATCGGGCCTGCTGGTACTGGATCACCCGACTGATTCGGCCGCGGCCACGGGACCCTGGCGGGTCGAGCTGATCGATCTCGCGGCGGAGGATCGGGTCATCGGTCAGACCACGCTGCGCGTCGAGGCATTCGTGCCGGCGCGCCTCGAGGCGGAGGTGTTGCCCGTCGATGATTTCGTCGTCGGTGGTACGGGTGCGGTCGAGATCCGTGGGCGGTGGCTCGAAGGGACGCCGGCGCAAGGACTCGTCGCCCGGGTGTTCGTGCGCTTCGACGAAGGCAGATTCGAACCCGACGGTTTCGCCGGGTTCTCGTTCCGGGGGACCGGCAAGGCAGTGCCGCCCGGTGGGCGTCCCGTCCAGACGGCCGTTCTCGACGCGTCCGGGTCGGCGCGGGTGCGGTTCTCGATTCCGGATTCCACGGGGCGAACCCAGACGCTCGCGGCACAGATCTCCGTCGAGCTGCAGGACCCATCGGGCCGGGTCGTGCGCGCCGGCGTCGTGCGGCCCGTCCATCGCCGTGACCATCACATCGGGGTTCGTGCGTTCGCATCGCGAGGCCAGGTCGTCGTCGTGGATGCGAATGGCAAACCGGTCGAGAGCGCCAACCCGGTACTCGTCGAGCTCGTGCATCGCCGGTGGACGTACGCTACCGAATCGCGGAACGGCGTCCGGTGGCGGTGGACGTGGCGGGTGGACACGAATGTACTGCGGACCTGGCGGGTCGATCTCGAGGCCGGCCGCGGAGAGGTGCGATGGGCGCGATCGGCTCCGCAAGATGGGTGGCTGGCGGTGCGCGTACGCGACGGAGATCGCGAGTGCGAGCAGACGGTGGGCGCGGCGCCGCAACGTCCGGATCGGCTGCGGGTGTCCGGGCCGAAACGCCCGGTTGCCCCGGGGCGGCCGTTCGAAATCGACGTGGATTCGCCCGTCGATGGACGTGCCTTCGTGACCATCGAGTCGACGACAGTGCACGCGGCCAGGACGGCGTCGCTCTCCCGCGGGCGGACGCGCATCGTTCTCGAGATGCCGGCCGACCTCTCCGGCCCCAACGTCCATGTCGTCGTGACGCAGGCGATGCCCCAGGCCCGCGCGGGCGCGATAGGACCGTGGTGGCTCGTGGGTGGGATGTCCGTTGGCGTCGATCGTTCCGACCGCGAGCTTTCCGTCACGCTCCAGGCGCCGGACAGGGTGCGCCCGCGCGGCGTGCTCGAGGTCGCCGTCGAGGTGAAAGGCGCGACCGAGGCGGTCGTGGGAATCGTCGACGAGGGCATCCTGCAGTTGACTGCTCATGGCGATCCTGATCCGTTCGCGTGGTTCACCGCCCATCGGCGGCTGGAGACGCGAGGTGCGGATTCGGGGACCCGGTTGTTGGAGTCGTTCCGGTTCGACCCCGGCGCACTGGTGGGAGGTGGTGGTGGCGACGGGTTGCTGGGACCTCGCCTGCGCGGGAGCACGAGTTCACTCATCGAGACGTTCGTGCGCTTCAAGCGGGTGCCGCTAGGAGCGGATGGCCAGGGCCTGGTTTCGTTCCCGATGCCAGCGTTCTATGAGGGGCGGGTGCGAGTCGCGGTCGTCGCCGCGGGTGCGCGCGGACTCGGGGCCTCGTCGCGGCGAGTGATCGTCGCGGACCGGGTGGGGTTGCGTGCGGCGGGCCCGCGGATGCTCGCCCCACGCGACGTGTCGTTGATGACGTTGACCCTGCGCAACGGGACGGAAGCAACCGAGCCGATGCGATTGCAGATCGCGCCGTTCGGAGGATTGGAGACCGTCGGCGACGTACCGGACGAGACTACGATCGCTCCCGGAGCCGTGCGTCACCTCGACGTCGCGGTCCGCGCCGGCGCGACTCCTGGCGTACAGGGTTTGAAGGTAACGGTGTCCGTCGGCGGTGCCCGCCGCGAGCGGGTGTTGAAGGTCCTGGTGCGTCCGCCAGCGGTGTGGTCGCGCGAGTACCTCGGGGTCGTCGCATCGGGCAAGACGAAGGTCTCCGTCCCCGGCGTGTGGGGTGCGGGCGCCCAGGCCAGGCTCCGCGTCTTCGAGAGTCCAGAAGCGCAGCTGCTGCCGACGCTCCAGTCACTCCTGGTCTATCCATACGGGTGCGTCGAGCAAACGACGTCGCGCTGCCGCGCCTTGCTGGCGTGCCAGCGGTTGTTGCCGCAGCTCTCCGACGAAGGCTCGTCGATCCAGGAAGCGGGTCCGTTTCTTCGAGTCGGCGTGGACCGGTTGCTCGCGATGCAGACCCACGCAGGCGGACTCGCCTGGTGGCCGGGCGGCCGGCAGGAGTATCCGTTCGGGACAGTCTGGGCACTGGACTTCCTGCTCGCGGCGAAGGCTGCTGGCGTGTTCGTTCCGGAAGTGCCGCTGCGCCGGCTGGTCGATCGCACGATGGTGCTGATGCAGCGGGCGGAAGACCTGGGGTTGCGGGTGTGGATGGCAGAGACGCTGTCCCGGGCGGGGCGCCCGGTCGGCGCGTGGCTCGCGCGGTTACACGAGTTCGTGACGGTGCCCGAAGATCGTGCGCGGCTGGCGCTGGCGTTGTATCGGTCAGGCCAGGAGTCAACCGCCCGCGAGCTACTGAAAGGTGTCGAGGCCGGCGACGTGAAGCGGGAGTCCGCCGGACTACTGCGATCGACAGTGCGCGCGTTTGCCATCGAGCTGCAAGCCCGACTCGTCGTAACCCCGACTGACCGCCGCGTCCCGGAGCTCGTGGGGACCCTGCTTGACGCCATGCGCCGACCCGGACGCCTGACCACCCAGGAGTCGGGCCACGTGCTCGTCACCCTCGCGGACTGGTTCGCGACGCGAAAGGGAGAGGGCGGCGTCTCGGACGGCATTCTGCGTGTCGGAACGAAGACGTACCCCCTGGCCGCGGGGAAGGGGGTCACGTTCGACGTCGCCGGCGGTGAGTCGCTGATGGTCGGCTGCACCGGGTCGCTGTTCGGCGTTCTCGAGATCTCGGGACCGCGCATCGATGACGGCATCGCGACGGCGTCGGGGCTCGAGGTGACGCGTCGTATCGTCGACGTCGACTCCGGCAAGATCGCGTCGACCTTCCGCCGCGGCGGAGTCTATCGCATCGAGATCCGGGGCAGCGCGTCGCAGGCCATAGAGAACGTGCTCGTGTCGGACGTGGTTCCGGGCGGGTTCGAGATCGAGCCCGTACGCGACTTCACGACTGGCCTCCAGGACGCTGCTCTGGTCCAGCCGAATCGGATCGAAGCGCGGGACGACCGCGTTCTGTTGTTTACTGGCGCTCGCCTCCAGGGGCGCTTCGTACTCGCGTACCGCGTCCGCGCGGTGTTCCCGGGCGAGTACCGTCAGCCCCCACTCACGCTCGAGGCGCTCTACGAGCCCGGGCGTCGCGTTCGCGTGGGTGGGGGAGGAACGGTGGAGGTGACGCAATGAGCAATGTCGACGTCGATTCCGTGCCTGACCTGTCCGCCTCGACCGACGACGGAGTCGGCCGGCGCTGGTCGCGGTGGGTGATGCCGTGGCGGCGGCGCGTCCGGCGGCCTCGATCGAGGTTCATGCGCTGGGTCGTACGCGCACGGCGTTGTGTGGTGCTGCTCGTCGTGCTCTTCGTTGGCGAGCTGATCTGGGACTGGTGGGACCCGTACCCGGTGCACCTCCTTGACCGGTTCCCGGAGTCGCAGCGAGTGGTGGCGAAGGACGGGACTCCGTTGCGGGTGGTGCCGACGAAGGACGGCGAGCGCCGGATCCACCTCACGCTCGAGGAGATGTCGCCCTGGATCGCGCGAGCGGTGATCGTCTCGGAAGACCGACGATTCTACGGGCACGCGGGCGTCGATTGGCTGGCGTGTGTTCGGGCGGCGGGGACGTCGACCATGCGCGGACACGTCGTTTCGGGAGCGTCGACGCTGCACATGCAGCTTGCCCGCATCGCGGAGCCGCATTCGCGCACGCTGCTCGGCAAGCTCTGGGAGATCCGGCGCGCCCGTCAGCTCGCGCGGGAGCTCGATCACGCGGAGGTGCTCGAGGCGTATCTGAACCTCGTCCCGCTCGGAGGCACATTGCGCGGCTTCCCAGCGGCGTCGTGGTTCTGGTTCGGAAAGAGCGCTCGCGACCTCGCGCCGGAGGAGGCAGCCACGCTGGTTGCGATGTTGCCGGCGCCCACGCGGCGCGCTCCAGATCGCGCGCCGAAACAGCTGCGCCGTCATCGCGACAAGGTCATCGATGGACTGCGCGATGCCGGCCATCTCACCCCCCAGGCCTGGCGTCGATCCCGCGCGGCTCCGCTCGGGGCGCGTCGTCACGGCTGGCCCTTTCGAGCATCCCACGCTTGCGACCTCCTGCTCCGCGCGAAGCCCGGCGTCGCGAAGATCGAGAATCATCTCGACATCGAACTCCAGGCGATGGCCGAGCACATCGTTCGCACGGGGGTCGACGGGGGCGCCGACGGCGTCGCGCTCGTGGTCCTCGAGCGAACCTCTCGCGAGCCCGCCGCGCTCGTGGGCAGCCGCGATTGGCACGAGAGTCAGCTCAACGCCGCGGTTTGCCGCCGTTGCGCCGGCAGCACCCTCAAGCCGTTCATCTACGCGCTCGCGATGGAAGCCGGGGTCACGGGTCCCGATCGTCTCGTCGCCGACACGCCGGTGACGCTCCGTGACTACGCTCCGGCGAACTTCGATCGCACCTGGAGCGGCCCCGTCCGCACCGCCGAAGCCCTGCGTCGCTCTCGCAACGCTCCCGCCGTCCGGCTGCTCCGCGCGGTTGGTGTGGACCGCTTCAGGGACCTTCTCACCGCGCTCGGTATCACTGTGAACCCGGGATCTCTGCACCTCGACGCCGCGCTCGGCACCCTCGACGTCTCTCCGCTGGAGCTCGCGTGCGCCTATGCCCGCTTTGCCGACCCGGAAGCGAAACTCCCCGGTGCGTCGGCTTCTATCCGGGCCCGCGTCCTTGCTCTCCTGCGTGAGACCACCCCCGACCCCGCGACCACTGGCCGTCCGGTCGCCTGGAAGACGGGCACCTCTTCGGGCCGCCGCGATGCGTGGTGCGTCGGCGTCACCGATCACCACGTCACGGTGGCGTGGCTCGGCAACTTGAAGGGCCGCGGCGCGGCGAACCTCGTCGGCTCGGAGACGGCCGCGCGCCTGGTGGCGCGCATGGCCGCTCGGCTGCCCTGACCCACGCCGATCGCTACTGGACGTACTCGTTGTACGCGCCGCCTTCGTCCGTCGAGACCGTCACCCGTCGGCCGACCAGGCTCTGCGGTGCGGCGAGAGTCGCTTCGTAGCGTTGAGTCGCCGGGTCGAAAGCCATCGGCGCTTCGAGCACGAAGTCCTCGACCGACAGCGTCATGATTGCCGACGGTGCGAAGTCGCTCTCGGCCCGCACGGTCAGGGTGCCGTTGCTCCAGCTGGCCTCGACGATCTCCGCCGCGTCCGGCTCGTGATCGCGGATGGTCACGTGATAGCCACGGGTCGCTTCGAGCGGCGGTTCGACGCGCACGATGAGATCGTAGAGACTCGTGGACGACGTGGACTCGGGAAGCCCGCCCGCGAGCTGGACTCCGAGGACCGTGAACGCGAACCGTCCATAGCGGGCGCCTTGCAGATTCCCCTGGATCGGCAGGTAGTTCATGCTGATGTCGCTGTCGTAGACCACGGCCACGCACGTCGTACCGATGAGGGCGAAGAGGTCATGGTTCCTGAGCGGCATGACATCCGGAATCGGGTCGAGCTGGCTCTGCGGAACCAGCCCCTCCGCATAGTCGTTGAGCGACCAGGGCGTGTTCGGCGGCAGCGCGAACCACCCCTCGTCGTCCACTTCTCCACCGGGCAGCACGACGACGTCTCCGGGGAACATCGTGTTCCACCGCAGCCAGGGGTTGCCGACTTCCGTCGGCTGATCGTCGTTGACGAGGTAGTCAGGGGTGACTCCGTGGAAGGAGGCGCTCGCCTGAATCGTCGAGAACCCGTTGTCGATGGTGTCCTCGTCGATGATGACTACGCACACGTCCGGGTTGCCGACGGTCGCGACGATGGCATTCGAGGCCCAGTCGGGGCTGAGCGGACCCGCCGGTCCGTTCGGTGCGCACAACCGGGTCTGAACGGTGACCGGAATAGGAGCGCGTTCGAAAGCCACTGCCCATGCTCGAAGCCCGTCCCAAGTCCTTTTGTTCGTCGACCTGGCAGATCCACCGCGGTGATCAGGTTGCGGCGGAGTTCTCCCACGGTTGGTGGAACGAGTCCGCGAAGCTGATCGTCGGCGACCAGCTCTATCGCATCGAGCGCAAGGGCTGGAGCGGCGCGTTCCGTCTCCTGTCCGGTGACCAGGTCGTGCTCTCAGCCAAGAAGGCGTCCGCCTGGAAGGCGCGGTTCGAGATCCAGGTCGGGGACGACGTCATGGACATCGTCCCGGAGAACTGGGGCGGTAAGTCCTGGATCGTCACCAACCGCGACGGGACGATCATCGGTCGCATGGGACGCCACTCCTGGTGGACCCGGCGGGCGTGGGTGGATTTTCCCGAGGGCATGCCGGTCAGCGTCCAGGCGTTCCTGCTCTGCCTCGCCGTGTTCATGTGGAACCGGCAATCGGCAGGCATGGGCTCCGCGTCCTGACATCCAAGACGGGCCGGGAAGCAGCAGCTCCTCGGCCCGCGTTTGGGATGGATGGGAATGAGACTGTTCGTCAACGACTCGGCGGACGCGGCGACAACGCTCCCAGGAACGCCATCAGGTCCGCGAACTGCTCGTCGTTGAGGTTGGAGGGCTTGGGCGCGTCTGCGACCGTCCCCCAGGTTGGCTTCAGCCGCTTGGGCAGCTGAGCGAGGATCGGGTTGATCACGGTTTGGTTTCCGCAGACGCGGGTCGTGCCGGCGCGCTTCAGCTCGCTCACGTGCTGGCGGACCGCGATCTCCAGATTGTCGACCGTGCCGTCGCGGAAGTACGGAGCGGTGCGGGCGATGTCCCAGAGCGTGGGGGTCTGCGCGCCTTGCGCCCGCTGGGTCTGCCGGCCGTACCCGGCCGGGAGCTGATGTGGCTTCGCCTTGACGATGTCGCCGACGCGCTGACCGCGCTTCGCTGTGCCCGGGGTGAGCGGGTTGTGCTTCGACCGGCGCTTCTGCTTGCGCTCCTCCTCGGCCTTGGCCTGGAGCTCCATCAGCCGCTTGCGCGCCTTGGCTTGCGCCTGTCTCGCCCGGAAACCGTCGAGGGGTGCCACCTGGTGGATGCGCCCATCGCTGAGGTACGGACCCGAGTGGCATTCCGTGCAGCTTCCGGGGCCCTTGAAGAGGGCGAGTCCCCGCAGCTCGGATTCGGAGAGCGCGCTCTCGTCGCCTTCGACGAATCGGCGGAAGTTCGTATCCGGAACCTCGACCGCGCGGAGGAAGCAGGCGATGGCCTTGCCGATGCGATCGGGGCTGATGCCGACGCCCTTCTTGCCGAACGCGTCGTCGAAGCGTTGCCGCAGTCCTGGGACGACCTTCAACGTCCGGACGACCTCCTTGACCGTGTTGCCCATCTCGATCGGGTTTTCGATCGGAGTCAGGCAGCGTTGCTCGAGCGAGAGATGCTCGGCCTTGGGGAGCTTCTTGCGGCCGCGGAACTTCGGGTCATTGTGGTCGGGCACGTTGCCGAGGAAGCCCGGATGGAGCGCGATGCCCCAGAGCGTCGGACTGTTCTTGCCGACCTCGGTCTCGAAGATGCCGCGGCTCTCCGCCATGCCGTCCGCGAACGAAGCGTCGGGATCGTGGCACGTCGAGCACGCGATCTTGCGGTTGCGTGAGAGCAGCGGACTCTCGAACAGGAAACGGCCCAGCTCGGTCTTCTCCGGCGTGGAGGGGTTGTCGAGTGGGTCTCCCGGGCGGAAGTGGTTCTTCTGGGTCTCCTTCTCCTGCGCCGGCGCGGCGAGGGCGAGGGCCATGAGGCACGCGGCGACGCCGAGGCGTCGAGTGGTGCGCGTGAGGTTTCGCTCCATCGGATCAGTGTCCTTTCAACCGTCCCAATCGTTGGCCGTGAAGGATGCCAGGGCAAGCCCGGGCACACTCCAGTCGTCGGGGCCAGCTTCAGGACGGCCGGGACCGGGGCAGGTAACGCTCGGATTCCGGGGCCGCTTCGAGACCTAAGCCTCGCTTGATACCGAGGTTCTGTGCGTCGGCGGGGCCGGTGACACCGGCCGGTCCACGACGATGCGGGTCAGGTCCTGGTCCAGCCGACGGCGAACCCGCCACCCGAGAGCGACGGCTACGGTGGCCAGGCCGGCCACCAGCCCCCACCACAGGCCCGCGGGTCCCCACCCCCTCTCGAGACCCAGCCACCAACCGACGGGGAAGCCGATCAGCCAGAAGCCGCCGATCGCGGTCAGCACGGGGGTCCGGGTGTCCCCGGTGCCTCGGAGGATGCCGATGCAGACCACCTGAGCGCCGTCGAATACCTGGAACACGCCAGCGATGGGAATGAGTGTGATCGCGATCGCGACCACGGCGATCTTGTCCGTCCACAGGTGGGCGAGGGGGTCCGGCAGGGTGAGGAACAGCCCGGCAAACGCGGCCATCACGACGATCCCGAACCACAATGCCGCGCTGGCGGCCCGGCGCACGGCATCCATGTCGCCACGGCCGACGGCCTGACCGACGCGAATCGCCGCCGCCTGCGAGATGCCCATGGGCACCATGAAGGTGAACGCGGCGAGATGCAGCGCGACCTGGTGTCCGGCCGCCTCCAGCACGCCGAGCGTACCCATGAGGACCGCGGTCGCGGCGAACACGCCGATCTCGATCTGGTACTGCGCACCCGATGGGCAGCCCGATGCGCACCATCTTCCAGAGCGCACCACGGTCGAACGCGTCGCGCCGCCACGGCAGCAGGTGAGGCGCCAGGTCGCGCCACCCGATCGCGAGACACGAGAGGGCCATCAACCAACGGGACAGCGCAGTTGCCCACGCCGAACCCTCCGCTCCCATCCGGGGAAAGCCCCAGTTGCCGTACACCAGCACCCAGTTGAACAACCCGTTGGCGACGTTCGCGAGGACGATCGTGGCCACCACGGGTGCGACCCGGTTCATCGCCTGCAATCCCGTGCGCAATACGACGAAGATCAGGAACGGAACCACCCCTGCCATCGAGATCACGGAGTACGGTGCGGCACCCTGCAGCACGTGTTCGTTCTGCCCTAGCAGCTCGAGCCCCGGTTGCGCCCACCCGAGGACGGCGGTGATCGGGATGGCGTAGAGGATCGAGAGCACGAGGCTCCGTTGGAAGGCGCGCGTGACCGATCGACGATCTCCCGCGCCGACCGCCTGTGCGACCAATGGGTCGACCGCCATCAAGGCACCGAGCCCGAAGCTCAGCCAGAAGAACGTCCACGCGTTGCCGATCGCGACCTGGGATAGTGCCGCGCCGTCGACGACCTCCCCCGATAGCCGTCCCACCATCATCGTGTCCACGATCCCCATGGCGATGGTCCCGATCTGGACCGAGATCACCGGCAGGGCGAGGCGGATGAGCCCGCGCAGTTCGTGGAGGGAGGGGAGCATGGCGCAGCACGGTAACGACTCGCGTGCGCTCGGGAAGGCACGCCGTTCTTCGGGAGCGCGGACCCCCAGAGCGTGTGAAGCAATCTGCTCTGGATGGGAGCGCGGACCTCCAGAGGCTGTGAGTCAATCGGCTCCGAGGCGAGCGAAGCGCGCAGAGCGGCGCTGGCAAGGAAGGCGAAGCGAGCGGGGCAGTCCCCGTGAGCTGAGCCTGACGCAGTCCAGCGTCGCTCTGG
>NZBC01000119.1 GCA_002687715.1 Planctomycetota bacterium | reverse complement strand
CTTCCTTGCCAGCGCCGCTCTGGGCGCTTCGCTCGCCTCGGAGCCGATTGACTCACAGCCTCTGGAGGTCCGCGCTCCCGAGAGAGCAGATTGCTTCATACGCTCTGGAGGTCTGCGCTCCCGGGGTACGCGCTCTTGGCCGCTAGGGCTCGATCACGAAGCTGGTGGTCTGGGACACGGTCTGGACCGTGCCCGGTCCCAGGTTGATGGAGATGAAGGCGGTGTAGAGGCGGGTGCCGACCAGTCCGGGTTCGAAGGGGAGGTTGAGGACGTACTGGCCCTGGCCGTTGGGGTCGAGGGTGCCGGCCATGGCGGTGAAGAAGGGGGAGAGAGGGTCGATGGAGAGGAGGAAGATGGAATCGAGGGCGAGGGCGACGCTGCCGCCGCCGGGCAAGGGGATGCCGGGGGAGTCGGAGAGGGCGAACCCGCCGATGTAGGTGTGGTTCGGTTCGGCGAGGATGTTGAAGCCGAATGAGGTGCCGATGCGGGGGAGAGCGTCGAGCGTGACGATTCCGCGGGCGAAGAGCCAGCCCGAGACGATGTTGACGTCGCCCGCGTTGATGAAGGCGTTGTTGAACCCGTCGCCGCGCATGGAGTTCGGGAACCAGTCGCCGAACCCGTCGCCGTCGAAATCGCCGGCCTCCATCGAGTAGCTCATGACGTCGCCCTGGTCGGCGCCCCAGATCTCGCGGTCCGGGACATCAGTGCCGGTGTTGAGCAGCAGCATGGACGACGGCCAACGCACGGGGCCGCCGAAGATCACGTCGACGGCGCCGGCGGTGAAGGCGTTGCCGCTCGGGCGGGTGACGTCGCGGAACGGGGAGCCGACGGCGAGGTCGGCGAACCCGTCGCCGTTGCAGTCGGTGCCCGCCAACGAGTCCGCTGCGATCTCGCCGGGCAGGCCGTAGATCGTCGACGTTCCGGCGGGAAAGAAGCGCATGTCGAGGGTCTGGCCGCGGAGTGAGGGGCCGCCGTAGATGATCGCCGCCTCGCCGGACCACGTCGCGCTGTTGCCCTGGCCTTGCGACGTCAGTGCCCCGAGGGCGAGGTCGTTGAATCCGTCGCCGTCGAAGTCGTCGGCCTTGAGCTCTTCGCCAAGGTAGTCGCCGCCGTCGGCGCCGTAGATCGTGGTGAGGTTGGTTGCGGTGAACGGGTCCGGGGACTGCAGGTCGATGGACGCCGGCCAGACGGCGCGGCCCCACAAGACGTAGTTGTCGCCGCAGTTGTTGCGAGAGTTGTTCGGGCCGTCACCGCCGACGGCGGCCGGGCCGGTGTTGACCGCGGCCGCACGGTTCATCGCCGCGGCGACGATGAGTTCTTCGTAGCCGTCGGCGTCGAGGTCCCTACCGTACATCGTTGTCCCGAGGTGGTCGCCGTTCTCGAGCCCGTAGATCTTGCAGATGCCGACGCCAGCGGGCGGGTTGCGCAGATCGATGGTGGACGGCAGCGTCGTGCTGCCGAAGACCACGATGACCTCGCCGCGGTTGGACTGGGAGTTGGACGGACCGTCGCCCTGGTCGGCTCCGAGGATGATGTCCTTCGTGCCGTCGCCGTCGAGGTCACCGGTCGCGACCCACAGACCGAGCCGGTCCTGCGAGTTGTCGCCGAAGATCCGGATCAACCCGGCCGGCGGCGACGCCATGTCGATCATCCCGCCGAAGGCCGGACCGCCCGGCACTACGATCACTTCTCCCGCGCGGCTGCGGCCGAACGGATCCTCGCCCATGACGCCGATGACGAGGTCAGTCACGCCGTCTCCCGTCACGTCGCCGGACGCGAGCTCGGTGCCGAGATAGTCGTTGTTCGATCCGCCGTAGACCGTCAGCAGCGGCTGACCGGGGGGCGGCGCGGCCACGTTCATCGAGCCGGCGATGTTCCCTGACCCGCGGATGACCACGACCTCGCCCCCTTCCGTCCGGTTGGACGAAGGTCCGCTACTCGCCATGAGCGCGGCGACGGCGTAGTCGGGGAGTCCGTCGCCGTCGTAGTCGCCCATCTCGATGGGGAGTCCACAGTCGCCTCCGCCGGGGTTCGCGAGCCACGTCGTGGCCTGGCCGGTCTGCCCGACGTTGCGGACGTCCCACGCAGGCCAGCCCTGGGCCGGGACGGTTACGGTAGTGAGGAGAAGAAGCAGAGGGACGAACCGGGCGTGCTGCGAGCCGCGCATGAAGAACTCCTGTCGGACAGTGGCGATCGGGTGGGTGTTGGTTCCACCCGATCAGGAACGGCTCTACGAGCGTACCCGACTCGGAGTCCGAGATTCCTCTGTCCTGAGCTTGTTTCGTGCGGTGGTGGATCGCGATAATGCGCGCGAGCGCCGCCGTCTCCAGGTATCACCCACTCTGCTCCGACTCGCTGGCGGCCCTGTCCGTACCAGACCAGGAGACCCCCGAGATGCTCCGTGTTTGCGCTCTATTGCTGTTCGCCATTCCTGCTCTCGTGCCGGCTCAGCCCGGCGGTCAGTTCGCAGCGACGATGCCCTGGAGCGCCGCCTCCGGCATCCACAGCAACGCCACCGACCTTCCCCATCTGGCCGACGTCCAGACCCTACGCGTCCCCGGGGCACCGTCGATCCGGGTGATCTTCGCCGCCTTGAGCCTCGGGCCGGACGACGCCGTGGTCGTGAGCTCCGGGACCCTGCCGTGGACCCACCGCATCACCGCCGCCGAGGCGCGGAAGTGGCGCAATCGCAGCGCGTGGTTCAACGGCGACACCGTCCGCGTGGAGCTCTGGGTCGCTCCGGGCTCCGTCGCGAGCTGGCGCACCGACCGCGTCGGCGTCGGGATCATCGCCGGAGCCCGGTCCTCGATCTGCGGCACCGATACGCGGGTGCCTTCGGTGGACACGCGTATCACTCGCCTCATCACCGGGACGGGGCTCGCGTCCTGCAGCGGGTTCCTCATGTCGTCCGACGACTGCGTCGCGACGGCAGGGCACTGCTTCAACTCGGCGCTGATCACGGCCGAGTTCATGGTGCCGCCGTCCTTGCCGTCCGGTGCGGTCCAGCACCCGACGCCCCAGTTCCAGTTTCCGATGGACCTGGGCACGCTCACGACGTTGAACAACGGCACCGGTAACGACTGGGCGCTCGTGAAGCTGCTGCCCAACAACCTCGGGCAGACCGCATCGGCGACCTATGGATTCCTGCCGCTGGCGTCGGCGATCCCGACGTCGGGGGCGCAGGTCCGGCTCACCGGGTACGGCGTCAACACGGGGGTCCTGAGCCAGACACTGCAGACCGACGTCGGGCCGTTCGTCTCCGCCGGTGGGACCTTCCTCACCTATCGTGCGGACACCACCGGTGGTAACTCGGGATCCCCGGTCGTCGATGAGCTGTCAGGGCTCGTCATCGCCATCCACACCGTCGGCGGCTGTACGGCCACCGCGGGTGCGAACGGAGGGACGTCGGTACTCCAGGCTGGGTTCCAGAGCGCGTTGGCCGCGCTGTGTTCGACGGCACCGCCACCGCTCGCTCAGGTGAACCTCATCGGATCGGGGTGCATCGGCAGCAATGGGCTGCCGCTGCTCGACAGCGCGCAGTTGCCGACGATCGGGAACGCGTCGTTCTCGCTCGACGTGACCCAGGCCGTCGCCGGGTCGCAAGCGTGGTTGTATCTGTCGCTCGCCGCCGCGGCGATCCCGATCACGCTGCCGAATGGTTGCGGGCTCTACCTCGAACCCGCGAGCCTCAACAACCTGATCCTGCTCGGCGTGTCACCGATCGGTCCCGTGCCGACGGGAGCGACCGGGACGGCTTCGTTTCCGCTGCCGGTGCCGAATGACCCGGCGATCGCCGGGATCTCGGTGTGGTTCCAGGCGGCGATCGCGGATGCAGGCGGTCCCCAGGGATTCGTCGTGACGAACGGGTTGGAGACCGTTCTCAACTGAGTCTCGGATCGGACGGTTCGTCCTACGGCAGGACGTGAATCCAAGCCGTGTTCGACGCGTATTCCGGATTGCCGAGGATGAAGCAGAGGTTGATCGTCACCCCGCTGGGGACCACGCCGGGGTGGAACAGGAAGCCCGCGGTCGCCTGGCCGAACGAGTCGACGAAGCCGACCCAGTTGTTGGTCAACGGGTCGTTCGCCAGCGCGAGTTGGAACGCGATCTGGGTGACCAGGTCCTGGTTGATCGGGGCGAGGGTCGGGCCGTAGGGAGTGCCGGGGCTCGCTCCCGAGGCCGACGCCAGCACCATGTAGCCCTCCGACACCCGGCCGGGCGGTGCGTTCAGCGAGAGAGTGACGAACGCCCCTTGCGAGGTGGACACCTCGAGTTGGCTGGCGGTGAACGGCCGGTCGAGGCGGTGCAGCTGGGCGTTCGCCGTGTCGATGACGAAGAACGACCCGTTGCCGAACGGAGTGGCGACGCTTGCGACGCCGAGGTTACCGACGCACGGAGTGAAGACGGGAGTTCCGAACGAGTCGTTCACGAGGCCGAGGTCGCTTTCGTCACGCCACCAGCGGACGCCCTGCTGGTCGATTCCCAGCGGGGGCACGTTGTCCGGCCCGATGACCTGGGCCGTTGCGGTGGTCGCCGACGTGAACGTGATCTCGATCGTCTTGCGCGTCGTCGGGCGTCCGGCGTTGGTCGCGAGGAGCGTCTGGGTGTTGTCGTCCCAGATCGGGAAGCCCCAGTTGCCGAGGTTCGCGGCGCCGGTCGTCGAGAGATCGACGGCGATCGGCGTGACCGTGGGGATCGGACCGGAGCCGAGGTCCATCGCGAAGAGACCGTCCTGAGCGGTGATGAAGAGCTGCGCTGAGGTGAGGCCAGGCAGGTTTCCGAGCGCCAGTCCGTCAGGGTCGTTGAGCGGTATGGCCGGGTTGAGGATCTCGGGGATTCCGGTCAACGGGATGCGATAGACGTTCGAGGTCTGATCGCAGGTGCCAGCGGCATAGAGGTCGCTGGTCACCGGATCGTAGGTGAGGGCCTGGGCATCGATCGGCGACGTCGTGTACTGCACGGGCACGGCGCCGGGAGCCGGGACGTTGCCGTTCATCGCGAGACGCCACACGTGCGTCGTAGACGAGGCCGAGCAGCTGGCGCCGACGCTCTCCGTGAAGAACAGGTCGCCGTTCGCGCCGACGACGACGCTGGCCGGCGTGGTCAGGGCGGAAGCCAGGGAGATGAGCGAGTTGGCTTCCCATCCGACGGGCACCGTCAGGCCGGTCGGGGCGTGCGGCAGGACGAGTCCAGGATCGGCGGAGGCGGCTGCCGGGCTCTGGCCGGGGATGCCGGGCGTAGTCAGGACAAGGGCCGCAAGGACGGCAAGGGTCGAGAGGAGGGTCTTCATTAGGGTCTCTCGTGATTGCGCCTGAGCGCCCCGGAAGGTGGGGCGTCCGACGCTTGGTCCGCGGTGAGTCCAGGAGGATGGAGTTCCACGTAGCGTCGGTAAAAGGTACCCCGGGCGACCCGCACGGCTGGGTTTTTTCGACAATTGCAGCCGTGCGGGCCAGGCGTTCCCACGTCGCGGGTGGGCGACCTACCAGGGGATGGGCTTGATCGGGCTCGTGGTGAAGAAGCCGGTCGTCGGGTTGTACGCAATCGCCAGGGCCTCCCAGAGCATGCCCGCGAAAGGCGTGAACGTACCCGCCGGGAACGAAATCGGGCCGGAGGCGAACGGGCTGCCCGCGACGGGGAAGTGGAAGAGGTTCCCGGCCGTGGGCGGGGTCATGATGATCGCTTCGGTGAGGGGGCTGGGAGCGATGCCGAAGAGCGGGCCGGTACCACCCGCGGAGAACTCCGAGACCAGCATCACGACCGTAGTGGCCGCCGGGGGGATGCCGCCGATGTTCAGGCAGAGGTCGCCGACGCCGAGGCCGCTCGTGAAGACGTCGAGTGCGAGGGTGCCCGTGGAGCCGACGAACATGCTCACGGGCAGCGGGCCGGCCACGGGGCCACCGTTCTTGTAGATGACCAGCGCATGCACGCCGGGGGCGAGGGCGACCGAGGTCGAGCCGGTGGTCGCGGAGCCCGAGGCCAGCGCCGTGGAGCGGGCGCGCCATGCGCTGCTCGAACCGGGTTCGAACACACGCCAGCTGAGCGACGGATCGCCGCCGACGTTGATCTCGTAGAGCCCGGGTGCGGTGACGGTGAATTCGTACAGATCCAGGACCTGTCCGGGCAGGAATGTCGTGCAGATTCCCTCGCCGACCGGAAGTCCCGACGCCGCCTGGTGCTCGGCGGTCGCGGGCGTACTGGTCGCGGGCAGCGGGATGCCGAACAGCAGGCCGAAGTGCATCAACCCACTGCGATTCGGCGTCCCGGTACCGAGGTGGCCGTTCGAGACCATGAAGTCGCACTCGTCGAATCCCGCGGCGGATGAGATGGTCCCCATGGTCATGTCCCAGTCGTACGGCGACGAGAGACCGACGACGTTCCAGATCGTCTTGCTGGCGGTTACCGGGGCGACGTTGAAGATCGTCGGTGTGCAGAGCAGGGTCGTCGTGGAATCGGAGAGCGTGATCGCCTCACAGCCCGACACCGAGGTGAGCGCGGCCTGGAACGGGACGTTGTTGATGTTCGTGCCTCGGTTGTAGCCGACCGAGGGCGTGGCGCAGCCCCCGTTGGTGTGGATGCCGATGACCTCCTCCGAGGTCGAGGTCTGGATGATGATGGGGCTGCCGGAGTTGCCGCCGCGCGTATCGGCCCGGTGTCCGTAGGTCGAGGTCGTCGAGTACACGATGGGGCCGGTGTCGGTCTGTTGGGTGTAGTTCTTGGCCGGCTCCGATGTGTCGTCGCCGTATCCCGTGACCCGGACGAGGTAGCCAGTACCACCGATGGGCGCCGGAGAGGCCAGGTCGTACCAGCCGTACTTCGCGGACGCGGTCTCGCCGAGCGTGTTCGGGTGCAGCCGCATCACGGCCCAGTCAGCGCCGATGGTCTGGGGCGCGGAGGTCGCGACGATGGACGAGGTGTCGACGGGGAACTGGTGCTCGGGCGCGGGGTGCCCCATCGTGCCCGCCATCACGGACGCCGCCGAGGCCGAGCTGGGCACGGAGAATTGCGCGATCCCGAAGGCAGAGACGGGCAGCGACGCCGAAGTGTCGTTGCAGTGTCCCGCGCTCGCCACGACCGAGCGGTCGTTGACGAGGAAACCGGTGCAAGGCGAGCACTCGACGGGGCCTCCGGTGGAGCTCGTGCACGAGGTCGTCCCCGCCCCGTCGACCAGACGGCAGATGCGGCTCTCCGTACTGGCCACGCGCTCGTCCGTCCCGAAGCAGAGGCTCGCGTGACCACCGGTGGGCGGCACTTGCGCCTTGACGCTGCGGACCACCACCTGAGCCTTGGAGCCCGGCATCAGCTCGACGTCGATCGTGACCTGGTCCCCGTTGAAGAACGCGCTCGAGTTCTTCCAGAGCTTCAGGTGATAGCGGGAGAGCACCTGCCGGGCGCCGTCTCGGCGGCTGGTCAGGATGATCCGGTCCCGGTCATCGGCGAAGTCCGCCGTCGCGAATGTGAGTCGCAACGCACTCGCGCCCGGCACCTGGACGTCTCCCCGCCACACGACGACCCGCGAACTGCCTGGGTTGGTCAACACCCCCGTCGTGAGGTCATACGGGACGTTCTCGTAGAACTGCGCCGAAGCGAGACCGGTGACCAGAAGGACCAGGACAGAAGCCAGGAGAGCGGAGAGCGTCGTCGTTTGCATGGTGGACTCCCGAGAGTTCGCTGTACGGAACGTCCGAAGAGTCGGCGACTCACGCCAACTGATACGAGAAAAGCAATAAACGGATTCTGCTTCCGCAGACGCGCGCGAGACGGATCCGCGCAGACGGTGAGCAGCACCCGCTGGCGGCGGGAGCGCGGACCTCCCGGTCCGCTTGGACGGCGCAGCGGGGTCCGGACCCGGAGTGGCCCATGACGTCCGCGCTCCCGGTGACCTGGAGGTCCGTGCTCTCGGCGCGCGCTATCGCAGCTCGAGCTGCGAAGGGGGAGCTTCGACCGAGGCACGGTGGGTCGCCGCGATCTTGCGCAGCTTGGCGATGACGTCCGGGTGCTTCTTGCCGACCTCGTGCTGCTCGCTGGGGTCGTGCTCGAGGTGGAAGAGCTTCGGGACGTCGTGGACCGTGCGTTTGGGGCCGCTGCCGTAGGCGCCGTGAGTGATGAAGTGGGCCTTCCAGGGCCCGACGCGGACGGCGTAGAGCGTGGCGCCGCGATAGTAGAGGACGGTGGTCCGGGGGGACGAACCGCCGCGGAGGAACCCCTGGATGTCCTGGCCGTCGAGGGTGCGGTCGTCGGGGATGGTCGCGCCGGCGAGTTCGAGGGCGGTCACGTGAAGGTCCATCGTGGTCGCCATGCCGGCGGTGACGCGGCCGGCAGGGATCTTCCCTGGCCACCAGGCGATGCCGGGGACGCGCAGGCCGCCTTCGAACGTCGTGCCCTTGCCCGCGCGCAGCAGGCCGGCGGAGCCACCGTGGAGACCGTAGGGCAGCCACGGGCCGTTGTCGCTGGTGAAGAAGACGAGCGTGTTCTTCGCCGTCGACTCGTTGCTGCGGATGAAGTCGAGCACCCGTCCGACGTTGGCGTCGATCTCCTCGATCACGTCGCCGTAGAGTCCGCGCGGGCTCTTGCCGCGGTGGGCATCCGACGCGAACAGGGGTACGTGCGGCATGCTGTTGGCGAGATAGACGAAGAACGGTTTCTTCGCCTGGGTGCTCTCGCTCATGAACGCGAGCGCGGCGTCGGCGTACCGCCGCGTGATCGTCGTCTGATCGGCGGGCCGTTCGACGATCTCCTCGTCCTTCATCAGCGGGACGTTCCAGTACTCGCTCTTGGGGTCGTTGAACGACGCCCGACCCTTGGGCGACCCGCGGACGCGGTCCATGTCGTTGGAGTAGGGGATCCCGTAGTACGTGTCGAATCCGTGGCGGGTGGGCAGGAACGGCTTCCGGTGCCCGAGGTGCCACTTGCCGAAGCACCCCGTCGCGTAGCCGGCGGCCTTGAGACTCTCGGCGAGCGTGATCTCGGACGCGGGCAGGCCACCCTTGGATCGGGGGAAGAGCACGCGGCGCTTGTCGGAGCACATTCCGGACCGGATGGGGAGTCGTGCAGTGAGCAGCGCCGCCCGGCTCGGTGTGCACACGCTCGCGCCGACGTAGAACTCGGTCAGTCGCGTGCCTTCCCGGGCCATGCGGTCGAGATGCGGAGTGCGGATCGTGGGATGCCCGTAGCACCCGAGGTCCCCGTATCCGAGGTCGTCGCAGAACACGACCACGATGTTGGGGGGCTGGGCTTGTGCCCAGAGCATCGTCGGCAAGAGGAGGGTGAGGAGCGCTTTCATGGTGGCGCTCATATTACTTCCGGAATCAAAGCGTGAGGGCGACTCCGCCGAACGTGGGGAAGGAAACGGTCAGCCGCACCGTACAAACAGACAGACAACGCAGGGGCTCCCCGGAGACGGGGGGCGTCCCGTATCATGAGGTCGAGAATGACGGATCGGTTGTCACGGTGGATGCGAGTTGCGCTGACCGTTGTCGCGGCCGGCTTGATGATCGCCACGTCTCCCGCCCAGATCTCGAAGATCGCGGAGCCCTTGGTCCGGGACGGGGTCGTCTGGCTGGTCCGGGCGCAGCAGGACACGGGAGCGTGGGTCGGAGAGTGCGGCATCTACGCATTCGGTGGGTATCAGAGGACTGGGCAGCGGGGGGAGCATCTCGCCACGACCGCGCTCGCCACGTCTGCGCTGCTCGAAGCCGGGATCCCAGCGACCCACCATGCGGTCCGCAAAGCGCGGGCGTGGTTGCTATCGCGGCCGGGAAAAGAGAGCGGCCTCATCGGGAACCACGGGGGACGGCTGTATTCGCACGCCTTCGCGACCGAGACGCTCGCGCTGGTGCTGGCGCGCGGTCCGGACGAGCCGGTTCGCGAGCGGCTCCTCCGCGCGGTCGACCTGTTGACCAAGAGCCAGACCCGGTCCGGGGGTTGGGCGTATCTGCCCATGTCGGAGACGGCCCCAGACATCACGATCACGGCGACGGTCGTGCGTGCGTTGGAGGCGGCTCGGGCGGTGAAGGTCCTGGTGCCGGAAATCGTGCTCCGCCGGGCACGAACGTACGCCGCCCGGCTTCGAGTCATGCGCGCGACTCCGCGGTACGTGTCGGATCGGGTCCTCGACGCGTTTGCCTATGACGGCATCAAGCAGACCCGCGTGACCTACGCCACGACCGCGTGCGGCGCGGCGATCCTCGCGAGCGACGCGGCCGCTCATCGTCGGGCGATCCGCGCGGCCGTGCTCAAACTGGTGAATCACGAACCCTGGCATCCTCGGCGGAAGGAGACGGTGTTCCTCTGGTTCGGACGGCTGATGGCACAGCCGGCGGTCGACGCCGCTCCCGGCGCCGCCGTCCGGAAGCGCCACCGGGAACGCATGCGGACCTGGCTGAAGACGCGGCAGGCATTGAACGGGCGCTGGCATCTGAGGTCGGCGGGTCCGGGTCCGGCGTTCACCACCGCCGTGGCCTGCCGCATCTGGCTCGGTTCGTAGCGCCTCCGGCGTCGGATCCGCTATCCTGGTCGGCGGACTTCACCCCGCACACGGCCCCTCACGACCATCGGAGACTGCCGTGACCGCGATCCTCGCGCTATGCCTCGTCATCGTCTCCCCGGCCGCCGGGCCAAAGGGGATGACGAGCTCGGAAAAGGCCAAGGCCAAGAAGATCGTCGCGCGCTACTTCAAGGAACGCGACGATGCGAAGCGCGCCGCGATCCTGAAGGAGCTCGAGCCGCTCGACCATCCGACGTTCCAGGACCTGAAGGGCCTCCGCAAGGCGTACTTCAAGTTGGCGCGGCGGGGGCTGCCGCGCGTCCGCGGCAAGAACCCGCACACCTGTCTGCACCCGGACTACCCCGGCACATACACCATGCGGGTTCCGTCGCGGGCCCGGAGTGGAACGAAGACGGGGGTGTTCATCAGTCTCCATGGTGGCGGGGAAGGGGTGGGAGACGGCGCGCAGATCGAGCGGATCTTCGGGCTCCCGGACTCCAAGCTCATCTGCGTCTATCCCACGGTCGTGCGCAAGGTGACCGCTGCATGGAACAAAGCCGAGGGCGAGCGGTACGTCGTTTCGATTCTCGACGAGCTGAAACGCACCTACAAGATCGACACCAACCGCGTGTACCTCGCGGGCCATTCGATGGGTGGGTACGGGACGTGGTCGATCGGGGGTAAGCACGCGGACCTGTTTGCGGCGGCTTCGGCGATGGCGGGGGGGACGTTCGAGCGCGGCATCGTTCCGCACTATCGCAACCTCCCGCTCTGGGTCTACAACGCGGAGGACGACAACCGCGTCCGTCCCGACAGCTCCAAACGAGCGATGAAGCGTATCGATGAGGAACTGCGTCCGCGGTACGGTGGCTACGAGACCGTGTTCCACCTCTATCCGCGCAAGGACCGCATCGGACACGGCTTCCCCAAGAAGAGCGGCCACGACGTCAAGTCGATCTTCTCGTGGATGCTGAAGCGCAAGCGCAACCCGCGTCCGGATCGCGTCGTCTTCGAACCGACGCTGCGCTGGAAGCGACGGATGTACTGGGTCGGTGCCGACGCCAGGAGCCGCGGTATCCTCGAGGTCCGTCGGGCCAAGAACACCTTCACCGTCGGCGCCGCCAGTGGAGCGTTGTCGCTCTACCTCGACGCGAAGCTCTGCGACCTCAAGAAGGCGGTCGTGGTTGTCAAGGAAGACGCGGACGGTGGCAAGACGGAGGTCTTCAACGCGATCCCGACCCCGGGCCTCCGCGTCTTCGTCGCGTCCATCGGCACCTACAACGATCCCGAGCTGGCGTCGGTGGCGCGGATACGGGTCGAGTAGGCCAGGCGGCGTCGCGATCGAGTGCCAGGGCCTTGCTGAGCCTGTTCTCGTCGGGTGGGGCCGCGTCCGCTCCGAGATCGCTCGGGAACGAGCATCCGTCCACGCCCGACCGGTCTTGCAGGAACATCGAGACGATCCTTCCGTCGCCGGGCCCTCCCTCGGTACGATGAACGTCGGCTCTGACCCCACCAGCCGTTACTTCTCCTAAACCTACTTGATGTGACTCACGACATGTGGACGCGTGGAGCGTTGACACGAGGCCGGAGGTTCGTCCTCGTCATGGCCACTCTCGTTGCAGTGGGCGCTCCGGGTCCGGCCCAAGGGAACCAACGCGACGCCACCATGTCCGGCGCCGTCGGCGGAGCCCCCATGGTGGGCATGACCCGCCGCCTCCGGTCCGGCATGCCGGCTCAGCTCGATCTTTGGAGCCCAGGCCGGTCCTTGATCGGGCTTCCGTACTTCATCGCGGTGGACGTGCAGAACGACATGAGCCTCGGGCTTCCGCTTGCGTTGCCGGGCGAACCCGGAGCCGTGGCGTTGACCTCGACGCTGGTCCCACTGGTGAACACGTTCGCGGGGGGAGCGGGCGCTCTCGGGCTGCCCAGCTCCGGGATGCAGATCACCATTCCGATCCCGTCCAGCAGCCGCGCGGGCACGGTCGTATTCCAGGCGGCGGTCGCAGATCCGGTCGCGCTCAACGGGTACGCCGTGACTCCGATCACCGGCGGCCGGCTCGGAGTAATCCCCACCCTGACCCCGATCTTCGCGACCACGATCGTGCTGGGTCAGTTCGGGTATTCGACTCACCCGGCCGACCTCGATGGCGACGGGCTGCCCGAGATCATCGCCGGCGCGCGCAAGGACAACGGGACCATCCCCACGACCGGCCGGGTCTATGTCTACGACGGCGTGACCGGAGTCCAGCTGTTCGTTCTCGACGACCCTTCGCCCGATGCCGACTCCGAGTTCGGTGTGTCGGTCTCCACGGGCGACGTCAACGGCGACGGCCAGGTGGACATCGTCGTCGGCGCGCGCGAGTCCACCTATAACCCCGGCATGGTGATGGACGCCGGGCAGGTCGTGGTCTTCTTCGGCCCGGATTACTCCACGACCTACACCATCGACCCGGTCCTGCCGGAGATCGATGGCCGCTTCGGTCATCGCACGATCTGCGCTGACTTCGATGGCGACGGGTTCACCGATCTCGCGGTCTCATCAACTGGAGCGACCGTGAGCGGCGTCATCAAGGCGGGCCGGATCGATGTCTTCTACGGTCCGTCGCTGAGCCCGGGGTTGATCGTCGACAATCCGTCCCCGGGCGACACCGACCGATTCGGGTACCGGTTCTGCGCCGAGGATCTCGATGACGACGGATTCGATGAACTCGTCGTGGCCACGCCGTTCAAGGAGCTGATCGCCGGCACGGATGACGAGAGCGGGGCGATCTACGTCCTGGCCGGACCATCGTTCACCGTCCGGAACTACTTCCCGAACCCGTTCCCGTCGGTGTCCGGGCTGCTCGGTGCCGACGTGTCCTGCCGTGACCTCGACGGCGATGGCGACGTCGACATCATTGCGGGCGCAGAGCTCGACGACAGCGGCGGATTGGCCGGGCAGGGCAGCGTTTGGCTGCTCTACGGCCCCGATTTCACGACCACGCTGCAGGTGTTCGCGCCGGTTCCGGAGATAGACGCGGGGTTCGGCAGCGGATGCGACGCGGGCGACTTCGATCAGGACGGGATCATGGATCTGATGGTCGGAGAGTTCCACTACTCCGGGCCCGCGTTCCGCACTGGCCGGGCCCACATTCTCTATGGCCCCGACTATCTGACCGGCGAGACCGTCGAGGAGCCGATCACCGGTTCGAACTACCAGTTCGGCCGCCGCATCCGGGCCGCTGACCTCGACGGCGACGGCGACGCCGAGATGGTGGTCGGCGTCCCGCAGTCGTCGGCGTCCGGCGGCAGTCGCGCCGGCGCGGTGTGGATCGTCGAGAACTGACGGCGTTCCCGCGCTCCTCCTAGTCTAGTTCTCCCCAATGGTGACGACCACGGCGTCACTGACGGTGAGAACGCTGAGCAGCGGGCCTCCGTCGAGGATGCCCCATTGCAGGAGGAACTCCACTCCGACCAGGCACGGGTCGTTCGGGATGCCGGCTGGAATCGTGGCCGCGCCGAGTACGTCGGTGAACGTGAAGAACTGAGCGAGGGCTCCGCTCGAGCTGGCCACGCCGCATCCGGACGTGGTGTCCACGGACGGGGTGGAGCCGAGCGGCGAGTTCGCCGTCGCCACGAGGAACGCCATCGAGAGGACGGACGCGCCCGAGAGGTCGATGGTGAAGTTGCTCGCGCCGATGACGACCTCACCGGAGAGAGAGATCAGGGCGGTGGGCGCGGCGAATGGGCAGCCCGTGTTGGCAACGGCGGTCATGGCGAAGACGCGGCGGAGCCGCCACACGTTCACGAGGTCAGTGCTCAGGTGCGAAGTGACGACTTCGTCCGTGTCGCACAAGCCCAGCGCCCCTTGCGTCAGCTGACCGGAGACCACGTCCACGCCCGCGCCCTCCGTGGTCGAGGTGGCAGTTTGCGTGACGAACGCGGAACCGTCCCAGCCCTCGAGGCGGATCAGGTTGCCGATCCCGTCGAGGACGGCGAGGTCGTCGCCGATCACGACGTCGAAGTTCCCGGCCGCGACTGACCGGGCCAGGGTGAGCCCCGGGTTCACGGTCGTGCCGAACCCCGCGCCCGCGACGTAGTCGGGCAGGATGCGGACGCCGCCGGCCGTGAAGTTCAGGGAGGCGACCGCGACATCGTCGGTGGTGGTGTCGCCGTCGAGGTCGCATAGAGTGAGGTCGTTGGGTGTGACGCCGGCAGCGAACGGGCTTCCGGTCGCAGGGGCGAACGCGGACGAGCCGTCGAGTACGTGGACTCCGCCCGATGCGCTCGTCGACGAGTTGGCTGCGATGATGTCGTCGTTCGTGTCCCCGTCGATGTCGCCGACGACCACCGATGAGAAGCTGCCGCCGGACACGAGCTGACCAGCGAGCGCCGGCGAGCCCATCGGGTCCGTGATCTGATCGATGAAACCGGCGACGGTGAAGGTGCCGGCTCCCGCGCAGATGATCGATCCGGTGCCGCCAGTCCCGAGGATGGCGACGTCGGCGATCGCGCCCGGACCGGCCGAGGTATCGACCGTGAATGGACTGGACAGGGTCAATGCAAACGCGGTCGTCACGCCGGAGCCCGTCCCGTCGATGATGTCCACGGTGCCATCACTGCGGCCGACGACGATCTCGCAGGCGACGTCGACATCGAGGTTGCCGGCTGCGACGGAGACTCCCGACGCGCCAGGGGAAAGCGTCACGTCGGTGCGCGTCACGGAGGAGAATGCGGCCGTTGCCACCGAGCCGGTCTGGTCGCCGTTCCAGTGAATTGAAACGCTGCCCGCTCCGACGACCACGAGATCGAGGTCGCCGTCGCCATCCGCGTCGCAGAGCGCGGACATCCGGGGCTGGGAATCCGCGGCGTAGGCCTCCACGGTCTGGGTGCCGTTCGCAGTGCCGCCGAGGACGGTGACCTCGCCCCGGTCGGTTCCCGCACCGTCGCGGCCGGGCGCACCGGTCGCGACCTCCATGCGATTGTTGTTGCGCACGTCGCCAACGCCCGCGACGCCGGTGCCTTCGCCATCGTT
>NZBC01000118.1 GCA_002687715.1 Planctomycetota bacterium | reverse complement strand
GCCGGAGACGTGGTCGAGGAACGAGTTGCCCTCGACGATGATGGGTCCGCCCTCGATGCCGGCGAGAACCGAGCGCACGCCAGCGTCGACGTGATCGGGGTTGACGATCAGCCACCGGACCTCGCGTGCGCCCGCAGCGAGGTAGCGGCCGGTGTCCTTGGTCGGCTGATTGAGGCTCTCGAAGTCTTGAACGATGCGCCACGGAGTGCTCAGGTCTTCGCACACGCCGCAGCCGTCGTTCTCCCGCGGGCAGGTTTCGACGTGCGTACGGGTGACCTTCACGGCTCGCGCGGGGCACCCGGCGGACGCGAACGTCTCGAGGAGGCGCTCGCAGACCCACGTCTTGCCCGCGTTGCTGGCCGCCCCCGCTACGACGATGACCGGCCGCGCCGAGGCGACGACCTCCTTCAACGCGATCCTCCCGGCGACCGCGCACCGCGCCGGGGTCGTTCCGCGGTCGTCCGCAACGAGTTCGGGCGCCTCGTTCGCCGGGTTCCTTCGCTTGTGTCCGAGACTGCGATTCATGGCGGAGAATCGTAGCAAGTGGTCCGGTCCGAATCGCGCGGGTATCCTGTGCGCCCTTCACGAGCCGCCCATGCCCGGACAACACCTCGCAGGACTGAACCCGCCCCAGCAGGAGGCGGTGGAGACACTCTCCGGCCCGCTGCTCGTGCTCGCAGGGGCCGGCACGGGCAAGACCCGGGTGGTCACCTGTCGCATGGCCGAAATCGTCTCCCGGGGGGTGTCCCCATCCGCCATCTGCGCCGTCACCTTCACCAACAAGGCTGCGAAGGAGATGAAGGAGCGGGTCCGCAAGACGGTCCGGCTGGGGAAGAAGAAGCTCCAGACGATGGTCGTTTCCACGTTCCACAGCCTGGGGCTACGCATCCTGCGTGATCACGGGCACCATCTCGGGCTGCGCAAGGGCGCGAACATCGCGGACGAGTCGGACCAGCTCTCGATCATGACGGACGTGATGCGAGAATCGGGCCTGGCCCGAACCGTCATCCGGCCCAACGATGCGCGGTGGAAGGTCTCGCTGTGGAAGAACCAGGGGCTGCGGCCGGACGACGCGCTCGAGAGCGCTGAGCTGGGTGTCGAGAGCACGCTCGCCGTCGCCTACGGTCGCTACGAGGCGGAGCTGCGGCGGCAGGGCCTGCTCGACTTCGACGACCTGATCCTGCGCCCGCTGGACCTGTTCAAGGAAGCGCCCCAGGTCCTGCGCGGGCTGCAGGACCAGTGGCACTACCTGCTCGTCGACGAGTACCAGGATACGAACGGGTGCCAGTACGAGCTGATCAAGGCGATCGGTGGAGCGCGCCGCAACATCTGCTGCGTCGGTGACGACGATCAGTCCATCTACGCGTGGCGCGGTGCCGATCCGGAACGCGTCCTGCGGTTCACCCGGGACTTCCCGGGCGCCGTCGTGGTCACGCTCGAGCAGAACTACCGGTCCACGGGACTGATTCTCGAAGGGGCGAACCGCCTCATCACGACGAACACGCAACGGCGCGAGAAGAAGCTCTGGTCGGCGCTCGGGCGGGGGGAGCCGATCGAGCTCTACATCGCCGAGGACGAGAAAGACGAGGTCGACTTCGTCACCACTCGCGCGATGTTGCTGGGGCAGAAGGAGGCGATGTGCTGGGAGGACTGCGCGATTCTCTTCCGCGCGAACAGCCAGTGCCGCCCGTTGGAGCAGGCGCTTCGCGCGCGGCAGATCCCATACAAGGTCGTCGGGACCCGTTCGTTCTTCGATCGCCGCGAAGTCCGGGACCTCTTGTCGTTCGTGCGGCTCGCGAAGAACCCGGCGGACGACGCGGCGCTGCTGCGCATCGTCAACGTCCCGCCCCGGGGCATCGGCAAGAGCTCGATCGACAAGGTGCTCGGCTGGGCGGCGGAAGATCGGGCGTCAGCGTGGTCGACGATGAAAAGGCGCGCGGACGACCTGCCGGCCCGCGCTCGCGACGGCGTGAGGTCGCTCGAGGAGATCGTCACCACGATCGAGGAGCTCGCGCGCGTGGAGGGCGTGACCCCGGCGATCTCGTGGCTGACCGAGGCGACCCAGTATCGCGATCACCTCCGGCAGACGGTGGATGATGCCCTCGAGCTGCAGACTCGCCTGACCATCGTGGACGAGTTGGAGGACACCGCGCGGACCCTCGAGGCGACGTCCGGCAAGGCCTCGCTGGAGTCGTTTCTCGATACGCTCGCGCTTCGGGAGCAGGACTTCGGCGACAAGGAGGACCAGTCCGACGGCATCACCCTGCTCACGATGCATGCCGCGAAAGGGCTCGAGTTCCCCTACGTCTTCATCGTGGGGATGGAAGAGGGGATCCTGCCGCACCGAAACAGCATCGGGTCGGAGGAGGACGACGCCCCGGACGACCGGGCGATCGAAGAGGAGCGACGGCTGGCCTACGTGGGGGTCACCCGGGCCCGCCAGCGCCTGTTCTTGTCCTACGCGCGGGAACGCACGCGGTTCGGAAGGACCGTGAAGCGGACCATGAGCCGCTTCCTCGAGGAGCTCGGTCTGGATACGCTGCACGTTACGGATAGCACCGACGACACCCCGGCCGACCCGGAGGTCGGTCGGGAGATGCTCCGCAAGATCCGCTCCCGGTTCTCGGGGGGCGGCCCGTCCAACGTCGACTCTGAGACCGTCACGGATACGAAGGGCGCCCCCGATTCCGGTGCGGCAGCTCCGACGAAGAAGGCTGCATGGTGGGAGAGCATGGACGACTGACCGGCGTGCGGGAGCGAAGGCGGGCTACGCGTCCGCCCCGCTACATCCTTCTGCTTCTGGTCGGGCTCCTGGGTGCGCTGGTGCCCGCACAGGTCGTGCGGGACGAGTCCGGCATTCTCGCTGACCGCATCGTCCTTCAGCTGCCGCTGCTGCGGCAACCGTCGTTCATCGTCGTCGAGGGTTCGCGCACGGTGACGCCCGGACAACTCCCGCCGGACGCGCGTCTGTTCATCGACGATCAGGAGATTGCGCCGCTCTCCACCTACGAGATTGCACCGGACCGGTTTCGTGCGTGGCTGCCGATCGACGTTCCGGATACGTCCCGTCGTCCCGTGCTTCGGATCCAGCCCGCGGGGACCGGGGACCGGTTCACGCTCGGGCGCATCGAGGTGCGCCGCGCCGGCGTGCTCGACGTTTCGGTCCTCGACCCCAAGACGCGCAAGCCGATCCCCGGTGCGGTCGAGATCGTGGCGGCGGACGGCCACGACCTGCCGATGTTCGGGGCCGCGCCCTGGAGCCTGCACAGAGGGTCGGCGTGGTTGTTGCCGACCGGACGCGGTCGCATGCTCGTTCCCGTGGCGACCAACCTCCGGCTGCTCGCCTGGACGCATCCGTTTCGGGCCCCCGCGCGCCGGAAGATCCGCGCGACGTCGGGCCGGGGAATCGGTGTTCCCTTCGTGCTCGGTCCTGACCTGCGTCCGAAGGGCTCCAAGCTCGTCGAGGCGGTGCGGCCGGTTTCGTTCCCGAAGAAGACGGGCGCCGTGATCGACCGCGTCTTCGGTATCGACCGCCGCTCCCAGGGGCGGTTCGTCGTGGCTGCGGAGCGTGCACTCGAACTGACGGAGGCATTTCGCGTACGTCTGCTCGACGAGGAGGCGATCCCGACGATCCTCTCGGACATGACCGGTCCCGGCGGGACGGCTCGCGGGCCGCGAATCCCGCGGACGGTCGAGCTGTCCTCCGGGCACACCCTGCACTCCAATGGAGTGGTGATCCTGCCGCAGCTCGTCTTCCGCAACCGGAGGACGGGCAACGTCGAGGGAACCCTCCGCATCACGCTCCCGAAGGACGTGGCCCGGGGCCGCCTGCGTCTGACCACCTCGGCCGCGACTCTGCTCGATCTCCCACTGAAGAAGACTGGCGATGTCCCTCTGAATCTCTCCGTCCCCAGCCGGACGAGGGTCGTGTGCATGTTCGAAGGGACCGCCTTCACGGGAGATCCGCTGGCCGGGCCGGCACCCTTCGCGGTCTTGACGCTCGTCGTGCCGTGACTTGAGCACCCGGGCCCGCTCGCTTAAGAGAACGACATGAGCAAGATCGTCGAGTGCGTTCCCAACTTCTCCGAAGGCCGGGACCAGGCCGTGATCGACCAGATCACCCGGGCCATGGACGCGGTGGACGGAGCGACCATTCTCGACGTCGATCCCGGCGGGGCGACGAATCGGACGGTGGTGACCGTCGTTGGCGAACCGGACGCCGTGGGTGCAGCCGCGTTCGAGGGCATCAAGGCGGCGTCCGAGCTCATCGACATGTCGCGGCATTCCGGAGAGCATGCGCGTCAGGGCGCGACCGATGTCTGCCCGTTCGTTCCCGTAGCCGACATGACGATGGACGAGTGCGTCGCGCTCGCCCGGAAGCTCGGCGAGCGGGTCGGCAGCGAGCTCGGGATTCCGATCTATCTCTACGAAGCCGCCGCGAGCCGACCGGAGCGACAGAACCTGGCCAAGGTGCGCGCCGGCGAATACGAGGGGCTGGCCCGGAAGCTGCAGGATCCGGAGTGGGCGCCCGACTTCGGTCCCGCGACGTTCAATGCACGCGCTGGCGCGACGGCCATCGGCGCGCGCAAGTTCCTCATTGCCTACAACGTGAACCTGAACACCCGTGACCGCCGGATCGCCACCGAGGTTGCGCTCGAGGTGCGGGAGCAGGGCCGCAACCTGCGCGGAGCCGACGGTAAGTTCGTTCGCGATGAGAACGGTGTCCCGATCAAGCGGCCCGGGCGATTGCGCCACCTCAAGGCCGTCGGCTGGGTGATCGAGGAGTACCACCGCGCGCAGATCTCCTGCAACCTGACTGACTACGAGGTTTCGAACGTTCACGACGTGTTCGACGCGTGCGAGGAGGAGGCGCTGAAGATCGGCGCGCGCGTGACCGGGTCCGAGCTCGTCGGCCTCGTGCCCAAGGACGCCATGCTCCGCGCGGGCCGCCACTACCTGGGGCGTATGGGCCGCTCCACCGGCATCCCAGAAGCGCAGATCATCGAGACGGCGGTGCAGAGCCTCGGGCTCGCGGAGATCACCCCATTCGACCCGAGGGAGCGCATCATCGAGTACCGGCTCGGCGGCGGGGGCGACCTCGTCCAGCGCACGGTCGCCGGGTTCATCGACGAGACGTCGAGTGACTCGCCCGCTCCAGGTGGCGGCAGCGTTGCGGCCATCTGCGGAAGCCTCGGGGCGGCGTTGTGTGCCATGGTCGGCAACCTGACCGTCGGCAAGCGTGGCATGGAGGACGCGTGGGCGCCGTGCGACCAGGGCGCTGCGCGGTGCCAGGAGCTGAAGGACGCGTTCCTCGCGGACATCGATGCCGACACCTGTGCGTTCAACGACCTCATGGCCGCTTTCCGCCTGAAGGCGAAGACGCCCGACGAGGAGGCCGCGAAGAAGACCGCGGTCATCCTGGCGACCAAGGGGGCGATTCAGGTGCCGTTCCGGGTCCTCGAGCGGACGCCCGCCGTGATCGAGGTCGCCATGGAGATGCTGATCCTCGGCAACCCCAATGCGGCGAGCGATGCGGCTACGGGGGCCTCCTGCGCCGTGGCGTGTGCCGAGGGTGCGCTGTTCAACGTCCTGACCAACATGAAGGACTTCGAGGGCGATCCGGCGTGGGCGGACGACGTCCGCACCCGGGCGCTCGGCATCGTCGAGGAGGTGCGCGTCGCCGCGCGAAGAGTGGCGGACGCGTTCATCGAGCGGACATGAGGCGTCCCGCGCGCTTCGCCGGCCTGTTCTATCCGCGTTCCGGGCGGGAATGCCGCCAGGACGCGGAGACGATGCTGTCGCAAGCGCGCGAATCCCGACCCGCGGCTCCGATCGCAGGCGTCGTGCCGCATGCCGGGTGGGTGTACAGCGGTTCGGTTGCCGCCCGTGTGATCGCGTGGCTCGCCGCGTCGACCTCGGGGGCTGCGACGGTGGTCGTCGTCGGCAACGACCACGGCGGGCAGTGTCGGATGCCGACGGTCTGGCCGAAGGGCACCTGGGAGACCCCGCTGGGTGACGTTCCGGTGAACGCGACGTTCGCGGATGAGCTCCTGTCGGCATCGGACCTGTTCTGTCGCGGAGCGCGTGAGTTCCGCGACGAGCACTCGATCGAGGTGCAGCTTCCGTTGCTCGCCTGCGCGTTCGGGCCGGAGCTCGAGATCGTGCCGATCCAGGTGCCGGCGGGTGACCATGCGGCGGCCGGCGATCACCTGGGTGCGTTGGCGGCCGAGTACGCAGACGTCTACGTCCTCGGGACCACCGATCTCACGCACTACGGACCGAACTATGCGTTCGAGCCATCGGGGCGGGGTTCGTCAGCCGTGCGGTGGGTCAAGGAAGAGAACGACCCCGCGATGATCAGGCGTCTGGTCGCGCTGGACGCGCCAGGCGTCCACGAGGAGTACGCCGCGGCCCGGAACGCGTGCTCGCCGGGAGCGCTCACGGTGACCTTGGGGGCGGCCCGCCGGCTGGGCGTGCAGGAGGGCGTCGTTCTCGACTATCAGACCAGCTTCGATGTGCGGCCTGACGAGTCGTTCGTCGGCTATGTCGGGATCGGATACGAGCGCGCACCATGACCGCGCCGTTCGTGCTGACGGATGAAGAGGGACGCCTCCTCGCCCGGGTCGCCCACGACGCCGTGTGCGCGCGGGTGCGCCGCGGGCAGGTACCGGTCGTCGCCGATCCCCCAGCGGCCTTCGATGCCCGCCTGGGTGCGTTCGTGACCGTCGAGTCGCCCGCGGGGAACCTCCGGGGCTGCTTCGGCAACGTCGAGCCGTCCGGCCGGCTGATCGACGAGATTCCGCTGCTGGCGACCGAGGCGGCAACGACGGACCGTCGATTCGAGCCGGTCCGCGTCGGAGACCTCGAACGACTTCACGTGAAGGTCAGCGTGCTCTCGCCCATGGAGCGTCTCGATGCCGCGTCGCCCGACGACCTCCTGCGCCGGCTGCGTCCGCGACAGGATGGCGTCCTGCTGGAGTTGCCCGGTGCCCGGGCGCGGTCGGTCTATCTCCCCGAGGTCTGGGAGAAGCTCGACGACGATCCCGTCGTCTTCCTCGGCTCACTCAGCGAAAAGCAGGGGGCGGCGGCGGGCGCCTGGCGGTCGGAGTTTCGCGCCGCGCGGTTCTGGACCTTCCGGACCCGGGCCTGGAGCACTTGACGTAACTCACTGGTAAGACTCCGATTGCGAACAACCCCGTTCGGGGCGTGAACCATGGGGGTCCAGAATCAGTTACAACGAAGGTCGAGGAAACGCACCTTTGAGATCCGAACCCGAAACCAAGCTGTCTCGCACCGAGACGAATGCCGAGGATTGCCGCCTCATGGTGGCCGTCGCCGGGGGTTCGGACACCGCGTTCCGCACGCTCATCGATCGTTACCAGCGGGTTCTACTGAACCTTTTCGTGCGCCTGGGCGCTCACCGTGATGAGGCCGACGATGCCGCCCAGGAGACGTTCCTGCGGCTGCATGCGTATCGCAAGCGATACCAACCGACGGGGTCGTTCCGGACGTTCCTGTTCACCGTCGCCCGACGCGCCTGGCTGGACCTGTGCCGGCGTCGGGAGCGGAGGCGGCGGAGGGAAGCGCCCGCGCAGGATCTCGCCGGTATCGTGAGCGACCCGGGGTTGAGCATGGACGAGCGACTCGATCTGGAAGCGTCCCTTGCCGAGTTGTCGGAAGGGCATCGCATGGTGCTCGTGCTCAGCGTCTTCGGGGGCCTCAGGTACGAGGAGGTCGCCGAGGTGATGGACATTCCCGAAGGCACGGTGAAGTCCAGGGTGTTCCACGGCCTCCGCAAGCTACGCGCGAGGCTGTCCCGTGACCCCGTTCGCTGAACCGCAATCCGGCGAAGACGACGTCTGCCTCTTCTCGTCCGAGCTTCCGGCCTACCTGCAGGGCGAGTTGGCGCCGGAGCGCGCCCTCGACGTCTCCGAGCATCTCGATGGTTGCAAGGTGTGTCGTCGTGAACGGGACGAGTTGCGGGAGTTGCTGGCGGGGCTCGGTGATTTCGCGCCCGCGCCCGTACCACCGCCCGACTTCGCGGATCGAGTAATGAGCCTCGTGCGGTCGGCCGTCGTGTCGCCGTTCAAACAGCTCGGCCCGGCGGGAATGGCGTTCCTCGGCATGGTGGCTGCGACCGTTGTGTTGGCTGTGTTCGTTCACGAGCCGGATCGCGACGGAGGTCCGTCTCCTCGCCTCGATCCTCCCGTAGCGTCGGCCGGCGCTGCGTTGCGGTGGCTCGTCTCCGCGCAGGAGGACGACGGCTCCTATCTGCCCTCACGATGGGGCGGACGGGATCGCTATCGCGTCGGGTTGACGGGACTGGCCGTCAGCGCGCTCGCCGGTGCCAGTGAGGGCATCGCGGACGCGTCCGTGCGCGATGCCCTGGATCGCGGCACGTCGTTCCTGATCCGGCACCAGGCCGAGTCCGGTTGCATTGGACTGCGGATAAACGACAGCCTCTACAATCACGCGCCCGCGACGCTCGCATTGCTGCGGGTTCAAGGCCGGCATCCGGTCGCCGAGGTGCGCGCAGCGGCCATACGGGCCGTGAAGCACCTCGTTTCCGAGCAACGACCCTCGGGCGGATGGGGATACGTCGACGACGGGAGGGGCCGCGCGAACGCCATGATCTCCGCCTGGCCGCTGGAAGCCCTGTGCCTAGCCCACGAGGCAGGCCTGGCGGACCTGGCCGATCAAATCGCTGCGGCGCGGCGCTGGTACCGCACGCTCGTCGATGGTCGAGGCCACGTCGGATACGAGGAAGCGGGTTCGTTTCCACACGGCGTGACCACGTCGACGGCGGTCGGTTTGTGCTTCACCGCTCCGAAGTCCGAACCCGTGGACATCGCTCCCAATGACTGCGATTTCATCGGGCTCTACTTTCTCGCGGCGGGTGATGCGGGCGCTCGCAGCGCCATTGCGGAGCGAGTCGCGACACTCCAGGTGAGGACGGGGGCGTTCGCTGGCAGCTTCCGCCCCGCGGACCGTTGGGCCTCCGACGGCGGCCGCGTCTATGCCACTTCTCTCGCTGTCCTGGCACTCGAACATTGCCGAACTATCCCGCGGTGACTGCATTGGCAGAATAACAGCGCGTTATTCTCTTCTGTCTTGGTCCGCATTCCATACAATGGCAATCGAGACGTATCCTCATCCCTTGGGCTGCGGGGCGGTTCTGCATGACCTCCCGCGGTTCGTACAACCCAATCTCAGGGGGGCTCTATAGCCATGGCAACCGGAGTTCGCGCTGAAGCGGTGAAGTTCGCCGCTGCGCACATCAAGAAAAATCCCGCGATCACGATGACCGAGCTGAAGAAGCTCGCGAAGAAGAAGAAGATCAACATCTACCCGTTGATCATTGGCCTGGCGAAGAACACTCTCGGCATGGGCCGCCCGAAGCGCAAGACGGCGAAGAAGGCGACGGCTGCCCGTCGGGGCCCAGGCCGCCCGGCCGGTCGTCGAGGTCCGGGCCGTCCGCGCAAGGTGGCGGATCCGGCGGAGGCGATCTCGAACGTCCTCGCGCACGTCCGCGATCTCGAGCGCGAAGTCGTCTCGCTGCGTGCGGCGATGGTGAAGATCTCTGATCTCGCCGGTCGCCACTAGCCCGAATGACTCGTGAGCCGCTACCGCGAAGTACGTCTGGCCAGCGCTGACTGCGTCGAACCGCCACTTTCGATCCTCGACGTGGTGTTCAGCCACGCCTGCGGTCGAGGGCACCGATTCTCCTTGCCAGCACGACCCATCTGCACTTCTCGCTACGCGCTCATGAATAGTCTGGGCTAGAAGGTTCACTCCCAAAGGGTGTGGCTCTTTTCGGGGTCTTCACACTCCCGTGTGGGTTCGGGCAATACCGTGATGCCCTGATCGACCGCCTTCGAGCAGGCCCCCCTCTTGGTTGAGGGGCCTGCTCGAGGCTCCCCGACCTGGACTCGAAAGGGATGTGGTGCAGGTGATCGGCCGGGCTATCCTGCGCGGCATGAAAGACCGCGAACTGTACGCACAGATCCTGGGAATCGGCCCGCCCTGGGCCGTGAGTGACGTTGAGCTCGATGTGAAGGACGGCTCCGTCGAGGTGCACGTTGACGCCCGCGACGCGAAGAAGCTGCCGTGTCCTGAGTGCGACAAGACGTGCCCACGTTACGACCACCGCGCCCGTCGCTGGCGTCACCTGGACACCTGCCAGTTCCGCACGATCCTCGTGGCCGAGGTGCCACGGGTGGAGTGTCCCGAGCACGGCGTCCACCAGGTCAAGGTGCCGTGGGGCGAGGAGGGCTCCCGGTTCACGGCGCTGTTCGAGGCCGTGGCCATCGACTGGCTCAGGGAGGCGAGCCTCAGCGCGGTGTCGCGCCGTCTGCAGTTGAGCTGGTCGGAGGTGGCCGGGATCCAGAAGCGCGCGGTGGCTCGCGGGCTCGCGAGACGACCGGCGTTGAAGCTCAGTCGGATCGGCATCGACGAGACGTCGTTCCAGAAGCGCCACGAGTACGTCACCGCCGTCAGCGACAGCACCACCGGCGACGTGGTGTACGTCGCGGACGGACGGAAGAAGGAGAGCGTCGAGGGCTTCTACGAGAGCCTGACACCGACACAGCTGGAGGCCATCGAGGTCGTGGCGATGGACATGGCGGGCCCGTACATCTCGGCGACCCGCGATCACGTACCCGACGCGGACGACAAGATCGCGTTCGACCGGTTCCACGTCGCCAAGCTGCTCGGAGACGCCGTCGACAAGGTGCGACGGGACGAGCACCGGGCGTTCATGAAGGACGGCGACTGGACGCTCAAAGGCAGCAAGTACCTGTGGCTCAAGAACCCGGAGAACCTCGACGCCGCGGTGGCCGACTCCACGTTCGAGATCCTGAAGGGGATGGCGCTGAAGACCGCCCGGGCCTGGGCGATCAAAGAGCACGCTCGGTTCCTGTGGCACTACGTCAGTCGGGCGTGGGCGAAGAGGGCGTGGACCAAGTGGATCGGCTGGGCGATGCGCTCGAAGCTCGAGCCGATCAAGAAGGCCGCCCGCACCATCAGGAAGCGCCTGCGCGGCATCCTCAACGCCATCGTCCTCGGCGCCACCAACGCGACCGCGGAGTCGCTCAACGCCAAGATCCAGCGCGTCAAGCGCATGGCCTGCGGCTTCCGCAATCGGAAGCGGTTTCGCAACGCGATCTACTTCCACCTCGGTGGCCTCGACCTCTATCCCGATGGCTACCTGCTATCCCCATGTACCCACACGAGAGTGTGAAGCGCCCAAAACCGCCGGGTCTCTCGGACCTTATTCCATTGGTCAACGTCGACTCTATTCGGGTTGCGATTCCGTGGTTTCGTGCCCTGAGTTGGCCACGCTCCGATTGGCGTGTCGGCCAATCATCGCCCCCCGTCGAGCAGGTGGAGTTGATGCCGGTCATGATCCAGAGGACTACGCCGCTCGCACCGGTGTGCTATCGCCTGCCGTTCGGCTTCTGCGTGGACCCGCGATGCCCGATCAGCACGTCGCTCTCCTTTCCGTGACCGTCGACGCGGGCTGAGCGACGCTTTTTGGACGCCCGTCGACGACGAGGGATGGGTGCGAATGAACACCTGTCGGACGAACGCTTCCCGAACCCGGGCGGGCTGGCTATACTCCCCGGCCATCGACGTGCTCTAACACCCCCCGTCTGCAGGACATGGGCGGAATGCGGATCGCTGTTCCGTCCGGTGGAACCCTCCCTCTTTCCAGCCCGAGACCCCCGATGACCAAGGTCTTCGTACCCAGGGAAAGCCAGGACGGCGAGACGCGCGTTGCCGCGACGCCCGAGACCGTCAAGAGGATGATCAAGTTCGGGCTCGAGGTCTCGGTGGAAGCCGGGGCCGGGGTCGCGAGCCACATCCTCGACTACTCGTACACGAAAGCCGGTGCGACCCTCGACGACGGAGGTGGCTGGGCCGCCGACGTGGTTGTGAAGGTCAACCCTCCGACCGTTGACGAGGTCGCACGCATGAGGAGCGGCGGCCTGCTCGTCTCGTTCGTGTGGTCCGTCCAGGACCCGGAGCTCGCGGCGAAGCTCTCCGCGCAGGGCGTCTCCGTGCTCGCGATGGAGGCGATCCCCCGCATCTCTCGGGCGCAGAAGATGGACGCCCTCTCGTCGCAGGCGAACCTGGCTGGCTACAAGGCGGTGCTCATGGGTGCCGATGCGCTCGGCCGCATCATGCCGATGATGGTCACGGCCGCCGGCACGCTGAAGCCGGCCAAGGTGGTGGTGATGGGCGCGGGCGTCGCGGGCCTCCAGGCCATCGCGACCGCCAAACGTCTCGGCGCGGTCGTCGAGGCGAGCGACATCCGCCCCGAGGTCAAGGAGCAGATCGAGAGCCTCGGCGGCAAGTTCATCGAGACGGTCGAGGCGTCGGGCGACGGTGGCTACGCGAAGGAGCTCACCGACGAGCAGAAGAAGCGCCAGCAGGAGATCATTGCGGAGCATCTCGTCGCAGCGGACCTGGTCGTGTGCACGGCGCTCATTCCGGGCCGCAAGGCGCCCGTCCTCGTCCCCGCCGACGTGGTGGAGAAGATGCGTCCGGGATCGGTCATCGTCGATCTCGCCGTTAGCCAGGGCGGCAACTGCGAGCTCTCCGAAGTCGGACGGGTCGTCAAGCACGGCGTGACGATCATCGGCGAGCCCAACGTGCCGGGACTGCTGCCGACTGACGCCAGCTCCGTATACGCCCGTAACGTGCTCGCGCTGCTCTCGGACATCGCCGACAAGAAGGACGGTGGCGCCCTGAAGATCGACCTCGAGGACGAGGTCATCGATGGTGCGCTCATCATCCAGGACGGCAACGTTCGCCACGAACCCACCCAGGAAGCCATGAACCAGAGGGCCTCCGCGTCATGACCGGTCTCACCGTTTTCATCCTCGCGATCTTCCTCGGCTTCGAGCTGATCACGAAGGTCCCGCCGACGCTGCACACGCCCCTGATGTCGGGCGCGAACGCGATCTCGGGGATCACGATCGTGGGCGCGCTGACCTGCGCTTACAACACGGGCTCGCCGTTCCTGGCGAACTTCATGGGGTGTCTGGCGGTTGCGACGGCCATGATCAACGTGGTCGGCGGATTCATGGTCACGGACCGCATGTTGGGCATGTTCGGATCCAAGGAAGACGGAGGACGCTGATCGTGGGCGCCAGTACGTTCGTCGGACTCGCGTATCTCGTCGCGATCGTCCTGTTCATCCTCGGCATCAAGCGACTGGGCAAGGTGCGGACGGCTCGCCGCGGCAACCAGCTCGCAGCGCTGGCGATGCTGCTCGTCGTCATCGGCGCGGTCGTGTCCCTGACCGATCGGTCCGACGCGGTCACCTGGACCTGGATCATCGTCGGCGCGGTCGTCGGGTCCGGCGTGGGTGCGTTCGCGGCCAAGAAGGTCGAGATGACCGAGATGCCCGAGATGGTCGCCTTGTTCAACGGCTCGGGTGGCGCGGCTTCAGCGCTTGTGGTCCTGGCCTACCTCTCGGGACTGATCCTGCCTTGGAGCAAGAGCGACGGAGGCATGAACCTCGCGCAGTTCCTCGGCGGAGGCCTGAAGAGCGGTGCCTGGGACCAGTCGTCGGCGCTCGCGCTGTCCGTGATCATCGGCGGCATCACGCTCACGGGTTCTTTCGTCGCCTACGGGAAGCTGTCCGGAAAGGTCTCCAGCAACGCGATCGTGTTCCCGAAGCAGCACCTGGTCAACCTCGTGTTGATCGTCGCCGCGTTGGTGATCGGCGGCTTGCTGTGCGGGGTCGTGGGAAGCGGTGGGGCGCCCTGGTTGGCGGCGCTGCTGTTGGTGCTGTCGCTCGTCCTCGGCGTGCTGCTCGTGATCCCGATCGGCGGCGCCGACATGCCCGTGGTGATCTCGCTGCTGAACTCGTACTCCGGGATCGCGGCGGCGATGACCGGGTTTGTGCTTGCCGAGCCGGTGCTCATCGTCTCCGGTGCGCTGGTCGGCGCATCCGGCCTCATCCTCACGAACATAATGTGCAAGGCGATGAACCGCTCGCTGCTGAACGTGTTGATGGGCGGCTTCGGCGCGACGTCGAGCGGGTCGACCGAAGATGCGCGAGACTACAAGAACGTGAAGAGCGTCGGCCCCGAAGAGTTGGCGATGATGCTCGACGGCGTGTCGTCGGTGATCGTCGTGCCCGGCTACGGGCTCGCGGTCGCGCAGGCCCAGCACGCCGTGCGGGAGCTCGGCGACTTCCTGGAAGCCCACGGGGCCGAGGTCCGCTACGCGATCCACCCCGTGGCCGGGCGCATGCCAGGCCACATGAACGTGCTCCTCGCTGAGGCGAACGTTCCGTACGAGAAGCTCGTGGAGATGGACGAGATCAACCCGGACTTCAAGACGACCGACATGGCGATCGTGCTCGGCGCGAACGACGTCGTGAACCCGGCCGCCCTCGACGATCCCGAGAGCCCTCTCGCGGGCATGCCCATCTTGAACGTCCATGAGGCGCGCAACGTTGTTGTCGTGAAGCGCAGTCTGTCGCCCGGCTACGCCGGGGTCAGGAACCCGCTCTTCGAGGCGGACAACGCCGTGATGCTCTTCGCCGACGCGAAGGCGGCGCTGCAGGAGACCCTCGCGGAGCTCAAGGAGGTCGCCTGAGCCATCCGGCCAGGACCGCGGATCTCCGCGGTCAGAGCAGTCTGATCGCGATCACGAGGGCGACGCCGATCACCACCGTCGAGGCAAAGGTGATCGCGAACTGCGACCAGAAGCCGACGGGCAGATCGTCGGGAACGTGGGCTTCCGGGGAGGCATCCGGCTCCGCCGCCGGTTCCTGCGCGAGCTCTTCACCGACCGCGAGGTACCACGGGGACTGACCGCGCTCGGAAGCGCCCGGGGGCGGTAGCGCATCGGGGCGCAGGTTGGACTGGATCATGGTGTCCCTCCATCTCGGAGATGCGGAGCGGTCGCGACGGACCGGACCCGGTGAATAGACCGATACGGGGGAGGGGAGCGGCCCGGACCCGCCGTCGCGGTGGGCTGCGCTCGGGAGGAGGAACGTATGAACGGGGACTACCCTCATGCAGTACATAGACGCCCGGGCCGGGCGCTTACGGCGAGGCCCGGGGAGCTTCGTTGCAGAGCGGACCTGGACTTCCCACCGGTTCACAAGGCCAGAGTGAGAATCTCAAGGTGGGTACTCGATCGCGGGATGTTCAGCGAATCGGGGGCTACCG
>NZBC01000117.1 GCA_002687715.1 Planctomycetota bacterium | reverse complement strand
CGTGGCGTCGCCGATCGCGAACGGGACGTCGAGGAAGCGCGCAAGCGTGCGAGCGAGGAGCGTCTTGCCCGAACCGGTCGGTCCGATGAGCAGGACGTTGGACTTCTCGAGCTCGACCGCGCTATGCACGCTGTCGGTCTGATGGAAGAGGCGTTTGTAGTGGTTGTGGACAGCGACCGAAAGCACGCGCTTGGCCAGGACCTGCCCCACGACGTAGTCGTCGAGGTACGCGTTGATCCGGGCCGGCGTGGGGATGTTGTCGCGCGACAGCGGAGGGGCGTCGCTCGTGGCGAGAGCCTGCTTGCGATTCTCCTCGACGAGGATCGTGTTGCAGATCTCGATGCACTCGTTGCAGATGTTCACCCCCGGCGGACCGGAGATCAGGCTCGAGACCTTGTAGCGGCTCTTGCCGCAGAAGGTACAGGTTTCGTTGTCGCCGCCGCGCGTGTCGTCCATGGTTATTTCTTGAGTGACTCCACGACCTGATCGACCAGACCGTACTCCTTGGCCTCGACCCCGGACATGAAGTTGTCGCGGTCGGTGTCCTTCTCCACCTGCTCGACTTCGCGGCCCGAGGCGTTGGCGATGATCTCGTTCAGCACGCGCTTCAGTCGTGCGATCTCCTTGGCCTGGATCTGGATGTCCGATGCCGTACCCTGCGCGCCGCCCCACGGCTGGTGGATCATGATGCGTGCGTTGGGCAGCGCGTGGCGCTTGTCCTTCGCGCCGGCGGCGAGGAGGACGGCGCCCATGCTGGCGGCCTGCCCGATGCAGTACGTCGCGACCGGACACGGAATGAACTGCATCGTGTCGAAGATCGCCAATCCCGCGGTCACCGAGCCGCCGGGAGAGTTGATGTACATGCTGACGTCCTGGGTCCGGTTCTCCTTGGCCAGGAAGAGCAGCTGCGCGATCACGGAGTTGGCGAGTCCGTCCGTGACCTCGGTGCCGATGAAGATGATCCGGTCTTCGAGGAGGCGTGAGTAAATGTCATACTGACGCTCGCCCCGCCCCGTCTTCTCGATGACGTAGGGGATGTAGTAGTTGGCCTTCTCGTCCATGTTGCCCTCTTCTCTTCTTGGCCGCGCTGATGCCGCAAACCGCGTCGGCGCGCGCTAACCCTCCCCGGAATCCGAGGTCTCGGCGGCGGCATCGTCTCCGGCCTCTTCATCGGAAATCCTGGCGCTGTCCCGTAGGAATTCGCAGACCTTACGCTCGACCACCTCGGTGCGTAGCTGGGGCAGCATACCGTTCTGCTCGTAGTACTCGCGAACCCGCGACGGCGGAGCGTCGTGCTGGCGTGCGATCTTCTCCAACGACTCATCGACGTCGTCCTCGAGGCAGAAGATCTTCTCCTTGGCCGCGATGCGCTCCACGAGCAGCCAGGCTCGCGTGTCGCGCTGGATGGAGGTCCGCATCTCGTCGCGGTCCTCCTCGGCCTTGGCCTTCGCGTCCTCGGCGGACAGGCCCTCGCGCATCTGCAGCTGCATGGCCTGCTGGCCGATCTGGCGCTCCAACATGCGGTCGGTCGGACCCTCCGCGAGGGGGATGTCCGCCTTCTCGATGAGGATGTCCAGGATCTTCTGCACCACGTCACGATCCGCGAGCTTGTCGTGCTCGCTTTGGAGGTCCTTGAGCACGTCGGCCCGGAAGCTCGCGAGGTCCTCGTGGCCCAGCGTCGTGGCAAGATCATCGTCGATGGGGGGGACAATGCGCCGCTTGTATCCCTCGATGGTCAGTTTCCCCTCGGCGGTGGCGCCCCGAAGGTCCTCGTCGGAGTAGTCGTCGGGGATGGTCAGGGAGACCTCGACGGTGGCGTCGATCGCGTTCTCGGACGCGACCTCCTCCGCGTCGGGAAACGGCAGTCCCTCGAGCATCTCCTGCTCGGGAAGGAATGACACGGCCTTGTCATCCGCGATCTCGTGGTCCCCCGCGGCGAGGGTCGCGGTCGCCTGGACGAGGTCGCCCTTCTCGTACTCGACGCCGTCGTCGACCGGCTCCCAGGATGCGTGACCTTCGGCGATGCGGCCGAGGACGTCCTCCACCTGGTCGTCGGTGACCGGCTGCTGCTTCCTCGTGACCTCGAGGTTGCGGTACTTGGGCAGGTCGAACTCCGGCTTGATCTCGACCGTGAACGAGAAGTCGAGCCCGCCCGACTCCGGGAGCTCGTGGGCGTCGTGATCGTCTTCGTCGCCGATATGCGGTTCCGAGACGGGGTCGAGTTCGTGCTCCTTGATGGCGTCGGTGACCGCGTCCTTCACGATGTCGTGATAGACCTCGTGCCGGACCTGGTCGCCGAAGCGCTTCTCGAGGATGCCCCGCGGTACCTTGCCAGGACGGAAGCCCGGCAGGACCATCTGCTTACGGAGTTCGCCGAAGGACTTGTTCAGGGCGGACTGGATGTCCTCATCGGGGACCGTGACCGCGATTTCCTTCTCACAGGGTCCCAGGTCCTTGATCGTCGACGGCATCGCACACGGTCTCGGGTACAGAAGGAGTGGTGGCTCAAGAGTTTAGGGGCCTGTCCCACGAACTCCCCTGGCCGCCGCACCTACCGTACGGCCGGTGTCCGCTCCCTTCAAGCGCGGGGGAGGCCGTCGACCCCGGGAAAACCCGCATCGATTGAGGCTCAACGCTCCGCCGGGACGCGCGCGCGCCATCTCGCCGCGACCGCTTTGCGACCCCAGGCTTCATACAGTTCGGCGAGCCTGCGCGCCAGTGTGCCGACATCCCTGGCGGAGGGGGTCGGGTCCGCGGAGAGGCGCGTCCACAGGTCGAGGAGGAGCTTCTCGGCTTCGGCGAAGCGACCGAGCTGCCGGTGGGCGCGGGCAAGGAGCGCCTCGGCGACCCGCCGGTGGACGGCCGATTGGTCCAGCGCGCCGGCAGCCTCCGCCCACCCGCGGGCGGCGGAGAGAGCGTCCTCGAACCGCTTCTGCCTCAGGAGCAGGCCTACGAGCATCCGCCGCGGCTGGAACACATCGAGGTGGTCCTCGCCGAGGTCCGCTCGCTGCTCACCCAGTTCGATGGACCGGCGCAGGAGCTGCTCCGACTCCTCGTACTCGTGGGTCGCGCCCAGCGTCTTCGCCAGGTTCGTCTGCACCCGAATCACCAGCAGGTGGGGGCCGTCGAAATGCTGCCTCATGATCGCGAGGGACCGGCCGTAGTGCCGCTGGGCCTTGTCGTGATTCCCATCGTCGCTGAACAGGCGCCCCAGGGTGTTGTGGCTGTGGGCCGTGTTGGGGTGGTCCGGGCCGTAGAGCTTCTTGCGCAATGCAAGGGAGCGCCAGGCGAACTGGTATGCCTCATCGCGCCGTCCAACGGCGCGCAGCGCCGGTGCGAGGTTGGCCATCAGGTTCGCGGACTCGGCACACTCCTCACCGAGGTTGCTTCGGACGATGCGCAGAGCGCGCTCGAAGTTCTCGATGCCTTCCTCGAAGCCCCCTTGCTGGACCAGGAGGTTGGCGAGCGTGTTGTGGGTTTCGGAGGCCGCCAGGCAATCCTCGCCCCAGGACCGGGTCTGGATCTCGAGCGCCTCGTCGAGCAACGCGCGCGCCTCTCCGAGTCGGCCTTGCTCGATGGCGAAGCCGGCGATGTTGGTCAGGTTCACAGCGTTCCAGGGGTGCTGGCGACCGAGCTTCTCGGTCTGGATCGCGAGCGCCTTGCGGTGGTGTCTCTCGGCGAGGTCGTGGCGTCCCATGGCCGCGAGCAGCGTGCCGCGCGTGGTATACGCCGCGGCGACGGCGACGTGATCGTCCCCGAAGAACCCTCGCAGAACGCGGAGTGCGTCGCGCGACAGCCGGTCAGCGTCGGTGAACGCGCCCTGACGCAGCCGCAGGCCGGCCAGCCCGCTGAGGCACGCGGCCATGCCGGGGTGATCTTCGCCGAACGCCGCATCGACGAGGTCCCGCATCGCGAGCAGGTGACCCTCCGCCCCTTCGAAGTCGTCACGGCGCTGGCCGATCTTGGCGAGCGCGCGGTGGAGGTGGATGCGGACGCGCGTCCAGTCGGCGGATTCGTCGTCCTCGTAGAGGTCGAGCGCGTGCTGGAGGTGGTGCTGCGCGGACGCGTAGTCACCCTCCTGCTGCCTCAATTCGCCAAGCACCTTTTGGCGCAAGGCGCCGAGCGCGCCGTTCATCGTTTCGAACGGGACGTCGGCGACGTGGGCCTTTGCCTCGTCGATCATGCCGAGCGCGAGGTAGGCGCCGGCCACGACGAGGTTCAGCTCCGTTTGGATCTCGGGTTGCCCCTCGAACAGCCGGTCGATCCGGTGATGAGTGAGATGCTCCAGACATTCGAGGACGGTGACCCGCGGTCCACGTCGGTCCGGCGACACGGCCTGGAACAGCTCCTGCGTCACCAGCGACAGCAGGTTGCGCGTACGCTCGCTCTGCTTGCGGGCGGCGTCGCGGGAGAGCAGCGCATCTGCCTCGGCGCGCCGCGCCGCGTTGCGTTGCGTCACCGCTTCCGCGCGGGCTCCGTTGGACCGATCGCGTTCCCTTGCAATCCTCCCCGCCTGCACGGTGGCGACCACTGCGAAAGCAGAGACGAGCACGAACAGGGTCGCAGCGAACAAACCCGCCGTGCGATGGCGGCGCGCCATCTTCTTGAGCAGGTACCAGGTGCTCGGCGGGTGCGCGAGCACCGTCTCGCCCGAGAGATACCGGCGGACGTCCTGCGCGAGGGCGTCGACCGAGGGGTACCGTTCGTCGGCGTCCTTCGCGAGTCCCTTCAGGACGATGGCATCGATCTCCCTGCCGAGGTCCGCTACCAGTGCGGAGGGCCGTGGCGGTTCCACGTGCTCGACGGCGTGCAGGACGTCCGCCAGCCCGCCGTTCGTCGCGAAGGGGTGGACGCCGGTGAGCATCTCGTGGAGGACCACGCTCAGCGCGAACTGGTCCGCGCGCACGTCGACGGCTCCCCCGCGGATCTGTTCGGGGGCGGCGTAGGCCGGTGTGCCCACGAATTCCGTAGACAGCGTGACCGCGTCGCCGCTGGCGCTCTCGTCGTCGTCGATGCGGGCGAGCCCGAAGTCGAGGACCCGTGGCTGTCCGTCGAGGTCGACGAGGACGTTGGCCGGCTTCAGGTCGCGATGCAGCACCCCGCGTTGGTGCGCGTGGTGAACGGCGTCGCACAACGCGACGAACACGTGGAGGACGTCGCGGGCCGGGCGAGGGAGACGATGTGCCCAGGCCGTGATGGGCTCGCCGTCTACCCACTCCATCGCCATGACCGGATGCCCGTCGACCGACTCCGTGTCGACGATCTTGACGATCCCGACGTGGTTGAGGCCCGTGGCCGCCTCCACCTCCCGTTCGAACCGTACCCGCGACCGGGCGCCGGCGAGCGCGCCCGCGAGCGGACGTTTGAGCGCGACGATGCGCCCGTCCCGGACATCGCGGGCCCGCCAGACCACGCCCTGGCCTCCGCGTTGCACCTCCTCCAGCAACTCGAACGACCCGATGTGGCCTGGCTCCGGCGGACGCTCTGCGTCCCGGATGACATCCAGCCAGGTGTCGTCGTCCCGGACCAGCTCCCGGGACGGATCGTGGTCAGCGGTCGGTTGGTCGGAAGAGCACATGAGCGATCGGGACTAGTCCCGACTTGACGGAGGCGAGATGCGGAATCTCGAGTCACGGTCCGAGGTCGGACTTTTTCGTGCATTCGAGGCCGCGTTGTCGTACGAGGAGACGAGTCTGCCGCGCTTTCAAGGAACAGAGGGGCTCTGTCGATGCGTCATCTGATCGTCGTCGCGGTGATTTCGGGGCTTTATGCAGTGCTCGCGCCCAGCGCTTTCGCGCATGGTGGGGTCTACGTCGGTCCGGGTCCGGCGCCGATACCCGTCCCGGCCGGGGGCGGCGGGCAGCCGACCGGTACCCCAAACGGACCGCAGGGCGGGGGTGGCGGGAATGGCGGCTCTGGCGGCGGCTCGTCTCAACCCCAGCCCGGCGGGGCCGGTCAGCCCCAGCCCGGCGGCGGCAACGGTCCGCGTCCGCTGGGGCCGCGTCCCCCGAGGGGCGCACCCGCTCGCCCCGGCG
>NZBC01000116.1 GCA_002687715.1 Planctomycetota bacterium | reverse complement strand
GAAGGTCGCAACCAAGACCGAGAAGTCGTGCTGCAAGGAGCAGACCAAGGTCGCAACCAAGGCCGCCAAGGACTGCTGCCAGGAAGAGGCCAAGAAGGTCGCAACCAAGACCGAGAAGTCGTGCTGCGAGGAGCAGACGAAGGTCGCAACCAAGGCCGCCAAGGATTGCTGCTCAGGTGACCTCGCCAGTCGGATCGCAGCCATCGCGCGAAAGGCCAAGGATTGCAAGAAGGCCGCCGCCAAGCTCGCCTTCGTGAAGAAGACCTGCGGTGAGATCACCGGCAAGGACGTCGCCGCGCATGTCCGCGCGCTCGACGAGGCCGTCGCGGCCGGCTGCCCCATGGGCGCGGGTACCCTGGACGCACTCGAGAAGGGTCTTGAGTGCAAGGAATGCACCGCCAAGAAGGCAGAGAAGAAGGCGGCCAAGAAGACCACGAAGAGCGACGGTTAGCCGGACTCCCCGCCCATGGACTCCAGGCCTTGCGCACCGGTCGGATGATGCCGACCGGGGGGTCGGCGGTCCATGGGTCCGCGCGCCTGTCCTCGAGGGCGCGCCGGACGTCGCCAGCCGCATCCCTTTCACCGTCGATGCCCACGTCCGCGACATGTTCGTGTCCGACCTCGAGACAGAGCTGGACGTCGCCGCCAATCTCAACGCAGCCCTCTCGCTGTGCGACTCGCTCGGCGATGCCGGGACTCGCGAAGTCCTCAAGCCGCTCCCGACGAAGCCGAGTCCGACCACATCCTCTGGCTCGAGCAGCAGATCCAGATCATCGACACGGATGATCTCGAGCGCTACCTGGCGGAGCAGATCGAGTGACCCGCAGCTGCCCGCTCGGCGATCGCGGGCCAGGGCCTCATTGGGCGATCCCTGGTGGCCTCCGTTCTTCGCAAGAAGCGGCCATGGCCGCCTTCGGCGACCCCTGGTCTGAGAAAAAACCCGGTTACCTCCCGCTCCCGGCTCCATGGGTTCCTGTGTCGGGCTTCATGCCCGGGTTCCCCGTGCCAGAGACCAGGAGGTAGCCATGCTCCCGAAAATGTCAGTCCCCGTGGCGACGGCGCTTTGTGCCCTCGCCCTCCTCACACCCGTCGTCGCCCAGCCGGTGTGCGACGTCTACATCCACTGCGAGCCAGCGACGGCCGGCTTCACCTACCAGGCGGTCCCGGCCACGGCCCGGATCCGCGAAGGGACGGCCCTCCGGTTCTGGATCTCGCAGGCGGGACCGTTCGGCGGGGTCGCGGCGTTGTTCACCGCCGCGCCGGGCCCGGGCTTCCCCTGGGTGGGAGCAGCGCAGCCGGGAGCGTCGACCCCCACCTCGCCTCAGTTCACCGTCCCCGGCACCTACACCTACGACGTCAACGGCCAGGCCGCCCCTCTGTTCACGGTCGAAGTCGTGGAGTACGGGCTGTTCCCCCATAACGGAGGGACGGTCGCCGACCCGGCGCTCGTCGTCGCGGGCGCGCAGGTCCTGAACGTCGGCGTCCAGCCGGTCGTGAAGCTCTCGTCCCTGGTCGTGCTGCCGGGCGGTCGGCTGACCCTCGCGGGCGGGTTCCCCTGCACTCTCCGCGTCCGCGGGCCCGTCATCATCGCCGGCGTCCTCGATGCCGACGGGAAGGACGGACAGCACGGCTTCCCGGGAGGCGCCCACGGCGAGGGCGGCCCCGGTGGGGGCAATGGCGGCTGGGGTGGCAACGGCACCAACGGCAACCCGCACGGAACGGAGGGCTGGCGCCCCTACCCGCACTGGGCGGAGGGGACGGAGGGAGGCGAGAAAGGCGAGGCGGTCGCCGGGTTCGGCGGCGGCGGTGGCGGGGGCAGCAACGCCACGGCCGGCACCTGGGTCGGTCCCGGGGTGAACGGGGGCGCTCAGGGCAGCCCCGGCGCCCTCGCGGTCTCGCTCCGGGCGGGCGCCGGTGGGGGCGGAGGCGCCGCGCACTGCATCAACGGCATCTGCAACCCCAACAACGTCCGCCGGGGCGGAGGGGGCGGTGGCGGCGGGGGCTACCTCGCCGTCTACTCGGACGCCTTCATCGCCGTCGGGCCGGCCGGAATGATCCGGGCCGACGGAGGGAACGGCGGCGACGGACAGGGACCGGGTGGCGCGCTCCACACGGGCGGCGGGGGTGGCGGGTCGGGGGGTCGGGTGGAACTCGCCGCTCCGGCGATCCTCGTCGCCGGCATCCTGTCCGCCTCCGGCGGCCAGGGTGGCCAGGGCCGGGGCACCATGGGCCTCGACGGCGGCCACGGTGGTTACGGCTGCATCAGGCTGTTCACGAACGCGATCTTCGCCGCCGCTGGCGCCTTCGTGCCCGCTGCGGGACTGGCTCCCCATGGACTCATGCTCAACGGGATCGCCCTGGAGGGGAAGATCGAGACCAGTGGTCCGTTCCTCTCCCAGTACTTCGCGGCCCTGTCCTCGGCGCTCGGCCCCCCGATTCCCGCGGGTGCCCTCGGCGTCATCGAGATCAGCCTCGCCGATCCACTGTTCGCCCTGACGTTCCCCATCAACCTCCTGGCCCCGACCGGGATCGTGACCTGGCTCCAGGGCATCACCAACGTCAACGACCTCACGTTCGACCTCCCCGGGTTCCCGCCCGGTCAGGAGCTCCACGTCTGGACACAGGCCCTGATCGTGGGCCTGGGACCGGTCGGCCTCACCAACACGGTTCCGATCCACATCATCGGGTGAGCTCCTGATCGGGCCGGGGTCACAACCCCAGCGGGTACCAGGTGGGCGGCGAGGTCTCCGTAGAGGCGCGCCGCCCACGCGCGGTTGAACACCGGCGCGGACCTCCAGGGCATGTCAAGCGATCTGCTCTGACGGGAGCGCGGACCTCCAGGTCCGCTCTGACGTCGCAGCGGGATTCGGATCCAGAGCGGACCTGGAGGTCCGCGCTCCCGGAGAAGAGCAATGATCAGATCGACCCTGATCCTGCTCGGCACCTTCGCGCTGCTCGTGGCGCCGGGAGCCGCACAGGACAAGCCTAGGACGAAGGCGGACAAACCGTCCGTCTACGTCGTCGACGTCACTGGCATGCAGTGACGCGTCAACTGCGTCAACAGGGTCCGGGAGACCCTGACGGATCTCGCCGGTGTGAACACCGTCAAGATCGACTTCGACAAGAAGCAAGCGACCGTCACCATGAAGAAGGGCCAGCTCACCAAGAAGGGGGTGACCAAGGCCCTCGGGGGCGCCGGCTTCGGCGTCAATGGCTTCTCCGGTGGGCGTCCCGAAGCGTGGCTCATCCACGTGACCGGAATGCAGTGAGGCGTCTCATGCGTAGCGAAGGTCCGTGCGACCCTCACCGGCATGAAGGGCGTCGAGAAGGTAGGTGTCGACTTCAAGAAGTCCACCGCGACCGTCTGGATGAAGAAGGGCCACCACCTGCAACGCAAGTCGGTTGAGGTGGCCTTGAAGAAGAGCGGAGGCTTCGGCGTCAAGAACGTCGAGGCCTACGCGCAGCCCAAGAAGAAGGCCAAGAAGAAGGCCAAGAAGGGCTGACCCTCGCCGTTCGCCCTCCAGTGTGTGAAGCCTGGAGCGGCACCCAGCGTCCGGCGGCGGACGCGGGAGCCCGCGCTGTGAGCTCCCGCGTGCCGCCCAGGGCTCCATGGCGACCCATGGCGGTGGCGTGTGACGGAGAGAGGCCCGCGCATCAGGTCGGGAGCAAGCTCTCGTCAGCTCGGAAGCGCGTCGACCTCCGCGGGCGAAACGGCACGCCCCTCCCCGGACGCGGCGCACGCGGCCCAGCAGACCCGGAGGCTCTCGAGATTGTCGCGCGCGTCGTTCGATGGAACGCGGTCATCGGCGACGGCCGCGAGCAGCTCGCCCATGGCGCCGCGGAAGCCGTCGGGGAACCACTGCCCCTCGAGCTGCGGCGTCGCTACCCCAGCCTCGGTGTGGAGGGTGACGACCTGGTTCTGGAGATCGGGTCCCGTGCTCCGCAACGTCCCGCGCGTACCGACGACGAGGGTCGTGTCGAGCTGGTGCGACGCGCTCGCGCCGCAGAACGTGATCGTCGCGCGCCCGGCATCGAATGCTATCGCCGCCTGTCCGAGCAGCGGTGGCCGCGCACGCTGGCTCGGTGATCGCATCACCGACGCCGTCACCCGACCCGCCACTTGCCCCGGCATGAGCGCCCGCACGACGTCGAACCAGTGCACGCCGAAGTCGTGAAGCAGCAGGTGAGGCGTATCGTCGAACGGGGTCCCCGCCACCCAGTCGTGGTTCCAGTGGATCGTGACGTCGACCGCCACGACGTCGCCCACGAGACCCGCTGCGACCGCGTGTCGCATCCACGAGAAGTGGGGCGCCCAGCGCCCGTTCTGGTTCACTGCGAGGCGCACGCCGCACGCGTCCGCGAGGTCGCACAAGGCGATCCCCGTCGCGAGGTCGGTCACGAACGGCTTCTGGGAGAGCACGTGCTTCCCGGCTCGCAGCGCGCCCTCGATGATCGGCTGGCGCTCCGGCGGATGCGTCGTGACGTCGACCACGCCAACATCGTCGCGAACGACGAGGTCCGTCCAGTCTGGGACCACGACGGCCTTGGGATGCAACGCGGACCGCCTTGCCTCGGCCTTCTCGACATCCCGCGAGCACAGCGCGCGAACGGGCCAGCCAGCGTCCCGGTAGGCGATGAGGTGCTGCCCCGAGATGCCACCGCACCCGACAAGACCGATCCCGGAAACCGGCGACGCGATCTCCGCTCCCCGCCACGGCAACTCGGGAGCCGCGAACTCCCCGTCTCCGGCTCGCTGGCCGATTCCGTATCCGTCGCCGCTCACGGCAGCAGCGCCACGGTGCGCCGTTCCCGCGCGGACAGGAGAGCCGAATCGACGATCTGCTGCCCGACACGCGCGACCACGGGCGAGAGCGGACCCGCGACCCGTGCTCCAGTGCGGATGCACTCGACGAGGTACTGAATCGGATCCTGATGCGGCGGCTCCGGCACGACGGCGGGCAGCGATCGCACCTCGGGATGATCACGAGTCTGGAGCTGGACCGTGTCCTCGTAGTCGTAGGACGAGATCGTCCCGTGGGTTCCGACGAGGACGAAGCCGCACCGGGGCTGCGGCTGGTGGGTCCAGGGGTCGGAGAACGTCCCCCATCGCGTCTCGAACTTCGCGAGACCGGTCGCGTAGCGCGCGATGGTGATGCTGTGCTCATCGACCTCGAGGCCTGGCGAATCGTCGGTGACGCAGGTCACCTCCGTCGGCACCGCGCCACCGAGGAACCACGTACCGAGGGTCGTTCCATAGCCGAGGTAGTCGAGGAGCGAGCCGCCGCCGTGCTCCTTCGAATACCACCATGACTTCGCCTTCTCCTGAGCGACGAACTCGGGCGTCGTCTCGATCTTGTCGGCGAGGTGCCACAAGGGGCCGCGATTACCGTCGTAGTAGCGCACCTCGCGCACCGCACCGATCGTCCCTTCGTCGATGAGTCGTTTCGCAGTGACGTGGGGCGGGTACCAGGCGAGCGGCCAGTTGATCGCGAGTGTCTTTCCGGCGTCCTTCATGAGCCGGATCATCTCGTCCGCTTCCGCAAGCGAAGTCGCGAACGGCTTCTCCATCATCACATGCACGCCGAACGGCGCGACGCGACGCACGTACTCCGCGTGGAGCCCGGTCGCAGGGCACAAGATCGCGAGGTCAGGCCGCGCCGTCTCCAGGCAGGTTCGCCAGTCCGTGAATACCCGGTCGGCCGGGATCCCAAAGGTCGTGATCGCCGACTCCATGCGGTCCGGCTTCTCGTCGCAGAGCCCGACGATCTCGACCTCCGGATGGTCGTGGGCGAAGCGCAGATTGTCGCCCATGTGCATGTGGTCGAAGTTGATGGCGACGACGCGAATCATGATCAGCTCCTGGCTCGCCCGACCTCGAGGATCCGTGCGTCCGGCCAGACCTCGAGCGGTGTGTAGCTCGGGTGGTGTGACTGCTGGTACGGATCGTTGCGCGCCGCGTTGTAGCAACCGATCAGCGCCGTGCGCGCGCGGTCGCTGCCATTGCGATCCGAGCGATGGAGCAGGTTGCAGTGGAAGAAGACCGCCGACCCCGCGCCCATCTCACAGTGCACGGTCTCCAGGCGACGGCGCGCTTCGGCGACCCGTCGCACCTCGGCGCCGGTCTGGTCGCCTACCTTCCCATGCTCGATGCGACCCAGGTGGTGCGATCCGCGAACGACCTGAAGGCAGCCGTTCTCGACGGACGCGGCGTCGACTGCGATCATGCAGCTCGCGAGGTACGGGAACAGACAGCCGTTGTTGTACCAGTACCCGTAGTCCTGGTGCCATTCCCACGCGCCGCCGTGATGTGGGTCCTTGAGCATCAGCTTGTGATGGTAGTGGTACACCTCGCCGCCGAGCAGCACTTCCATCGCGCGCACGATGCGCTCGCTCCGCACGATGGCGCTGTACAGGTCGGCCGAGAGTTCGTTCTTGACCGCGAGGCGCGTCACGTCTCCGGTCGCGTCGCGGCGCTCCAACGCCTGTCGATCGGATGCGACGTCGGCGGCCACGTCCTCCTGGAGGAGCCGCGTCTCCTCGTCGTCCAGGAACCCCTCGACGACGAAGAAGCCGTCGTTCTCGAACGCAGCCTGCTCGGCCTCACCAAGACGCCAGCTCACTTGCGCCGGCCCCGAACGACGTCCCGAGCCACGCCCTGGAGCCACGCGGCGTCCTTCTTGGACAGCGCGATCACCGCCTTGCCGTCTTTCTCGAGGCGAGCGGGCAGACCGACCGGGTTCGTCCCCGTGAGCTTCGCGAAGAACACGAGCGCGGAGAGATAGGTGCCCGTGGGATTCGGGTGGCTACGGTCGTTGGTGTGCAGCTTGAGCTTGGGCCGCTGCTTGCGAACGGTCTGCCAGGCGATGCCGACCGGCGCGACCTCGGCGCCGAGCTTCGCCGCGATCTCGGTGTAGGACTTCGTCAGACCTTTCTGCATGTCCGGTTTGTGCTCCCGCGCCCACGTCATGAAGAAGAGTGTCCTGGCCTTCCGCTTCGCGATGACCTCGTGGAATTGCTTCGCGGAGGACTCCATCAGTGGACGGTCGCCGATCGGACGCTGGCTCTGTTCCTGCAAGACGACCCAGTCCCATTTCGCAGACGTGATCGCCTTCTTCGCGGCGCCGTCCTTCCAGTGCCTCTCGAGCGTCGCGCCCGGGCGCACCGACCTCTCGGCGTGGATCTTGATCGGCGGCTTTGCGCACCGTCCCAGCTCCGATACCACCCAGGGGAGGTCGTTGAAGTAGGTGTAGCTGTTCCCTACGAACAGAACGCGGACTCCCTTCGCCCCGACGCCCTTGGGCGTCTGGCCCGCGGCAGACCCGATCAGGGCGAGGCCGACGAAGACGATCAGGGCGAGCGTGGCGTGACGGCGAGAGAGCATGGTGCCTCCGGGACCTTACGTCCGTTAGAATCGTGAGCTGAAGGGTCCCTATCATTCGACCACCGGCTCCCGGGAGCAAGTCTTCATGAACCGCGCCTCCGTTTTTGTTGCGTTCGTGATCCTCGGATCGATCGCCAGCGGTCAGTCCCTCTTTCCGGGCATGATGTACTTCAAATTCGACGAGCCGACCGGCTCGACCACGACCGCCAACGTGGCCAGCCCCGGGGTGGGCACCGCCAATGCGAACATCGTCGGTCTCACTCTCGGCGGTACGGGACAGTTCGGAGGGTCGCTCCAGAGTTCCGGGATCAGCAACAACTACGTTGACTCCGGCTGGACGACCTCGTTCGGCACGGGTGACTGGACGATCTCGGTCTGGCTCGACGTCACTGGGATAGCAACCGCCAATCCGTTCGGCTATTTCCTGGGCGACAGCACCGCCGGTGCGTTCCGCGCGTTTACGAACGGCGCAGCCGGCGGCAACAACGTCATCCTGCGGGGTGGTGGCGTCACCGACACGATCATCGCCGGCGGCGCCAATCCCGCGCAAGCGAACGTCGTGACCTGGGTCTATGACAGCTCGGTCCCGCAAACCCGCGGCTATCTCAACGGCAGCTTCGTGATCGCCGTTGCCCAACCAGCGCTGAACATCAACGGCACCGCCCCGTTCCGCGTCGGCGGCTACACGTCAACGACGCTTCCGATGCCCGGCAAGGTCGACGAGTTCCGCGTCTGGAGCCGCGCCCTCACCGCGGCCGAGATCACGCAGATGTGGAACCAGGAGCTCTTCGACCGCAACGTCTTGAGCGTCAACCAGAACCAACCTGGGGACCTCTTCCTCAGCCTCACCAACATCTCCCCCACCGGAGTCGAGGGCTGGACCCTCGTCTCCGCCGCGACGTTCCTCCCGCAGGGCCAAGCCCCCTTCTTCGGCATCATGTGGGACGCGAACGTCTTCACGATTCTCACGACGCCCTACTTCGCCGGCAACCCGTTCCGCTGGCGCGCCACCGACCCACCCAACATCTGGCCCAACGTCCCGTTCTCCGTACCGCCGGGCACGCTCTCGGTTCTGTCCGGCACCACGCTGGACTTCGTCTGCGTTCTGACGAGCGGGACGTTCTCGTTCGACAGTCAGTCGAACGTGGAACGGGTGTTGATGCAATAGCGGGAGCGTCTCCAGTGGAGGACTCCGCCTTCGATCGTCTGTACGATCGCTACCTCAACGCGGCCTTGCGCGGCGAGGTGGAAGATCCCTCGGCGTTCTGCGCGAGGCACGGTGTGGACGACCCGGAGCTGCGCGCGAGCCTGGAAGCCGTTCGGCTGGCGTCGAGCGGATCCGCCGCGGCCGGCGGCGCCACCCCGCCCGCGGAACGGCTCGGACCGTACCGCCTGATTCGACCGCTCGGAGAAGGGGGCATGGGAGTGGTCTGGCTCGCGGAGCAGGAGGACCTGGGCCGTCGGGCCGCGGTCAAGGTGATCCGGCCGGAGCTCGCCGCCTCGCCGTCGGTGTCAGCCCGATTCCAGCGCGAGGCCGAGGCCATCGCGCGCCTCACGCATCCCCACGTGGTGACCGTCTTCGACGCCGGCGTCCAGGACGGTATCCAGTGGCTGGCCATGGAGCTCGTCCCGGGGCGCAGCCTGGCCGACGTTCTGGCCGCGATGGTCGACAGGAGCGAGGACGTGCCGCCCGCGCGGGTGATCCGGTGGTTCAGCCAGATCGCCGAAGCGCTTCACGCCGCTCACGAAGCCGGGATCGTCCACCGCGACGTGAAACCGTCCAACATCCGGATCTCGCAGAAGGACGACGCGCTGTTACTCGATTTCGGGCTCGCCCGCGACGTCGGCGCGACCCGGGAGACGATGACCGGCGGGTTCACGGGGTCGCCAACCTACGCGTCGCCGGAGCAGTGGTCCTCGGACCGCGGCCCGCTTGATCATCGCACCGATATCTGGTCGCTCGGAGTCGCGCTCTACGAGGCGCTCTGCGGAACCCCACCGTTCGCCGCGGACACGGTGGAGCAGCTCATGCACGCGACGCTTACCGAGGAACCGACGCCGCCCCGACACCATGACCGCAGCATCTCGCGGGACCTCGATGTCGTCGTCACCAAGTGTCTCGAAAAGGACCCGGCACGCCGGTACGCGTCCGCCGGAGTTCTCGCGAACGACCTGCGGGCCGTGATGGAGCTGCGGACCATCTCGGCCCGCCCGGCCGGACCGCTCGTCCGGGCCACGAAATGGACCCGTCGTCACCGCCGAATCGCAGCCACGCTCCTCGGCCTCGTTCTCCTCAGCGGCAGCGTGCTCGGCTACCACCTCTGGAGCACCATCACGGCGGCCACGGACCAGGAAGAAGAGGCCAAGGCTCTCGTCGTCGAGGCTCACCGCACGCTCGCGGAGGCGTACGCGACCTACGCGCACTACTCCAAGCTGCGCAACAGCACGGCGATCCTCGAGCAGCTGAGCAGTCAGCGGTACCTGACCGTACAGGAACAGGAACGGCTCAAACGGGAGCGCAGGGAGCGCAAGAGCGCGGTGGTCGACATGGAGCTCGCCTCGGACGAGGCGCACGCGCTGCTATCCAAGGCGGCGCAGCTCGACCCGACCGTCGAGTCACTCGACGACGGCTGGCGCGAGTACTGGTTCCGGCGATGGACCATCGGGTCGATTCGCGAGGACTGGGAGTCGACGGCCCACTACGGCGACCTGGTCCTGAAGCGCGGGTGGGATGATCCCCTGTCGAAGAAGGTGCTCGGTCGGGTCTCGTTCTCGCTCGACTCCGAGCCCAGCGGTGCCCGCATCTACCTGCATCGCCTCAGCCGCACCACACGCTCCAACTCCAAGAGCGAACCCCGTTGGATCCCGGCCTCCTCCTCTCATGCCATCGACTCGCGGATCAAACCGGGCACGATGTTGCTCCGCATCGTGGTGCCCCGGGGTGAGAAGATCTACCAAAGCGACCTCATCACGACGGTCGCCACGCACGCGATCGAAGGCGTGATCCTCTCCGACACGTCGAAGGGCGACGTACGCCGGGGCGACCGGCTCCTGAGCATCGACGACGACCCGGTCCATGCGCTCGCCGACGTCGAGGATAGCGAACGCCCGAACGACGGCTCGATCCTGCGCTACGTCTTCGTGCGGGGGGACGAGAAGATCGAGGTCAGCGGCCCGTCCCTCTCCGAGCTCGGGATCGAGGTCGTCACCCCCGCTGAGCTCGTACGCCGCGGCAGCGTCAAGGCGACGGTGTGGCACAAGAACCGTATTCGGGAGCACGTCCTCCAAGCCGGAATGGACGTGCAGCCGACGGCCGCGCCGATCATCATCGGCCACCAGGACGTCATCGGCCGGACCCCCACGAGCAAGCCGCTGCTTCCGTCACCCTACGTAGCCGTCATCCGCAAGATCGGGTTCCAGGATCGGCGCATCCTGTTTCAGGTTCCACACTCCGGCCTCGACCCGAAAGCGAAGCCGATCGTTCGTTTCGCGGAACTGATCCCGCTCGATGCCGTGCATGACGGTTTCGTCTACGTGTCATGCGATGACCCGATCTGCTCCGAGCGACCGTTCTGGATGATGGCCCGCGAGGTCACCGCGGCGGAGTATCTCGCGTTCCTCAACGACCCGGAGACCGACCGGTCGATCCGGGAGTCCGGGAACACGCGCCACCTCCCTGGCCGCAGCGTCGAAGCGCAAGACGGGCTCGGGCAGTGGCGGCGAGGTCAGGACGGCCGGTGGCGCCTCCCGCCCGAGGAGAGTCATGACTTCCCCGCCCTGGGCATCAGCGGCGCCGATGCGGCTGCGTACGCGCGATGGATGAACCGGACCCGCCCGCTCCCAGACGGCGCCCGCTACGGTCTGCCCAAGCTGCAGGACTACCACCGCGCATCACTCACGGGCGGCATTCGCGACTTCGTGTTCGGATCGGTGTTCGTGCCGGGCTGGGTCAAATCGCGCTTCTCACGCCCGCGCCCGCGCCCGGAGCCTGTGCTTCGGTATCCCTTCGACGAATCCGTGTGGGGCATCTACGATCTCGCGGGTTCCGCGTCGGAGTGGCTCGCCAACACCCGCCGCCGTGACGGTACGACCCAGCGTCGGATGGCCGGCGGTTCCTGGCGTGACGCAGACCCGAAGCGGTTCAAGATCCAGTCCGGCCGGTGGCTCAACCAGGACGAAACCCAGGCTGGCTTCGGATTCCGACTCGTGATTCGCGAACGACCTCGATGAGCGACTCCGACACTTCAAGACCCCTGGACGAACTCCTGCTCGACCGGCGCGCGTTTCTCGGCCGGTGGATCCGCAAAGAGGCGAGTGGGCTGCTTCGATTCGAGACCGAGGAGGACCTCGTACAGGGGATCTGTCAGCGCGCCCTCGCACGGGCCGACGCGTTCACGTACGACGGCGAGGACGCCTTCGTCGGGTGGCTGCTCACCCTGGCCCGGCGCCACGTCGCCGACCGTCACGACTACTGGTCTGCGCTCAAACGCGGATCGAGCCGGGTCCTTCGGCTCACGTGGGGCGGCTCCACGCCCGGCGATCCACTCGCGAACATCGTTCCTGTGGACACCGTGACTGGACCCGGGACGTTCGCCGCCCGCAAGGAAGCGCTCGTGCACTTGTCCCGGGCGTTGTCCGCACTACCGGAACGCGACCGCAAGCTCGTGCTCTGGTCCGGCGAAGGCAAGTCGCTGCAAGAGCAGGCAGACGCGCTCGGGATCACGTACGCGGCGGCGCAGCGGGCGGGACTGCGCGCGATGGAGCGGCTCAAGAAGACGTTCGAGCTCGTAGCGCGGTCATGATCAGGCCCAGTGCGTAGACGTCGGTGCGCGCGGCGGCATGGGGGTGCTGAGCAAGCTGCGAAACGACCGGGTCGCGTACCGGCCTCAGATCGACGGCATCGAGCCTCCCGCACAATAGGAGCGCGCTCCTCCTGACAGGATCCGTCAGGAGGCGAGAGGTCCCGGACCCGTTACAATCCGTCCCGTGCCAGACCCCGCCACGTCCGATGTCTCCCGTTTGCGGATCGATCGCAACGACGAACGACCACGCGCGCCGCGTGGTCGGAGGCGCGGGTTCCGCGGTCTGGGACTGTTGATCTTCCTGGGATTGGTCGGGGGCGCCGGGTGGTTGTTCTGGCCGCGGATCGAACCGATCATCGCGAGTATTCGCGCGCCAGAAGTCGAGATCGGAACCGTCGTGATCACGCGCTCGGGGACCGATCTCGAGCTCACTACCGGGTCCGGATACGTCGTCGCGCGGCAACGTGCCGCCCTGGCGACGAAGCTCATCGGACGCCTCATTCGCATCGACGTCGAAGAAGGCAGCGAGGTCGTCGAGAATCAGGTCATCGCCGTGATCGAGCCCGCCTCGTGGCAGCACCAGGTCGATCGGCTGATCGCGGCCCTCGCCGAGGCCGAGGCCGAGAAGAAAGCCGCGAGCGCATTGGTCACCGTGGCCAAGCGCGCGGTCGACCGGATCGACGAGCAGCTGCCGGAAGCCAAAGCCGCCGAGCGCGAGGCAGTGGCGCGCCGCGTCGAGGCCCAGCGCGTGCTCGACCTCGAGGTGTCCCTGCAGGCGGCGGGGTCGGGAACGGCTGACGCGAAGGCCAGAGCCCAGAACGCGGTGAAGATCGCCGTTGCTGCCTACGACCGCGCCCACGCCCGCATCGCGTTGCTGGGGTCGGACAAGGCCGCACGTGAAGCCGAGGTAGAGAGCGCCCAGGCTCGCATCGACGTCACCGACGCAGCGGTCAACGTGGTCAAGGCCCGCCTCGCCGCGGCCCGGACCGACCTCGAGGACACGAAGCTGCGCGCCCCGTTCTCGGGCGTCATCCTGCGCAAGGAAGCCGAGGTCGGCGAGGTGGTCGTGCCGGCCCTCGCGGGCGGCGGGACGTCGCGCGGTGCGGTGGTCACCATCGCGAGCTTCGCGTCACTCGAGATCGAGGTCGACGTCTTCGAGCGTGACATCCGCCACATCATCGAAGGAGGCGCGGCCGAGGTCGTGATCGACGCGTTCTCCGACCAGCCGTTGCCAGGCAAGGTGCGGCGCATCGTGCCCACCGCGGACCGCGGCAAGGGCACGGTGCTGGTGAAGGTCACGTTCGATCGGAAGGGCTTGCGAGTCCTCCCGGAGATGCGGGGACGGGTGACGTTCCTGCGCGAGAAGCCCAAGACCCCTCGTATCGCCCAGACGGTCGCTCCCACGTCGGCGGTGGTGTCCCGCGACGGCGCCGAGGGTGTGTTCCTGCTCGAAGGTGACCGCGTACGATTCCGACGGATCGAAGCCGGAGAGACCCGCGGCGCGCGGCGCGTCGTCGAGTCCGGATTGTCGGGCAACGAAACAGTCGTGCTGGAGCCCCCCGCGGAGCTGCAGGACGGGATGCTGGTGAGGACCAAGACCGATGGGTGAAGCCCTGTTCCGACTCGAATCAGTCGACCGCGTGTACCGGCGCGGCACCGAAGAGCTCCACGTCCTGCAAGGGCTGGACTTCCAGGTCGACAAGGGAGAGTTCGTCGCGCTCATGGGGCCTTCAGGTTCCGGAAAGAGCACGATCCTCAACATCGCCGGAGGACTCGACCGGCCTGACCTTGGCCGGGTCACGTTCGAGGGCCAGGACCTCGGTGATCTCTCCGAAGGCGACCTCGCGGGCTGGCGAGCGCGCAACGTCGGGTTCATCTTCCAGGCCTACAATCTCATCCCGGTCCTCACCGCCCGCCACAACGTCGAGCTGCCTCTCCTCCTGACCCCCCTCGGCCGCAGGCGGCGGCGGGAGCAGGCGGAGCTCGCACTCGAGGTCGTGGGCATCGGTCATCGATCCGGGCACTACCCGAAGCAGATGTCCGGTGGAGAAGAGCAGCGCGTGTCGATCGCGCGCGCCATCGCGACGGACCCGAAGCTCCTCCTGGCCGATGAACCGACGGGCGACCTCGACGCCGAGAACGCGGCTGCAATCCTCGACCTGCTGTGCCGCCTCAACGAAGAGAACGGGCAGACCATCGTCATGGTCACCCACGATCCCAATGCAGCGGATCGCGCGCACCGAGTCATGCATCTGGAGAAGGGCGTACTCGTGACCGAGGCCACGACATGAGGTTCCCGCTCCGTCTCCTCATCGCGCACCTCATGAAGAACTGGTTCCGCAGCTTGCTCACGCTGATCAGCGTGTTCGTGGCGATCGCGATCTTCGGGTTCCTGCGGATGTTCATCGTCGGCATGGAAACCAGCCTGGAAGCCGCGGCGAGCAACAAGCTCGTCACCCAGAGCGCGATCAGCCTGTTCTCCCACCTCCCGATGCGTCTCGGCCAGGACATTGCCGACCACCAGGAGGTCGAGTCCTCGTGCCACTGGACGTGGTTCGGCGGCATCTACATCGACACCTCCCCCGATCACATCTGGGGACGTTTCGGATGCGACCCCGACGAGTTTCGCGCCGTCTACGGCGACGAAATCGACCTCCCGGAAGAGGCCTGGCAAGAATGGCGCACGACCAAGACGACGTGCATCGTCGGCAAGAACGTCGCCAACAGGGAGAAGTTCAAGGTCGGTCAGACCATCACCCTGGAGGGCGACCTCTTCCTCGGCAACCTCGACCTCGAGATCGTGGGCATCTACAAGTCTCGCACCCGCGCCTTCGACGAAGACACCCTGTTCATGCACTGGGACTACATGAATGAGGTATCGAAGCAGAATGGCGGACGCCACGACCGGGTCTCGACGTGGACCATCCTGCTCGACGACGAGAAGAACGGCCCGACGTTGTCCGCGAGGATCGATGCCGCCAACGAAGCGAGCGATCACCGCACCCGCACCCTGAACATGCGCGCGTTCCAGTCGCAGTTCACGTCGATGTGGGGCAACCTCCCGCTGTTCTTCACCATCATCGGCACCATTGTCCTCGTGGCCTGCCTGATGGTCACCGCCAACACGATGTTCCTGAACGCACGCGACCGCGTGCGGGAGGTGGGCATCTTGAAGACACTCGGATTCGGCCCGAAGCGCGTCATGATGTTCACCCTGGTGGAGAGCATGATCCTGTGCGTCGTCGGAGGCGCACTGGGAGTCTTGGCCGTCGCACCCATGGACGGACGGTCGATGATGTTCGTCATTGCCGCCGTCCCGCCAAGCACCTTCGTCGAGGGGATCGCCATCGCGGGCCTGCTCGGCCTGCTCTCGGGGATCGCACCGGCCATGATGGCGATGCGACTCTCCATCGTCGAGGCCGTTCGGAAGAGAGCATGATGCGCGTTCCCATTCACTACAACATGCGAAGCATGCTCCATCGCAAGGGCGCGACTGCACTCACGGTGCTCGCGATCGCTCTCACCGTTGCGGTGCTCATCATCCTCCTCGGCGTCCATCAGGGTTTCACCGAGTCTGTGACGGGAAGCGGGCGCGAGGACAACGTCCTCTGTCTGCGGAAGGGCTCGACCTCCGAGGGGGCCAGCACCCTCTCCCGGGACGACTTCGGCCGCATCCGCGACGCGCCGGGGATCCAGAAGGACGCCCAGGGTCGGCCCATGGTCTCCGCGGAGATGTACGCCGGCGTCACGCTCCCCCGACTGGCAGGCGGCGGACTCACCAACATCAGTCTCCGCGGCGTCCAGCTCCAGAGCCTGGAGATCCGCGGGGCCCACATCGTCGAGGGTCGTGCCTTCAAGCCCGGCGTGCGAGAGCTGGTGGTGGGCACGGCGCTCACCCGGCGCATCAAGGGCTGCACCATCGGCGGCACGATCAAGATCGGGAAGGACGACTGGCCGGTCGTCGGCATCCTCGAGTCCGACAGCGCAGCGCTCGAATCCGAGGTGTGGGGCGACGTCGAATCGGTCATGCAAGCGTTCGACGCGAGTTGGTTCACGGGTGCGATCATGCGCTGCCGAAGCGTGTCCGACGTCGGCGAGGCTGCGATTTGGGACGACGGCGAGCTGACCACGCCGGGAACCGGCGTGGTGGGCGCCATCACGGAACGCGCGGCGGTCCTCACGGCCCAGTCCGAACGTTCCTACTTCGAAGGTCAGGCCGGATTCCTGGGGGATGCGCTCATGTTCATCTCGGTCATCCTCATCCTGCTGATGGGGTTCGGCGCTCTCGTTGGTTGCACGAACACGCTCCTCGCCGCGATCGCCGGCCGGACCCGCGAGATCGGCGGATTGCTCGCGATCGGATATCGCCCCTGGCAGATCTTCCTCGGGTTCTTGGCCGAGGCGATCGCCATCGCGTTGCTCGGCGCCGCCGTCGGCATCGCCGTCACGCTCCCGCTGTCAGGTCTGGAGACGGGCACGACGAATTGGCAGACGTTCACGGAGCAGGCGTTCACGTTCCGCGTCAACGCCACGGTCATCATCACTGCGATCGTCCTCGCGCTCGCGGTCGGCCTGCTCGGCGGCGTCTTCCCCGCGTGGCGTGCGTCTCGCCTGAAGCCCGTAGACGCCCTGCGTCGTGGATAGGAGGTTGCACGGCGCGAGACCAGGAGGGCAGAGGTGACAGGGAGAACCCAGAAACCCAGGAGTCAGAACGGATCTGCTCCTGGATTCCTGGGTTCTCCTTTCTCCTCTCCACCTGGAACACTGACCCGACGTCAGCTCCTCTCACAGGCAGGCGCCGCCACCCTGGCCATGTCGCTCGCCGGATGCGCACACGCTCCCACGCGCCGCACGTCGGTACTGATCGTCGGCGGTGGTCTCGCGGGGACGCGGGCACTCGACCTGCTCCGCCGGGGTGGCCACGACGCTCACCTGCTGGAAGGCGGAGCGCGGCTCGGCGGACGCATCCGGACGGCGCGCGACGGTCTGCCCGAGGGATCGAGCGTCGAGCTGGGGGCGGAGCGCGTCCCGGACGGTTGCCCACGGCTGCAAGCGCTCGTCCGTGAGCTCGGGCTCACGACGCTGGACTACCCCGCCACGTCGGCGCCGTACGCACTCCGGATGGACGGGAGCACGCACCGGTTCCGGACGCCCGCGGAGCTGCCCGAGAAGATCCGGGGCGCCCTCCACGAGCGCGAACGCGATCGATGGCCCTTCCATCTCCACCTCGCCTACTGCCGCAAGACCGATCCGGTACCCGCGGGTGATTCGCGCTCGGGATTGGAGTGGCTCCGCGACCAGGGCGTCAGCAAGCTCGGCGAGCGCTTCATTCGCAACTTCTTCCCGGAACCGGTGGACCGCATGAGCGCGCACGGGTTCTGGCTCACCGCGATGCGCTTCCTCGACTCCGGAGTGTCTCGCACACTCGATGGCGGTCTGGATCAACTGGTCCACCGGCTCGCGGACCGTCATCGTGAGCACATCACCATCGGCGCCGACGTATCGACGATCGCGCTCGACCAGGACGGTGTCACGGCCCGCGACCGGGACGGACGGACCTGGCGCGCGAACCACATCGTGCTCGCGTTGCCACTCAAGTCACTCGACCGCATTCGATTCTCGCCCCGGCGTCCGGAGGTCATCGCCCGCTGGACCATCGGACGCGCCGTCGCCGCCGAGGTGCGGATCCACGTCGACTACGAGGAGGACGAGCTTCGGCGCCGCGACGTCAACTCCACCATCATGGGGTTCGACTTCCCTCGCGTAACGTGGGCCAGCCCGAGCGTCACCTCGCCCGGGCGGCGCATCCTCAGCTCCGTCTCGTTCCACGACGAGATCGACTCGGTCCGCGAGACGCTCGCGCAGGGCGGCGTCGACGGTCTCCGGCGCCTCCTTCGGGCGCGCCTCCCGCAGGTCACGACTCTGGGGCCCCGGGTGTGGACCGAAGACCTCAATGCGGACCCACGCATCGGCGGCACGTTCCCTTACCCCACTCCGGGTGCGCCGCCGAAACCGGACTCCGTTCGCGAGAGCCGGTTGATCCTTGCGGGCGGCGACTTCTCGTCCTGGCCGGGTTCGATGGAAGGGGCGTTGGAGTCGGCCGAAACCGCTGCGCACTCGCTGAGCCGATGAGGTCCGCGCTCCCGGTCCGACCCCATCACGTTGCCTCGCAGTAGATCCGGTAGACGTGAATCGTCTTGTTCAGGAACCCCTGCACAACGCCGCCGAGGAACACCTGCCAGGCCCGGAACGTAGGTTGGCCGACGTAGGCGACCATCTCGTCCTCTCGCGCCATCATGCGCTCGTACCAGGCCACCGTCGTCTTGGCGTAGTGCGCGGAGAGGTTCTTCAGTCCCAGGAGCTGGAAGCCGTTCTTCGTGATCGCCGTGACGTGCTTCTCGACCGGAAACCAATGGAAGCCCGGCCACACGTACTTCTTGTTGAACACGAGTCCGACGTCGGCATCGTGCGGGATCTCGGATTCGGCCCGCATGAGCGCATGGTGCATGTAGCGACCACCGGTCTTGATGCGCCGGCGGACCTGGCGGACGTACGGCACGAGCCCGCGCGGTCCGACGTGAGAGATCATCCCCGTGGACGTGATGTGATCGAAGACACGATCGTCCTCGCGGTAGTCGCCCTCTCGCAGCTCCCACCGCTCCCCGGGGTGGTCGGCGAGCAACTGCTGCCCTTCGCGGACCTGATTCGACGAGTGCGTCCAGCCCACGACCTTCCCGAACGGCTGGTTCTCCAGCGCGACCTTGAGCTGACCACCGTAGCCGCAGCCGACGTCGAGGAGCGTTTCGCCCTCCTTCGGCCGGATGAAATCGGCGGCATCCTTGAACTTCCGCCACTGCGCCTTCTCGAGCGAATCGAAGTCATCGGACTCACCTTGCCCGACCCGCTTGAGCTCGTCGATATCGAGGCGGTCGGGATCTTCGAACATGCCGCAGGAGTATGACCAATACGCCTGGTCGAGGTAGATGTTCAACGCTTCTTGCGGGATGTCGTAGTGGCTCTTCACGTTCACCGATGCCGACTTCCGGTCCTGGAACCCCCGATAGCGGAGCATCGCCGGTAGCGCTTGCTTCCAGCTCAGACGCAGGCGGCCGTGGTGCTTGACGTGGGTGATGAGGTAGAGGTTTCCGTCCAGGTCGATGTCGCCGCGGACGAACGCGTCGAGCAACCCGAGCACGTCGTGGCGAACGACGGAGCGCGCCGCGTCCGCGTTGTGGAAGGTGACGTCGAGCCGCCCTCCCCCCCAGTGGGGCTCGCCCCTACCGATGGTGTAGGTCTGCCCGGTCCAATCGCGGAACGTGATAGTCCAGGGGAAGTCCGAAAAGACGCCCTCGATCCCCGCCCGGGCCCGTCCCGCAATCGCGGCCCCGGGCGAGATCTCCAGTTCCGCTGCCAGATTCGCGTCCATCACCGATCCCGTGCCCGCCAGAAGATGAGAAACCAGAAACAGAGGGACAGAATCGTACTCCGAGACGGCTCCCGGCTCCGAGAGACGTTTTTGCTCGACAGCGCCCCCGCTCCCCGGGAGATCCTGGAGGCGTGTCCGCATCGGACGCTCCAGCCCACCGGCGTCATCGCTCTCCGCTTCGCCTACCCGGGCGGAGGCGGTTTCACGGGGCGATCTCGGGGTGGACGCCGCTTTCCCGAACCAGCGGCCGAGGTCCGCCCGCGAATTGCGACGCCCCGGCTGCCTCGAGTGGCTACACTCGAAGTGCGGTCGCGCCCCCCCGATCGCCCCCCCGACCGACCGCCTTCACGGATCCCGTCATGATGCACTTCTCACGGTCTGCATGGGCGCTTGCGCTATTGGTTCCCCTCCTGACGGGACAGCAGCTCCCGACCCTCGCCGCGCACTACGGCGGTGCTTCGTTCGACTTCGTCGGTTTCGCCGTGCGCGGAATCGGGGACGTCGATGGGGATCAGGTCCCGGACTACGCCGTCGGCGTGACCGGGGACGACACGGGTGGGCTCGACGCAGGCCAGGTGCGGGTGTTCTCCGGAGCGACCGATGTTCTGCTGTGGAGCCGGACAGGCGACGCACAGGGCGACGCATTCGGGTACTCCCTCGGCCGCGTCGATGACGCAGACCAGGACGGGATCGACGACCTCGTGGTGGGCGCCATCTACGCCGACCCGAGCGGCCCGTTCAGCGGGCGCGCCTATCTGCTGTCGGGCGCGGACGGGTCCACCATCCACAGCCTGGCGGGCGCTGCGATGGGGGACTTGTTCGGCGGATGCGTCGCGGGTCTCGGTGACGTCAACGGCGACGGACGCGGCGACTTCATCGCCGGCGCGTACAGCGCTGACGCGGGTGGTGCCGACACCGGGTATGCACGCGTGTACTCGGGGGCGACGGGAGCCGTGATCCACCATCTCGCCGGTACCCAGGCGGGGATGTTCTTCGGCAAGGACGTCACCGGCGTCGGCGATGTAAGCGGTGACGGCGTTCCCGACTTCGCGGTCGGGTCCTGGCGGGGAATCACCAACGACCGGGGTCGCCTGGACGTATTCTCCGGCGCGACCGGCGCGCTCCTCTACTACGTCGACGGCCTGGCCGACGGAGACCGGTTCGGCGAGGCCGTGGCCGGGCTTCGGGGTGACATCGACGGCGACACGGTTCCAGACATCCTGGTGGGTGCTCCGCAGGCCGATCCCAACGGGCTGCCGAACTCCGGCCGCGCGTACATCCTGTCGGGCTCGAACGGCATCATCGCGATGGGCCCGTTCGACGGCATCACGACGTCAGAGTTCTTCGGTGACACCCTGAGCGCAGCGGGCGACCTCGACGGAGACGGAGTCGTCGATGCGCTGGTCGGCGCGTGGGCCAACTCGGAGCTCTCGATGCAGAACGGCTACGTGCGGGCGATTTCCGGAGCGACCGGATCGGACATCCTGTTCCGATACGGCACGCCCGATGACTGGGGGTACGGCTACGGCATCTCCGACCTCGGCGACGTCAACGGCGACGGGCTGAGCGAATTCGTGATCGGGTCGCCGTACTACACGACGACGAACTTCCACTCTGGACGCGCCCTGGTGCAGACGGCGTGTGGGGCGAACGTCTACGGATCGAACTCCGGCGGGCTCACTCTCGCATGGACCGCGGGCGCCGTCGGCTCCGCACACGCCGGCACGATCGACCTCCTCGGCGGCACGCCGTCCGGCTCCGCGGTCCTGGCCGTTTCCCTCGCCCCGGCGTCGCTCACGATCGGCGCCGGCACCCTGCTCATCGACGTCTTCGATCCCTCTTTCGCCGCTGTCTCGACATCGTTCGATGGACTCGGGTCGATCATCCTCCCGCTCGATCTCCACGCTCCCGGCCCGGCTCCTTTGCTGCTGTACACCCAGTCCTACGACGTCACGGCGGGCGCGCTCTCCAACGGGCTGGAGTTGCTGTTCTCCCAGTGATCGGGAGCCGCTGACCGTCAGACGAGGTGCGCGAGGACCTCGAGGGCACGACTCGCCTTGGCAACGCGGACCTCCTTCCAGTCGTCGCCCGCGGTGCCCCGTGCGAGATCGACCAGGTAGGCGCCTTCCGGGCGGGGCGAGGTGTGAGCAGCCGTCGCCTCGATCCACGCCGCGGCGAACTGCCGCATCGTCGGCGCCGTACCCGCGGTCCAGAAGTCCCGCAGGACGAGGCGCGCGATCATGCCGGTGCGGAACGCGCCGTCCGTGAGGTCCTTCAGGGTCTGGACGAAGACCGGGTTGTGCTTCTCGTACTGTCCGTAGCGAACCCGAACCCGAGGCGTGAGCGAGTCCGGTAACGGTCCGTTCCCGACGACCTTCCGGGAGTAGACCGTCGGTCCGTCGCGCCGGCCATCGAGCGCGAACGCGAGGATCCGGTTCAGGACGACGTCCTTGCGATCGCGGTCACTCGTACGCCGAAGGCGGCCGTCCACCCGCTCGATATGGATGAAGAGCGAGAGGTCGTGCTTCTTGCAGAACGTCCGCATCTCCTCGAGGTTGAGGTACTGAACGTCCTCGCGCAGGCGGGCTCGGTCGCGCGTGGAGAGTCGCGGAGCCATGGGCAGCGAGGCCTATTTGATCGTCACCTCGACGTCGTGCTCCGGGCGCGGGAAACGATCCACGAGCTCCATGATGCGAACCGTGAGCTTGTCCCCCTTCTTCTTCTCGCGCAGCACGTACGCGGTGAATGCGCCGACAGTCATGGGTCCGCGTTTGCCGTCCACCGCAATGATGAGGTCCTTGTTGCCGAGCCCCGTCTTCATGCGGGTCTCGCGGGACGTCTTGTCCACAGTCAGCGCGAGCTTGCCCCCGAGACCCATCCGACGGGCGCGCCGACGCGGCACCATGTCGACGTTGAACCCGAGGGCCTGCCGGAGCAGCCCCTTGTTGATGAAGCGCCAGTCGGGGAGGCGCATCCGCCAACCCTTCGCAAGCGTGAGCCTCAGAGTCTTCGCCTCGTCTCCACGGACGATACGCATCTCGACGACCGCCGGGTCACCGGCGTTGTGCAGCACCCACTGGATGTCCGCGGTCGAGAGGATCGGCTGCCCCGCCATCGCGTCGATGCGATCGCCCTTCTGCAACCCCGCGCGACCGGCGACCGAGCGCGGTCCGACATTCAGGACTGTCGCCATCTCTTTCGGGTCCATCCGGAACCCGAGCTGGTTGGGCATGGGATACGGGACGAGCTCGCGGTCGGGAATCGGCTGGTTGGTGAGCCGCAGCGACCGAATCTCGTTCGCCGGCACCATGTGGCAGTGGATGCACCCGGCGCGAACCCCGGACTCATCGAGAAACGGGACGTTGAACCGAGCGTTGTCCTTCAACGTGGGCATGGCCTCCGGCGTACGCCACTTCGGCGTCCGCGAGCTCGTCTTGCCCGCGAGCGCCTTGCCCACCGCGTCCTTGTCCTGACCGTAGCGGCCGTGCATCTCGAGCCCGCCCCGCAGCGACGCCTTGAACCCCGTCAGTGAGATCTCGCGATCGGACAGGTCGCGAAGACCGGAACGGCTGCCGTAGCGGCCGTAGATCGTGCCGTCGGCGTTCATCATGAAGATGGCCCACGTCAGCGACCCGTCGAAAGAGAATCGCTTCAGGTCCACCCCGTGCATCTGCACGAGCCGCACGCACACGTAGCGATCGAGGAGGGTCTTCAGCGCATCATCCGCGGGGACGGCCACCTGGCCGTCTAGAGCCTTGCAGGCCACTCACGGGACGCAGCGGAACGACACCAGCAGCGGCTTGCCGCCGGCCTTGGCCTTCGCGTACCCCGCCTCGATGTCGTCGTAGATCCAGAAGTCGGCGGCGTCGTCCTTCAGGCGCTGCTTCTTCTTCGCACCCAGGTCCGTCGCCGCCTCCTGCGCGAGTCCCGTCAGCGTAACCGCGAGGACCAGAGCGACGATCCGCCAGACCAGGCCGGGTCGTATCGGTGCCATTGGGGGGTCTCCTTGCCCGCACTGTACACAGGTGCGGGTAAGGACGGGTGGCCTCCCGTGGCGTTCGTCGCGGCTCAGGCGCGGGTCAGCGGCCGCTCAGCGCTACGACGCGAGCGCGTGCCGCACTGGTCGCAGTCGATCGGGACCGAGCAGCTCTTGCGCTCCGTTCCGAGCGTGACACTGAAGATGAGGACGTTCGAGCTGCCGTGCTCGCAGGCCGGCGCCTTGGTCTTGATGGTGAATTTTCCGTTATCGCACGACCAGGTGTGCTGATGAGCGGCCCCGTCGATGGTGACGGCCGCCACGGTGTTGGCGCAATCGGAAGTCGTTCCCGTCGTCACGACTTCTGAACCTGGTTCGGCGGATCCGGTGGGACAGTTGATGGTGAGCATGGAGGGCCTCCCTGGTGAGTAGGGGCAGGACAGTGGTTCATTCCAAACGCAAGCCCTGGACTGTTCGACCGCCCGGGATGCCAAGGGTGAGCGGAAGTCCGGAAGGCGCCTATTGGCGCTTCGGTTTGTGGATTTTGGGCCCGGCGGACTTCGGCTTCGCTTGCATGCCGGCTTCGACGAGCCCCCGCACATGCTCGTCATTGCGCCACCCCGTATCGATCTTGGGGTACCAAACCGCGGCCTCGCGGCGAACGTCCGGCGATGGATGCAGAAGCGCACAGCGAACCCACTCCCGCGTCCCCGGCGTGCCGGCTCCCGCGCGTCCAAAAAGCTGAAGGCACAAGACAAGGTCGTCGACGGCCTTGGAACTGAGATCGGGGCGCAAGAACTCTCGGATCTGAATGCGCGAGACTACAGTCTCCGCAACAGTCTTCACCTGTCGGAGTTCGGGCGCCCCCTCCACCACATCAATGACCTCGAAGCGCAAGTCGTCTGACATCACCTCCGGCGGTTCGTCAGCTGATACCGACGCCGCACCGCCCCCTCGCAACTCCCATCCCGCAGCGACTCCGAGAATCAAAAGCAGTATGGAAGCGGCGGCTGTGAACCATGCCGGCCGGCCCACCGAACGTCCTCTCTGCACCGTCGCCAACGCGACCCGACACGCCCGGCAGGACTCCAGATGCTCCTCGACATGATCGCGTTGGCGGGACGTCGATCCGCCGGACACGAACGCAGGCATGAGCCCGCGGAATCCTGCGCAGAGTTCCGCGTCTTGTTCGACCGGCTCGTCGTCAGCGAACGCCAACCGCGCAGTCGCGTGCAGCCCCAAGGCTTCGATCACGGCCGCGCGACGCGCCGGCTTCGACTTCAACGAAGCGGCATACGCATCGGCCTCGACGTCCGGAAGACGCCCGTGCAGGAACGCGGAAGCCTCGTCCACGGCGTTGGCATCGGGTGGAGTCTTGGGTTCGTTTTCGGCGGCTTCGCTCATCGAAGTCGTGACCATGGGTCGCAGTAGACGCCGGAGATCATATCCACTTATATGAGAGCGTCGCTCTGGCCAGACCGACCAAGAAATCCGGGATGATCGAGCCCGAAAAACCCGCTCGCCAGGGCCCCCCAACTCCGCCCCCCGCTGGGAGTGCCCATCAGGACACCGACGTCAGCCTGCTCCGGCGGCTCGACGCGTTGGCTGGGCGTTTGCCTGCTGACATCCGCGACGAGGTGGTCCAGGAAACGGCGCTGAGCCTGTTGCGCCGTCCCACGGATGTCCGACACCCCGATCCCTATCTGTGGAAAGCCCTGCAGCGACAGGGGTTCCGGATCGCCAGGTTGGAGGCGGAGGCTCGGCGACGTCGAGCAGGTACCCGACGAGCATGACGAGGAGGAAGGGCATCAGATCCGGCAGGACGTACGCCGGCAGCTGGCGTTCCTCGACCCGCGGGACGCGGAACTGCTGCGCCTGGCCTACTGCGACGGCAAGAACACGACCGAGATCGCGAAGCTCCTCAGCGCCGAGGGGCTGCCAGCGACCCCCCGGTCGACCCGGCGCCGGCTGCGCGCGGCGCGCTATCGACTGCGCGCGCTGCTCGAGCAACACGGCTACACCTGCGCCGTGATCTTCGGAGCGCTCGCGACCGTCTGAGCCGCGCGGATTTCTTCGTTCATTCCGCCACGCCGTGCCCCTACAGAGAGGAACGCCGACGGCGGCGGGTCCGGCTTACGGTACACCCCCCTGTTCCGCTCGTCCGAGCCCGCCGTCGTCACTTGCTTGGCTGCAGTGTTGAAAGGTGGCGGCGTGGAGCGCGCGGACCCCCCTCGCGCGAAGCGTCGTCGCCTTTCACCTTCAATCCGACCCGCGGGATTCGAACCCTCGACGGACGACCGAGCCGAGAATCAGCTCGGTCGTCCGACCCCCGGGTCCTACCAGACGAGCTGGGTTACAGGGGTCACCCCCGTCACTTCACCGGACGCATCGACTCCGACGCCCGCGACCTCCCAGGTTTGTCCGGCGACGCCCACGAGGCTGCCCGGCGGGAGGATCAGTGGCGCAGCGGGAAACGTCGGCGACGAGACCGGCCAGGTCCAGTGGAACGGGTTGCCGGCCGCGGCAGGCTGCGAGATCACGAACGCGACCAGCGGATCGAACCATACACCGAACACCGGGCCCGTGCCGAGCTCGAGCCCGAACAGCGACACCGGCGTGCCACAGATGAGGCTGTAGGCACGTGTGGTCGTGGCCGGGACGTTGGCGAACTGGAAGAACAGGTCTCCCGTCCCACCGCCCGTCGTGGTCGCGATGACGTTGAAGTGCGCCGCCGATCCGAACACGTACGTGAGCTCGATGATCGGACCCGCGTTCTCGTTGAACCAGTTCCGGCTCGGCGAGGTCGGGTCCGTGATGTGTCCGTTCTGCGACAGGAACCCGTTCGGGAACACTCCATCGAGCGGGAAGCCACCCCCCGCAGCCGGCGTGGGGCCGAGAGTCGAGACGTCGATGACGAGGTCCAGTCCGGCCGACGGATCGAAGGCGAACGGGACCTGAAGCGGAACCCGCACGTTGAACGGCGCGGGGCTGACCCCCGCTGCGGTGTACGCCGGGATCTGCACATCGCCGTTGAACACAGTCACCATGTCGGCGCCGAGGTTGTTCGCGAACGTGGGGCTCACCGAAGTGTGGCTCGCGTTCGTGGACGACGCCAGGATGATCTGCACGCCCTGATACGTCGCGGCGGCCGTCGTCGCGTCGCTGGATCGACGGAACGCGATCTCCGTGATCAGGATCGGGAACTGATGCGTGAGCGTCTCGCGGCCGTAGGTCCACTGCCAGCGAGACTGGTTCGGCGTGTTGAACGGCGTGCTTCCCGGCAACGAGTAGTTGCCGTCGGTGTTCTCCCACCCCGAGGGGATGGTGTGGTTGTAGAAGGTCTGGGCGCTCAGGGACGTCGTGACAAGGAGCGCGAGAACGACACTGGTGTAGATGAACTTCATGATGGCTCCTTCGTTCTCAGAACGTCACCCGAGAGACGTTGGTCCAATCAAGCAACGTGCCGAGGCCATCGAGGTAGATGACGGCGGCGTCCATGGTCGTTCCCACCGGGAGCATGAGAGACCCAGGCGGGAAGTTCAGCGGCGCGTCCGGGAAGAGCGCCGGATTCCCGGTGTTCAGGAAGTGGAACGGGTTGCCGGGTCCGGCCACGTAGGAGAAGCTCAGCCAGGTCGCGGCATCGGGGTAGAGCCCGAAGAACCATCCGGCGCCAACGAGCGGATCAGTGGTGTCGAGCGACACGAGGGAGTAGCCCTCGAACCAGCCGGTAGGCGGCGAAGGAGCGGCCACGTAGAGATCACCCTGGCCACACGTGGCCATGACGAACGCCGGCGCGCCCACGTTGATCAACCCGGCCGCGGTCAGCGTGTCGGATCCGCAAGCCGTCGTGACGGTAAGAGAGACGTCGAACGGACCGCTCTGCGTGTACACGTGGCAGGGGTTCTGGAGGAGCGATGAGTTTCCGTCGCCGAAGTCCCAGTTCCACGACGTGATCCCGCCGGGACAGCTCGCGGTCGAAAGATCAGTGAAGGTCACGAGTAGCGGGTTCGGGCCCGACACCGGGTCCGCCGAGAAGGCCGCGGTCTGGTTCGTTCCCGGCGAGAGCTCGACCGCCATGTTGGTCATGATCTCGGCTTGCGTGCGCGCGGAGTTCCAGATCCGGAACTCGTCCACCGCCCCGTCGAACGGAGCGCCGACGCCCTGGTTGCCCCCGAGAAAGAAGTTGCCGGTGCCGGACGCGTTGCCGCCGGTCGCCGGCATCTGCTGGTCTTGGTTGCCGTCGACGTAGCTCGTGTAGGTCTGCGCGGCAGAATCGAACACGATCGCGATGTGGTGCCACAGCCCGTCGGTCACCGGGTTCACGGCCGGGTTGATGGTGTTGTTCAGTGACGGCAGCCCGCCGCCGAGAAAGTTCGCCCCGTCGTTGTAGAACCCGATGTAGCAGCGGAACAACCCCTGCCCGCTCGTGTAGTCGCCCCACAGGCGATCGAGCCGGCACCAGTTGCCGCCGGTGTTTGCGCCACACGTCGGTGCGGTCGTCGTCGTGACGTTGACGCGAATCCAGCATTCGATGGTGAAGCTCTGCATGAAGTCGAACGAGTAGTTCGAGATCAGCCGGTCCATGCCAGCGAAGTCCAGCGCAGCCGGCCCGACTCGCGGAGTGGTCGTGTCCCACACGCCGCCGGTGCCGGCCTCGAACTGAGGCAGCCAGAGCGAGCCTCCGGGGATCGCGCTGTTGGTAATGGCCGTCCCGGCGCCTTCGTTGAACTTGTAGTAGGCGACGTCCGGATAGCCCGGCACCTGGGCCGCGACCGGAACCGCCAGGGCAAGGGCGCAAGCCAGCGCCCACGTGATCTGTCCGCGCATCATGATCTCCGGTTGAGTTGTGGGAACGCGGCGTCCGCAGGAGAGCGGACGCGCGCCGTACGGCGTCAGGGCAGCACCGACAGGGACGCTGCTCCGGACGTGAAGCTGAAGAGGCCAGTGGCGGGATCGAGTCCCGCCGCGGCGAACCAGAGGTTCTGTCCGGCCCACGCGGCCGGCAGCGCCCCCGGAGGGATCGCCATGGTCGCGACCGCCCATCCGGTTCCGTCCAGGTTTCCGATGAACCCTGGCAGGAAGGGACCGTTGGCCGCGAGCAGGATGAGGTCGGTGAAGGCGTCCCACACCAGGGGCACGGTGACGCCGGGCGCGAGCGAAGTCCCCGGCGTGGTCCCGGTCGCGGACGCTGCGATGACGTACACGTGCCCCGCCGCGCCCGGTCCCGCGTTGAGGAGCAGCGAGTGCGCCGATCCCAGGGAGGCGGAGGTGAATCCGCCCGCGAGCGTCAGGGTCGCGGCCGCCGGAGTCACGACTCGTTTGCGAACGGACCGGTGCCCCGCGCCGTCGCGCACCTCCACGGCCACCAGGAACGGTGATGATCCAGCGGCCGCGAACGTCCACATTCGCGACGTCGACCAGGGAGTATCCGCGGTGCCGTCGTCGTCGAGATCGAAGCGGGCCTCGAGCGTTGACGGCCCGAACGCGAGACTGGACGAAGCCGTAGCATCCAACGTGATACTGCCTCCAGCGGCCGACGTCGCCGCGAGTGCCGCTCGCGGATGCGCGGGACCGGGGTTCGCGCCAGCGGAGATCGCATTCCACCACGAGCCCTGACCGAGCGCGGTGTAGTAGCGAAAGGTCATGAACCCGTCGGCGCCGCCGAGCGAGGCGCCCTGGATGCACGCCTGCAAACTCGCGGCAGTGGTCGTCTGACCCGCGTCGGTCCACGCCCGGACCGCCGGCAAGAGCCGGACGGTGACGCCCGCGTTCGCCTCCGCCAGCCGGTGGTAGCTCGCGACCGTCTGGAGGTAGCTCTGCATGAGCCCCGTGTTGTTGCCGTACAGACCGGACTCCGCGACGTACGCCATGGGCAACGCCACGTCGAGAACCGACGCGAGGTCTTCCCATCGATGGCCATACTGCCCCTGCAGCAAGCCCATCGCTTCCGCGTAGGTGCGAAAGCTGCCGTTGTACGGCGGTCCGTCGATATGCCAGAGATTCGCGGGAATGAAAGCATGGAGCGGCACGAGGCCGCAGAGGTCCTTCACCTGCTGCACGAACGCCGTCACGACCTGGTGAGGATTCGACGTGCCCGAGTAGTACCGGACGCGATCGAGCGCGATCCCGTCCAGTGCATAGACCGGGTCGCCGCTCGCATCCACGGTGTGCAACAGATGATCGACGACCTGAAGGAGACGCGTCTCATGGGCAACGTAACCGGGCAACGGACCACCGTTGAGAAAGCAGTTCACGACTCCGACGACCTGAAGGTGCGCCGCGTGCGCCTGCGCGATCAAGGACGTCAACGTGACGTCGGACTGTATCGTCCCCCACGAGGACGGGAAGGTGCCCGTCTCGTCCACCATGTGCAACGTGCCGGCCTCGACCCCGGTCGTTCGCCACAGATGGATGTAGATCGTGTCCAGGCCGGCTCCCGATGCCGTTTGCACGATCGTCGGGATGTCGGCATCGATGTTCCCTACGAGCCACGGCCACACCCCGATCGCTGCGTCGTCGGACGCGGTCTGCGCGCCAACGGGAGCGCTCGCACAGCCGCTGGCAAGAATGAGCAGGAGGACTCGGTACACCATTGAGGGATTCGCTCGGCCGGCGAAGCGCCATCGTATCCCCGGTCCCCACGGCGGGGACGTGAAAACGGCTTTTCCCCAAAGGTCGTTCAGTCTCGCCCGGCCGGAGGGATCGATCAAGAGATCGCGGCCGATCTTCTCCCGCGCCGAACCCCTACTTGCACATCGCGATGAGCGCGTCGACGTCCTGCCACAAGCGGCGCCACGCGGCCGCATCTTCCCCACCGAGCTGTTCGGGACGACGGAAATCGGCGAGATCCGGATGGGTCACCCAGCGGCGGAGCGCGCGGAGGATGCGACGGCTATCCAGGTCATCGGCCTCGAGACCCTCGCGCCAGGCCGCCGCGGCCGTGGACAACCACTCGCACGCCCGCGCTGCGCCGGAATCGGCTCGTCGGAGCGCGGTGCGCGCCGCGGACAATGCGAACGGACTCCGGGTCTCGGACACGATCTCCGGATCATCATCGAAGGCGCGCGTCCAGAGATCGTGCGCAAGAACCCAACGCCCCGCTTCCGTCGCGGTGGTGGCCAGGCGGGCGAGCGTCTTTGCATCCTCCGGGAGCTCGCCACTCAACAGCACCCGGTCCAATCGATCGCGCCGAGAGAGTTGCCCACGGAATTGCGTGACCGTAAGCGTCACGTTCGTCGAGGGATCGAGCCCCATGAGTTCCTGATAAGCACGCTTTGCCGCCACGGGGCGCTTCAGGTCGGTGAGGCACTGGAGCTTCAAGATGCGTGCATGAACGTTGGTCGGGTCGAGGCGAATGGCCTCCTCCACGGATTGCAGTGCCGGCTCGAGGCGACCCAGACCACGCAGGGCCTCGCCTCGCCGGCTGGGGCCGTAGACCATCAAAGGCGCCAGATCGATCACCCGCTGCGACGCCACCAGCGCCTCCTGATAGCGACCGATGAAACAACACGTCTGGGCGAGGTTGGCCCAGGACTCAGCGGTCGACGGAGCGAACTGCACCGCTTTCCTGAACTCCTCGACGGCCGCGGTGTGGAGTCCCTTCTCTCTGAGCATCCCACCCAGTTGGTCATGGAAGAGCCCACTTCGGGGATCCAACGTGAGCGCGAGGCGCACGGTCGTGATCGCCGCGTCGAGATCGTGCGTCTTGAGCAGCCAGGCCCGCTCGGAGTGAGCCCGCGCGCAGCCTGCGTCCTCCTCGATGAGCCCGTCGACCACGGCCATCGCTTCGCCCACCCGGCCGGCCAGTCGGAGCGCAATCACGAGGTTGATGCGCGCCCAGGGGTCGCCGGATCTCGCGGCCGCGAGCCGACGAAACCACGAGACTGCATCCTCGAAGCGATTCAGCTCGATGAGCCCGAAGCCCATGCGCTCCATGGTGGCCGACGAGTCCGGCCACCGTCGCTCGAGCACCGACATACAATCCTGCAGGGTCTCGACGTCACCGGCCCGACCCGCAGCGACGCAACGCGCGGCGACGAACTCCAACCGCGACTCGGGCGCGAGCATGACGGCGAGGTCGAGGTGATGCAAAGCCCGCTTCGCCGTCGTCGGGTCTTGAGGTGCGCCGCCCTCGACGCCCCAGATACCGATCAGGAAGTGGTCCAGGGCATCTCGAGGATCGGGCACGTCCGTGGCGACCTGCGCGGCGTCATCGTCGCGTCCGACCCGGCGAAGGGAGTCGGCGAGCCACCGGCGCAGGGACGGCCGACGCTCCAGCTGCTCCGGGTTCGCCTCCATGAGCGCGACGGCCCCTTCGACGTCCCCGCGTCGCCGCCGGCACAGCACGCGCCCCGCGAACACCTCGGTGCTGTCGGGCACCAACCTCCCGGCGGCGAGGTAGAGGCCCTCCGCCTCGTCGATCCGTCCACCGGAGAACGCGCTGGAGGCTTCAGCGATCAGGCGTCGGTACTCATCCGTGCGCTCCTTTTGCTCCAACTCCCACAGCCGCGGCAACGCATAGGCCGCGATCCCCGCCGCCGTCGGCGGTATCACGAGCGCGAGCGCCAGCACCGTCGCGCGCAAGGGTTCGCGTCGAGCCCACCGCGCGACCCGGCCGACGACTCCGATGGGACGCGCAGCGACCGGTCGCCCCTCGCGGACCGCACGGAGATCGTCCGCGAGAAGACCCGCCGACTGGTAGCGACCGTCCGCCTCCTTGGTCATCGCCGTCGCTACGACGATGGCGAGGTCCTTCGAAACTGCCGGGTTGAGACGCGTCACCGGGTCGGGCTCACGGGTGAGGATCGCGTCGAACAACGCGGCCCGCGTGGTTCCAGCGAACGGCGTGGTTCCGGTGAGGAGTTCGAATAGCGTGACGCCGAGCGCGTAGACGTCGGTCCGAGGGTCGACGCCGGTTCGTCCTGGACGCAGCTGCTCCGGCGCCATGTACGCCGGCGTTCCGAACACGTCGCCGGTCGCCGTCAGCCCGGGGCCGGATTCGATCCGCGCAAGACCGAAGTCCAGGACGACCGGGTCACCTTCGCTCCCGATCATGATGTTCGCCGGCTTCACATCGCGATGAACGACACCCGCTTCGTGCGCGACGTGCAGCGCACGCGCAACCACCTCGATCGTCCGAATGACCTCGAGAGTCTCGGTACGCGACACCGGAGATCCAACACGCGCGAGCCGGCGAGCGAGGGTCTCGCCGTCGACGTACTGCATCGCGATGAACGGCACGCCCTCCGCGGTCCCGCCCTCGTAGACGGTGCAGATCCCGGGATGATCAAGCCGGGATGCGAGCTCCGCCTCCCGTCGGAAGCGTTCGAGCGTCTCCGGTGGCGCGGGACCGAGAGTCTGCAGGACCTTGATTGCAACGCGGCGCCCGAGGCGAGTGTCGTCGGCGAGATAGACCGTGCCCTGGCCACCGCGGCCGATCATCTCTCGTAGTGCGTAGGGCCCGATGTTGCCGAACCTCGTTCCGGCCACGGGAACGTCATCGTCCCGCTCCGTCTCGGTCAAGATCCGATCGAAGCGATCCGCGACCACACGCTCGTGCCCCGGGAACAGCACCAGGTATTCCGCCCGCGACCGGGTCGCCCCCTGACGCCGGTCGGCAGCGAACAGCATGAGGAACTGGGCCACGATCGCCTCGTCGAACGTGGCGTCGGAGGATGACATGATCGGTCCAGCGTAGCTGAACCCCCGCTGGTAGATTCCATTTCGTGGATGCACCCGAAGCTCGAGACGGGCAGACGACCCATCACGTCGGCCGGGCCCTCCAGGGTCACCCGAGGGACCTGGAGTGGGTCGTGCGTCACCTGACACCGCTCCTGCTCGCGCAGGCGCGGTATCGATTCGCCCGGCAGGAGTTCCGCCCCTGCGAGCCCGAGGACCTCGTGCAGCAGGTGTGGCTCATCTGCCTGCCCAAGCTGGCGCGTATCGAGCCCCGCGCCGGGCGCTTCACGCCGCCGCTGGTGAAGTTCCTCTCGAACACGCTGCTACGTCACTTCAACGACCTGGTCGAGCGCCACCTGCGCACGGGCGGCCGGGCCGTTCCCGTGGGGGCCGCGACGTCCGCAGTCGACGTCCCGGATGACGCGACAGGCGTGCTGAGCCGTGCGGTCCGCGACGAGACCGTGGTCCGCGTGCTGGATCGGCTTCAGCGCCTTTCGGAACCGGATCGGGAGATCATCGTCCTGCGCGCGATCGAGCAGCTCCCCTACCAGCTGCTCGGGCTGCATCTGGAAGCCAGCGCCGACGCGCTGAAGATGCGCTTCCACCGGGCGATGGAGCGACTCCGCGGCATCCTGCCGCCCTCGCTCGTCGATGAGCTCGTCGTGGACTAGATGAGCAGGTAACGGGAAGAAGACCGGTGACCTCCCCCCACGACCTCCATGGTGAATCGGGTCGGACGCTCCGATCCTGCTCATCGACCCCGTCGGGCTGCCCACTCACCGGGAAGATCTCGATCCACATCAACGGCTGATTGCAATCACCGGCCATCGCCAGTCGTAGCCCGGATGACGGACGACGACTTCCACGGAGGATCTCAGCGATGCGCAATATCTCACGCCGCAAGGCCATCAGAACGGTGGCCGCATCACTGGCCGCAACCGCCTCGACCGCGGCGCTCGGGGCCAAGGCGCAGGGCCAGGTAGCCGGAGAAGCGCCCTTCGCGGTCAAGACCGCGCCCGACGGCAAGGCGGCCCCGGTGATGACCCTCGAGGAGTTCCAGACTCTCAACGGGACGGGATCGGTCGCGAGGCTCTTCGGCAAGCTGAAGTGCGGGTCGTTCACCAAGTGTCACAAGGCCATGCGTCGCGACCACGGAATCTGGATTCCCGAACTGGTTCCGGTGTTCGCCAAGCTCGACACGATGGTCAAGAAAGGCCTTTGACCGACCTCTCCGAGACCCGGAGCCCACAGCGCCCGAATACGAGAGCGGCGCTGCTCGATTGCAGCGCCCGTGAGGCTGTGGACGGGCAGCGTCAGCTCGCCCATGGCGTGAAGCAGCTCCTGGCGGCGTCGGGGCATCCACTCACCGCGCAGCTCGACTACGCCGACGACGCGACGTTCCTCGAACCATCGCTCTTCGCGTGGTTCAGCAGCGCCGAGCCGCGCGCGACCCTCGACCAGATCCTCGTGGGATGCCTTCCGGTCGCCGCCCGTCCGGCGTCGTTCCCAGCGTGGGCGGACGACGGCGGGGTCGTCCATCTCCCCGGCCTCGGCCGCCTGATGGTCGCCGACGCGGGTGGGCCCGTCGAGGTCGCGACCTCGGCGCTCGACGACACCGACGCCAACCGGACGATCCACGGCACCGACATCGAGTACGTATCTCCCGGCGACCCGCTGTTCGAACCCGTCTTCCGCGACGCGGAGATCCCCGCACCCGCACCCGCGACCGACCATCGCCGCGCGCTCGCAGGCGCGTTCGCCATCCTCGCCGACGTCACGCCGACGCTCCACGAATCGCTGCTCCTCGTCACTCGGCGGATCGTCACGTTCGAAGCGGCTCACGGCGACTCCTTCACCGCGGTCTCTGCTCACGGTGCCGCGTTCCTCCGCCCTCCCCTGAACGCCGACGAGGTCTTCTTCATCGAAGACCTCGCGCACCAGTGCGGTCACTTGTTGTTCTCCGCCCTGTCCGCCGACCCGACCACCCTGGTCACGGTCGACCCCGACATGCCGCTCTCGTCACTCGCCGGCACGACCGAGGACCCCCGCACCCTCCACGTCGCCCTCCACGGAGTGTTCACCGAGTGCCTGATGACCCGGGCGCTGCACGCATGCCTCGCCGGCGACATATTCCCCGAGGGTACCCGTCAACGTCACGAGCTCATCGGCCGCCTCTCCTTCATCCTGAAACGGCTCCAGCTCGATCTCACCCACATCCGCCACGACGCCCTCTACACGGACCGTGGCCGCTGCTACCTGCGATCGTTCGAACAGGTCTTCGACGAGACATTCGCCCTCGCCCGAAACGACGTCGTCGCCTGCGACCTCACGAACCAGCCCTACACGTTCAGCTACGAGTGCTTCGTCGAACTCAATGGACGGGAGGGCGTGTGAAGCAATCTCCTCTTCCGGGAGCGCGGACTTCCAGGTCCGCGCTCCCAGCGGAGCTGATAGGAGAGTAAAATCGAGGTGTGTTGCGGCTACTGACGCTCCTCGTCCTCCTGGGCGCGTCGACGCCTCCGGCGCCGGCCCAGGCCGACCCGCCGGATGACGACCCGTCGCGGTACCTGCAGGCGCTCGCAAGCAAGGACCCAGCCGTACGCCGCCGCGCTGCCCGTGCAATGGCGAAGAGCTCGGCGCGGGTCGTTGCCGAGATGCAGCGCCTTCATCGCGAAAAGGGCGACCAGTACCGCGAGACCGAACGGTGGAACATCCTCGCGGAGCGGCTCACCCGGCTGACGCGAGACGGACGCCGCACCATCGCGGAGGCCCTGTGGGACGACGAGACGGACGTGGTCGAGGCGATCACCGAGGTCATCGGCGGACTCGGGAGCTGGGGAGCGGAGTGGGTTCCGGACCTCGTCGCCGCGTGGGAGCAGGAGGCGATACTCGTTCGCCGCGGGATCATCTGGGCGATCGCCGGGACGGGTCGGACGACGCTCGAGGCCCGACGTTGCATCGCACAAGCGCTCCGCAGCAAGGACACGATCCAGATGACCAATGCCCTGGTCGCGATCTATCCGCTCGGGGCCGATGGGCTGGCCTTTCTCCCGTCCGCGCTCACCTTGGTGAAGCATGCGGACGTCGGCCTGGCTGAGCGCTCGTGCGCAGTCGTCGAGAAGATCGTCGCTGACTTGCGCCGACGCTTGACCGACCTTCAGGACGAGAGCCGGCGCCGCGGCCATCCCGCCAACCCTGATGGCGAGCGCATCCTGACCCGACACATCGACGATGCATGGGAACGGGCGGAGAAGCCACTGCTCGACGTCCTGGCGAAGCGACGCCCCAAGATCGCGGCCTGGGCCGCGTGCGCGCTCGGGTCGTTTGGACCGCGCGCTGCCTCCACCGTCCCGAATCTGCTCGCCGCATGGGAACGGCGGGACCCGCACCTGCAACGCAATGTCGTCCGCGCCCTGGCCATGATCGAGAAGTTGCCCGACTCGGTCATCCCGTGCCTCCTCCTCGCGTTGTGCCGCAAAGACGACCTCGACATCCGCCAGAACGCATTGTGGGCCGTGCAGCACCTGGGGGTGCGCGCGAAGAAGCTACTCCCGCTGGTTCGCGAACAGCTCCTGGAGCAACGCCGCGGCGAGATTCCAGTCAATGCCGCGCACGCTCTGCGCGAGATGGGACCAGCGGCGGTCGCCGCCATCCCCGACCTCTGGGAGTGGCGTGAGCGCGGCGGCGACGCCGAACTCGTCGAACGAGCGTTCCGCAACATGGGAGCCGCTGGGCGATTCGCGCTCAGTCGCTCGAACCGACGCGACGGCGAGGAAGGGGCCGCAACCCGAACGGCGGGGCCGGGGACCATACCGTTTCCGGTATCCGAGCTCGCGTGGGAGGGGGTCTTCGCCGAGCGCGAGGGCGTCGAGAACTCCGGGTACTCCCTCGTCAACGTCGCCTGGCTCCGAGCCGGGGCCGAGCTCGACGTGACCGACGCCGTCGAAGCGTGGGTCGATGCCCACGAGGGAGCACGCGCCATCCCGATCTCCGCGCTGGAGCGCAAGGACGCGGACGGGGAGCGCGTCCGGCTCGTGCACGTGTGGGGCGTCGCGAAGGGCGGGGCCAACCTCGTCATCTCGCTCGTTGAGAAGGGGCTTCTCGAGCTGGACATGCTCGACACGGTGGCTGCGGATTCGCTGCTCGTTCCGGCCCCGCGCTACATCGCATTCCTGGCCGCGGCGGAGTCCGCTGAGGCCCGCGCGATTGCCGCCGAAGCCGGCATCCATGGCACGCCACAGCGCAAGCAGGCGCGGCTGCACCAGCGAGCCCAGGCCCTCATGGACGCGCACGAATGGGAGGACGCGGCCGCCGCCCTCAAAGCCCTCATCGCTCTACATCCGCGCGCGGCGAGCCTGCAACTGAGCCGCGCCCGATGTCTGGAGGAGCTGGGTCGGGACAAGGAAGCGCTCACCCACTACGACGCCGCGCTCGCAGATCACGGCGACGTCAATCGAGGGCCCTGGGGATCGAGTCGGTTGACCTTCGGCGAGCCGTTGGGCACCCCGCCGAACCTCGACCTGCCGCTCGCACGCGCACGCTGCACCGAGCGTCTTTTTGGACGCGACGCAGCCGAGAAGTGGCTCCTGGAGAAGGCCGGCGAGGGGGAGACGGACCCGCGCGGTCCCTGGCTCCTCGGGTTCTCGCGATGGCGGCGAGGCCAGCTCGCGTCCGCAGCGAAGCCCTTCGAGGACGCACTCGCGAGGGCCCAGAAACGCGACGGCATCAAGTTCGACGACGACACCGACCGGCTCGTCCTGGACGAGGCGACGCGGGCGAAGGAGATCTACGAGTTCTTCGACACCTGGGCCGCGCTGCACCATGCGGCCATTGCCTGCGAGGCCGCCGGCCGGCCCGACGACGCATGGCTTCACGCGACCCGGCTCATCGGCCTGATCCGGCACTGCGCCCGGGCGGGCCATCGCGACCAGTCAGCTCCATTCCTACCCCGTCTCGTCCGAGCCCGCATCGCCATCGGGCGCGGACACTGGGACATCGCGGACACCGAGCTCGAGCACGCTCGCAACGCATCGAAGCACACCGACCGCGAGACGTGGCGCCAATGGAGCGCCGCGTTCGAGAAGGCGGCCCGGGACCTGCGCAATCGGCGACCCTGATGGCGGACTGTCCGACGCGCGGCCCTCGCGCTACGCTCTGGCCATGATCGTCGTCAATACCGAGACCATCCCTGGCCGCGAGATCGCCGAGGCGATCGGACTCGTGCAGGGCAACACCATTCGCGCGAAGCACGTCGGTCGCGACATCGCAGCGGGGTTCAAGAACCTCGTCGGCGGCGAGCTCCGTGGTTACACCGAGCTCCTGACCGAGGCCCGCCGGCAAGCGCTGGAGCGGATGCTGGCACAGGCGAAGCAGCTGTCCGCGGACGGGGTCGTGAACGTGCGGTTCACGACGAGCGCCGTGACGGGCGGTGCCGCGGAGCTGTACGCGTACGGCACGGCCGTTCGCCTCGCACCCGCTGCCGGAGCGCGGTATGAATGAGGCGTGGCCGTTCCTCATTCAGTTGGTGGTCTTCGCCTTCTGTATTGGCGTCCTCGGGCTACTGGTCGGAGGAAGCAAGGAACGCCGCCACTTTCGCGAGCTCGCCGAGCGCGAGAAGCGCCTCTCCCACATCCGCGTGTGCAACCTGAAGCGGGTCACGGCGCCGGACGAGGTCGAGGACGCACACATGATGCTCGGGAGCGTCGTCATCGCGACCGACTACTTCAAGAGCTTCGCGACCGGGCTGCGCAACCTGGTCGGGGGTGAGATGCGGTCCGCCGTCAGCCTCATGAACCGCGCGCGACGTGAAGCGCTTCTCCGCTTGCTGGAGCAGGCCGAGGCCCGGGGCGCGAGCGAGGTGTGGAACGTGCGCTTCGGGTACAGCAACATCTCCCAGATGCGCGGAAGGAGCGGCGGCGCGATGCAGGTCGAGATGCTCGCGTATGGCACCGCCGTCCGGCGCCGGGGATGACCAGGCCGGATCATCACCCCGGTTTCGAAAACGAACCGTTCTACCTCGGGGAACCTTGGGAGGACGACGCGTCCGAATCGCGCGCTGCCCGAACCAACGGGCCGGGTCAGGCCGACGATCGCGAGGCGCGTCACTCCGTCCACAACGAGCCCGCGATCTTCCCCGGCGACGAAGCCGCCGAGATCGACCGCACCTGGGAGTGTCCGCGGTGCCGGCACGATCTCGTGGGTCTCGTCCCCGGGACGCCGTGCCCGAAGTGCGAGTTCGTCTCCTACGAACGTCCGCCGCCCATCGACGAGCCGAGCTACGCGACGTGGCTGAAGCGCCGCGTCGGAGAATCGGCACCGTCCACGAGCATGCTCATCGTGATCGTCGCGGCGTTGACCGGCGGGCCCTGGGCCGTACTCGGCGCGCTGCTTTCCACCGGCGGCGGGATCCTGGCCGCAGTCGTGTTCGCACCGATCCTCGAGGAGGCCATGAAGATCGCCGTCGTCGTGGCGGTCATCGAGGTCCGACCGTACCTGCTGCGATCGGCGACCCACGTCTTCCTCGCCGCGGTGGGCGCCGCGGTCGGATTCGCCGTCATCGAGAACCTGCTGTACCTCACGATCTACATCCCGGACGCGTCGGACGGCCTCGTGTGGTGGCGATGGAGCGTGTGCACGACGTTGCACGTCACGTGCACGTCGGTCGCGTCGGTGGGTCTCGTGCGAATGTGGCGAGCGGTGTTCCGACAGCTCCGACCGCCCGAGCTCTCGCGGGCCTTGCCCTTCGTCGGCGCGGCGGCATTGCTGCACGCCCTCTACAACCTGACGGTCACGATCTTCGAGACGACCGGAACGCGGTTCTGATCACTTGAAGTTGCGTGTCCGGTGGCGGCGAAACAGCCGGTAGAAGTACCGGCGCGGCCATGGCATCTGCGGCGGCTTGAAAGCCTGGAACGGCACTTCGACGACGATATTCACGTAACGTCGCGGGACGGCCGTCACTCCTCGCGGCGTCACGGAGTGCACGCTGACCGGTGAGTTCGCGAAACAGATGAACTTGTTCGAGGTGTAGCGCAGCGTATCGACCACCGGGGCGCAAGACTCCGGGACCTGGTGTTTGTCGAACGCAAAGGGCGGCTCGAGGCGATGAATCCCGAGGTCGCCGCCGCTGGCCGCGTCCCTGGGGTCGCGGCAGTAGAACAGCCCGCTGAAGATCTTGCGGCTGCGATCGACGTGCGCCACCTTGACGCTCGACTGCTTCGTGACCGGGGTGTTCATGACGAACAGGCAGTCCAAGAGCACCTCACCCGATTCCGGCCCGCCGCGCCGCACGGCCCGCCAGTCTTCGAATGACTTGCCGACCCGCTCCTCGAGTCCGGGATGAGCGCGCCGCAACCCGTCGCCCATGACCCGAACGATGTCGTTCCACCAGTCCTGCGAGACGTGGTACGCGAAGAAGTCGCGCCAGATCTGGTCGATCCCCTCGTCTGCGATGACCTCCTTCGCGGCCAGGCGCACGGCCTGGTTGCTGCCGTAGTCCGCGCGTCCGCGCGTCAGTCGCGCGAGCGGCGGGAACGTGTCCTCGAATCGCTGGTAGGCCACCGTGTCGAACACCGGCGTGAACTCCGCGTGGTCGAACGGTTCGGTTCGCACCCGGTCGGGCGTCGCCGACTGAAGCAGGCTGAGGGGTCGCGTGGTTGGATTCATCGGGGTTCGCCGATGGTACCGCCAACGCAGGCGACACACTCAGCAATAGCCCACACCAACTGCAGGCCGTGCACCAGTCTGCAGCGTTCCTGGCTCTCCTGGCCGGGGCCTCGCCACAGGGACGATCTTCAGGCGCTGGGTGCGCGACGAACCTGCGGAACCGTGATCCCAGCCCCATCGACCGGCGCCGGGCGGTAGCATGTCCGCATGAACCGCTACCTCCTCTCCGCCGTCGTCCCGTGGCTGCTCCTCGCGTCGTCCCTCGCGGCCCAAGGCCCGCTGAAGGTGTTCATCCTCGCCGGCCAATCCAACATGGAGGGGAAAGGCGCGATCAAGCACCTCGATGCGCTCATCGCGGACACCGCGACGAGCCAGCAGTTCGCCCACTTGAAGAGAGATGGCAAGTGGGTGGAGCGCAAGGACGTGTGGATCTCGTACCAGCGCAACAAGGGTCCGCGATTGAACTCGGGCATCACCGTCGGGTACGGGAGCAAGAAGAACCAGTTCGGTCCCGAGCTCGGGTTCGGACACGTGGTCGGAGAGGCGCTGAAGGAACCCGTGTTGCTGATCAAGTGCGCGTGGGGCGGTGCGAGCTTGAAGAAGAACTTCCTCTCCCCCGGCGCGGGCGGACCAGGATCGCACTACACGCGCATGATGGCCGAAACGAAGGACGTGCTCGCGAACGTAAAGAAGTACTTTCCGTACTACCGCGGGAAGTACGAGTTCGCCGGGTTGCTGTGGTTTCAGGGTTGGAACGATTCGGTGGGCGGCGGCAACGACCAGTACACCGAACAGCTCGCCCAGTTCATTCGCGACGTCCGCAAGGACCTCGACGCGCCGAAGCTCCCGGTGGTCATCGGCGAGCTCGGGCAGGCCGGCGCCAATCCGAACCAGAAGGTGCTGAAGTTCCGCAAGCAGCAGGAGGCCGTCGCGAAACTCCCGGAGTTCAAGGGGACGGTGCGCTACGTGAAGACGGGGGTGTTTGTCGACCCGGAGCTGCCGAAGATGTTCAAGGTCTGGCGCAAGTGCAAGGGAAAGGAGCGCAAGGCCAAGGACCCCGAGGCGAAGAAGGCAGCGTGGTCGGAATGGGAGCCGATGAAGGCGAAGTGGCAGGCGATGGCGTCGGACCGCCCGTACCACTACTTCGGCTCTGGACGCACGTTCTATCTCATGGGCGACGCGTTCGGCAAAGCGATGGTCGAGCTGCTCGGCGCGCCACAGTGAACGCCGAGATCCATTCGCCGAGATGACCCTGCGGTAGGTCAGCGCCGCAGGACGACGGCGGTCTGCACTCCGAACGTCATGGGCTTCAGGTCGACCACGTCCAGGTAGCAACCCCATTCGCGCCTGATGTGGTCGGAGTGGAGGAACGTGAACGTGAGGTTCCACTCCGCACCCTGCACTACGGTGACGTCGCGGTCCATCAGCGGAGCCAGGTCTTCGGGGAGGCCCATCGCACCGACCGGGCCGTGCTGCTGCAGATGGGCCAGCGTGTGCTCGTCGTGGACCGACAGGATCGCGAGCCCGCCCGGTCGCAGCACGCGTCGGATCTCCATGACCCACGCGTCGCGCAGGTGCTCGAGATGGGTCATCACCGACACGCCGAAGACGAGCGAGAAGGTCTCGTCCGGGAACGGCAGATGGGGGTAGCTGGTCCCGGTGACGAACCGGAACGGCGGCGACAGGTGGCGCTTCGCCCACGAAACCCCGCGGGCATCGACGTCGACTCCCCAGGCCTCCGCCTGCTCCGCCTCGCCCGCGAAATGCCGGAGCACGCGACCGGTACCACAGCCCCAGTCCATCAGCGCATCGCCCGCCCCGAGCGTAGCCTCCTGCTCCTCGAGCACCCTCCGAACGGCGGTGGCGTGGTCACGCCCGGAGGCGACGTATTCCGCGAGGTCGCTGTTCCACGCCAGCGTGAGCTTCGCCGGCGGAAGCGGGAGCCCCTCGTCTTCACCGCCCGTCTCGTCGGGATCGAGATCGAGCGTCTCGTCGGGGGCTCCCGCAGGCGCGCGATCGGGCACGTACAGCTTCGCGAGCACCGTCGATGGTCCGAGCAGGCGGCCGACCGTTCTACGCGCCCACCGGCCGATGCGACGCTGGATACCAAATGACGGAAGACGGAGCATGGTCCGCTCAGGCTACCGCGTCCGCGTGCGACGAGAGCGGAAGGCCAAGGAGAACCCAGGATTCAGACCAGGTCTGTTTCTGCTCCAGGGTTCCTGGGTCCTCCTTGATACCTCTGCTCTCTCGGTCTCCTGCAATCATGCAGGTACGCTGGGCGTTCTCTTCTCGGAGAGACAACCATGCGCGCGACGACCCTCCTCGGACTGCTGATTGCCGCGACGGCGGCGGGCCAGACTCCGCTCCCGCCGGTGAACGACCGGCCGTTTCCCCGGACCCCGCCCGGAGCGCTGACGTGGCATCAGGACCTGAAGCCAGCACTGAAGGAGGCCGCGGCCAAGCGCCGAGACGTATTCGTCTACGTCCTGGACTCGGTGTGAGGGTGCGAGTCGAGCTTTCTCGGTGAGAAGGCCCGCAAGACGGAGCCGGCGCTCCACGAACTGTTGAAACAGCACGTCCGGCTGCAGATCGATACGAAGAATGGTGCGGCGCCCCTGGCAAAGAAGCTCGGCCTCAACCGCAACGCGGTCTATGTGCTCGTGCTGGACGAGAGCGGTCGCGAGAAGGCGCGGCTCATCCTCGCCTTCAAAGCGCCGCAAACGAAGATCATCGCCTTCTTGAAGCAGGCCCGCCACGCCGCGGCCGCGAAGGGCGCCAGCGGCGTCGACCTGTTGCTGCGGCTCCTCGACGATGCCGACGCAGGCATCCGGTACGACGCGGCCCAGTCGCTGTCGCGGCTCGGCCCGAACGCGCGCCAGGCCACGTCAAAGCTCACCACGCTGCTGAAGGACCGCGCTGGCCGCCCGAGCGTCGCGTGGCAGGCGGCAATCGCGCTCAAGAAGATCGGCCCCCCGGCCAAGGATGCACTGGCAGCCCTCACCGCGGTCCTCGAAGAACCGCGAGCCGACGTGGCACTGCGCCAGCAAGCGGCGTTCGCAATGGTCGCGATCGACCCGAAAGGCAAGACGGTACTCCCCGCCCTCATCACCGCGCTCGAGACCACGAAGAGCCTCGTCCGCTTCGGGGTCGTCATCGCGCTCGACAACCTCGGTCCGGCGGCCAAGCCCGCGGAGAAGGCGCTCCGATCGGCACTCCCCCGCACGAGCGGACAGGTTGCGACCCGCATCCAGCACGTACTGCGAAACCTCAGCGGATCGTAGCGGAAGCGCGAGCCTCCAGGTCCGCTCCGCTCT